>NZ_JBEZHK010000027.1:0-111368 GCF_040650555.1 Streptomyces sp. NPDC048664 | reverse complement strand
TCGCAAGGCGGAGGGTCGTCCGCATACTGGATGTATGCGGGTGATCCGACAACGCGGCGAGGTGCCGTAGCTGTCGTCGCGCGCCCGCCGGGGATCACGGGACAGCCCTTAGGACGCGAACAGGCGGTCGGGGAGGACGGCGTGGGCCTGCGCGCCGATCTCCAGCAGCGGGGCCGCGTCGGCGGGCAGGGCGTCGGGGCCCTCCAGGAGCACGTGCCGGGCCGCCTCGCTCGCCCGGGCGGCGACACGGTCCAGCTCCGGCGCCAGCCGCGCCAGCACCGCCGCCGCCTCGAACGGGTCGAGGCTGAGCAGCCGGACGACCGCGGAGGCCGGGCCGCTCACGCTCTCGTACGCGCAGCAGTGCGCCGCGTCCTCGGCGCCGAGCCCCGCGGCCCGCGCCGTGAGGCCGAGGACGACCGGCTGATGCGCGCCCTTGGGGAACCTCCGTGCCAGCGCGTCGAGTTCCTCCGACGGCCAGGTGGCTCTGGCCGCCCGGAGCAGTTGCCGCCCGAGCTTGCGTGCCGTGTCGCGCAGCGCGGGTGACGGCGTCCGGGCGTCGGCGGCCGCGTCGAGCGCGACGGGGTCGACGCCCAGGGCCGCCGCGGCGGCGAGCGCGGCGCAGACCAGACCCGTCGTGTGCAGCCGCCCCCGGCAGAACTCCTCCAGGTCGGCGGCCCCGGTGACGCGTCGGGCCCGTACGGCCGCCTCGGCGCCTCCGGAGTGGGCGTGCCCTCCGGCGGGGAAGCGGCCGTCGGCCAGTACGAGAAGTGCGGCGCGGGACATCAGAAGAGGAAGTACCGCTGGGTCATGGGCAGTTCGGCCGCAGGGGCCGCCTCCACGAGTTCCCCGTCGATGTGGACGGCGAAGCTGTCGGGGTCGATGCGCACGTCGGGCCGGGCGTCGTTCTGCCTCATGTCCGCCTTGGTGACCTGGCGTGTCGAGTCGATGGCCACGAACTCCTTGCCGAGGCCGAGGCGTTCGGGCAGGCCGTCCTCGATCGCCAGGGGTGCCGTGAAGTTGACCGAGGTGGCGGCCGGGGCCCGCCCGATCGCCCCGAACATCGGCCGCGGCAGGATCGGCTGGGGGGTGGGGATGGAGGCGTTGGCGTCGCCCATCTGCGCGTAGGCGATCTGTCCGCCCTTGATGACCAGGTGCGGCTTGACCCCGAAGAAGGCGGGTTCCCACAGGACGAGGTCGGCGAGCTTGCCGGTCTCGACGGAGCCGACATGACGGGCGAGGCCCTGCGCCAGCGCGGGATTGATGGTGTATTTGGCGACATAGCGACGCACCCGCCGATTGTCCGCACGGCCGTCGCCCGGCAGCGCTCCCCGGCTCCGCTTCATCACATGAGCCGTCTGCCAGGTGCGCATCACGACCTCGCCGACCCGGCCCATGGCCTGGGAGTCGGAGGAGATGATCGAGATCGCGCCGAGGTCGTGCAGGATGTCCTCCGCGCCGATCGTGGAGGGCCTGATCCTGGACTCCGCGAAGGCCAGGTCCTCCGGCACCGCCGGGTTCAGGTGGTGGCACACCATCAGCATGTCGAGATGCTCCTCGACGGTGTTCACCGTGAACGGCCGGGTCGGGTTGGTGGAACTGGGCAGGACGTGCGGCTGCGACACCACGGTCATGATGTCCGGCGCGTGTCCACCGCCCGCGCCCTCGGTGTGGTACGCGTGGATGCCGCGCCCCTTGATGGCGGCGAGGGTGTCCGCGACGAATCCGGCCTCGTTGAGGGTGTCCGTGTGGATGGCGACCTGGACGCCCGTGCGATCGGCGACGGTGAGGGCGGCGTCGATGGCGGCCGGCGTGGAGCCCCAGTCCTCGTGCAGCTTCAGGCCCAGGGCGCCGCCGCGGATCTGGGAGAGCAGCGCCTCGTGCGAGACGGTGTTGCCCTTGCCCAGGAAGCCGATGTTCAGCGGGTGCTGCTCCATCGCCTCCAGCATGCGGGCCAGATGCCAGGGACCGGGGGTGACGGTGGTCGCCTTCGAGCCCTCCGCGGGGCCGGTGCCGCCGCCGACCAGGGTGGTGATGCCCGCGGCGAGCGCCTCGTCGGCGATCTGCGGGCAGATGAAGTGGACGTGCGCGTCGATGGCGCCGGCGGTGAGGATCCGGCCGTTGCCCGCGATGATCTCCGTCTCCGGTCCGATCACCAGGTCGGGATGGACACCGTCCATGGTGTCCGGGTTGCCCGCCTTGCCGAGGGCGACGATCCGTCCGTCGCGGATCCCGACGTCGGCCTTGACGATCCCCCAGTGGTCGATGACGACGGCGCCGGTGACGACGGTGTCGGGGGTGCCCTCCGCCCGGGTGGCCCGCGACTGGCCCATGGACTCGCGGATGACCTTGCCACCGCCGAACACGGCCTCGTCACCGGCCAGTCCGGGGCCGCCGCAGCGGTCCTCCTCGATCTCCACGAGCAGATCGGTGTCGGCGAGCCGGATCCGGTCCCCGGTGGTCGGGCCGAACAGGTCCGCGTACGCGGCACGGGAGAGCTCAGGCATCGAGGGCACCTCCGGTCTCCCCGCGCAGCCCGGGCACCACGCGGGCGCCGGCCAGCGGGACGAGTTCGACGTCGACGGGGATGCCCGGCTCGAAGCGGACCGCGGTGCCGGCGGCGATGTTCAGCCGCTTGCCTCGCGCGGCGGCCCGGTCGAGGTGCAGGCCGGGGTTGGCCTCGGCGAAGTGGTAGTGGGACCCGACCTGGACGGGCCGGTCGGCGGCGTTGAGCACGGTCAGCGTGGTGACCTCGCGGCCCTCGTTGAGGACGACCGCGTCGTCGGCGAACAGGATCTCTCCGGGAATCACGGCGCGGCCCCCGTCAGACGATCGGGTCGTGGACGGTGACGAGCTTGGTGCCGTCCGGGAAGGTCGCCTCGACCTGCACGTCGTGGATCATCTCGGGGATGCCCTCCATGACGTCGTCACGGGTGAGCAGTTCCCGTCCGGAGACCATGAGTTCGGCGACGGTGCGACCGTCCCGCGCGCCTTCGAGGAGGTGCGAGGTGATGAGCGCGACCGCCTCGGGGTGGTTCAGCCTGAGACCGCGGGCCCGCCGCTTCTCGGCCACGTCGGCGGCCACGTGGATCAGCAGCCTCTCTTGCTCGTGCGGAGTCAGGCGCACGTCCCACCTCACAGTCCTCGTCCCTGGCGGCTG
Source organism: Streptomyces sp. NPDC048664 (assembly GCF_040650555.1). Taxonomy (NCBI): domain Bacteria; kingdom Bacillati; phylum Actinomycetota; class Actinomycetes; order Kitasatosporales; family Streptomycetaceae; genus Streptomyces; species Streptomyces sp. NPDC048664. The sequence continues at coordinate 108,211 of NZ_JBEZHK010000027.1, read as the reverse complement.
GGTGGGCAGGCTAGTTGTGCCGCGTTTCCAGGACGTTAACCAACCTGTGACCGATCCAGGGGGTACCGCATGCTCATCAGCGCCCGCAGGCCCTCCCGCAGGGATTCCATGGGCACCTCGCCCACGACGGCCGACTGCGCGGCGAACCCCTGGGCGAGGGCGATCATCACCCGGGCCATGGCGTCGGCGTCGGCGTCGGCCGGGATCAGGCCCGCGTCCTTGTAGCTCTCCACCACCCGCTGCCAGGCGCCCCGGATGCGCTCGTAGCCCGTGTGCACGACGTCCCTGAGGTCCTCATTGCGCAGGATCTCCGTCCAGACCTGGATCAGCAGGCGGGAGAACACCCACTCGCCCTTGTCCAGGACGCCCGGCCTGATCTCCTTGAGGCGCTCCAGCGCGCGCGAGACCAGCGCGTCGGGCAGCGGCGGCGGGGACTCCACCGCCGCCGCCTCGTAGGTCTCGGTCAGCACGTCGAGCACCTCGCCGACGACCGCGGCGATCAGCTCCTCCTTGCCGCTGAAGTAGCGGTACACCGCACCCGCGGAGAGGCCGACCTCCTTCAGCACGTCCTGCATCGAGGTGGCGTGAAAACCGTTGCGGGCGAAGCAGAGCGCCGCGCCTTCGAGGATCTGCCGGCGTCGTGCGTCGAGGTGTTCCTGGGATACGCGGGCCATGGCCCCAACGTAGAACGAACATTCTTTCTTGACAAGCGGCACCGGACCCAGGACCGTGGGGGCGAATCCAAAACGAACGATCCTTCTTTTTTCCGAGGAGATGCCCCGCCTGCCCGCAGCCCCCGCCGCACCCACGCGGTCGCCCGTCCCGGAGGTCCGGCACGGCCGCCGCGTGGTCGCGATCGTCGTACTGATACCCGCGCTCGTCGCCCTGGCCCTGTGGTCGTTCGCCTGGCCCGCCGCCCGCACGGCACCGCACCACCTGCCGCTCGGCGTGGCCGGCCCGCCCGCGGCGGCCGCGCAGGCGGAGCAGGGGCTGACGCGGCACGAGGGCGCGTTCGAGATCCATCGCTACGCCGACGAGGCCGCCGCCCGGGACGCGATCGAGCACCGGACCGTGTACGGCGCGGTCGTCGTCACCGCGCGGGGGCCCGAACTGCTGACGGCGTCGGCGGCCGGTCCGGTCGTCGCGCAGGCGCTCCAGCAGGCGGTGACCCGGCAGGCCGCGAGCGAGGGCTCCCCGGTCCGGGTCCGCACGGTGGACGTGGTGGCCGCGCCCCCGACCGACCCTCGCGGCTCCGCCTTGGCGGCGAGCGTGCTGCCGATGGCGATGGTCGGTATCGGCGCGGGCGCGGCGGTCACCCTGCTCGGGCTGCGCGGCCGGCGCGCGGTCACGGCCCTGGTCGGCGCCTCGGCCCTGGTCGGCGTGGTCGCCGCCGCGATCGCGGACAGCTGGCTGGGGGTCGTCACGGGCGACTGGTGGGTCGAGACGGGGGCGCTCGGACTGTCGACGCTGGCGGTGGGGGCGGCGGTCGCCGGCGTGGCGGCGCTGGCCGGGCAGCGCGGTGTCGCCCTGGTGTCGCTGGTCGTCATGCTGCTGGGCAACCCGTTCTCCGGGGCGGCCTCGGCCCCGCAGATGCTCCCCGAGCCGGTCGGAACGATCGGTCAGTGGCTGCCGCCGGGCGCGGGGGCGTCCCTGCTCAGGTCGGTGGCGTTCTTCGACGGCGCCGCGGCGTCCGGGCCCGCCTTGACGCTGGCCTGGTGGGCGGTCATCGGTCTGGGCCTGGTGCTCCTGGGAAGCACGCTGCCCCGGCGCCGCCCGGCCGACACCCCCCGCCCCGCCGACGCCGAGCGGGCACCGGCCCTGGCCGGTTGATCACACGGTCGACTGATCACGCGGTCGACGCCCGCGCGAGGTCGCGCGATCGATCCGTACTCCGGTCCATGCGCCCGTCCCGCAGCGGCCACGGGCGCATGGAAGCGCTCTCCCGGCCCCCGCCGTCAGGGCGCGCCGGGGCCTCGGTGCTCGGCCGTGATCCCGAAACCGCTCCGGTCCCGCGGGCCGGAGGAGACGTCACGGATGCCGGAGACCGTGCTGACCACCTGGCCGTCGGCGGCGTCCAGCTCGGCGAGGCGCTCCAGGTCCGCTGCGGAGACCAGGGCCACGAGAGGCTTTCCGTGCCGCGTCACGACGACGCGTTCGCCGCCGTAGACCACGCGGTTGATCAGATCGGCGAGCTCAGCCCTGGCTTGCGTCACCGGAATCTCGTAGGCCATGCCGTCCAGCTTAGACCGCGGGTGCGACGGCCCCTCCGGAAGATCCCGGTTCGCCCCGGGTTGCCGACACGCCGCACCGCGACCTCGTTCGCTCTCAGCGGGACACCCTCCCCTTGTTACGTACGTCCTGTACATTTTTTACAGAGCGATCAAGAGGAGACGCCGTGCCGAAACGACCGTCCGCCCGTCACGTCCTGCCCGAGTCCACCGAACGCACCGACCACGGAGAGCGGGCGCACGATCCGTACGCGAAGCTGCTGGAGGAGCGGATCGTGCTCCTGGGCACCCGGGTCGACGACACGTGCGCGAGCGATGTGGCGGCTCAGCTCCTGCACCTCGAACACCTGGCCCCGGACCGGGACGTCTCGCTGTACATCAACTCGCCCGGCGGCTCCTTCACCGCGATGACCGCCATCCACGACACGATGCGCTACATCGCCTGCGACGTGGAGACGGTCTGCCTCGGCCGGGCGGCGTCCGCCGCGGTGGTGCTGCTCGCCGGCGGCACACCGGGCAAGCGGTTCGCGCTTCCCGGCGCGCGCGTGCTGATCGGTCAACCCTGCCTGCCCGAGCCCGTGCGGGGACAGAGCAGCGATCTCGTGATCCAGGCCGAGGAGTTGAACCGGACACGGGAGCGCCTGGAGGAGATGCTCGCGGAGCACACCGGGCAGAGCCGCGAGCGGATCAGCGCCGACATCGAGCGGGACACCGTCTTCGACGCGCCGGCCGCGCGGGCGTACGGGCTGGTGGACGGCATCGTCGCGAACCGCGGGGCCGGGCGCGGCGCGCCCGGCGCGAGGTGAGCCCCGGATGCTGCCGCCCGAGCTTCCCCCGCTGCCCGCACTGACCCGCGCCGAAGGTGAGCTGATCGACCGGTACCTCGAGGTGGTCGACCTCCTCGGCCGTATCAATCCCGCCGGATACGACGGCACCCACGGCACCTACCGCGGGCTGCGAGCCGCCCAGGCCCTGGTGGGCAGGGCGACGGCCCTGCGGGACGCGCTGGCGCTGATGCACCGGCGCGGCGAGAGCGAGTTGCACGGCCGCACGCTCGGCCGCGCGCTGCGCGTGCTGGACGGGGAACGCCGCACGGCCCGGATCGCCCTGCCGCCGGGAGCGGACTGAGAACCGTCCGGGCTCACCGTCACTTCCGGGTCCGGCACCGTGTGTTGACGCGTCCACCGCGACACGAACGGACCGAATGGTGGACCGTCGCGCGGAGTAGCCGCTGCGCCGTTCGAGGCCCGGATGCGGCCGCCCAACACGCCTGCCCGCAGGGCGCGATGAGGCCCTTCCGCGCAGGTCCGAGCCTCGGACGGTGCGTCAACATCCCTCGAACGCAGCACCGTCCACCCGAACGAGTGAGTGGTGAGTAACACCACAAATCACCGGTTCCATTGTGATTTTCCCATACCCGTAGGTGAAGATCCGGTGCTGACGACAAGCCCCCGCCACCGCGGCGGGGCGGTCCGGGCGGACGCCGAATCCTGCCGCTGCCCGGATGACCGGTCGACAGAAGTGGATCGGCAGGAGTGGAGGACCCAGCACGGCGGGCCGCCGGAGAGATCCGGGCGGTCCTTGGGGTGAAGCCGCGACAGCGGCCGGGCTACTTCGCCAGTCCGAATCCGACAGGTCATCCTTCACAGGCGGCTGACGAAGGGTTGCGCATGACTGCGCTCAATCGTGTCCCGTCGCTGCTGACCCGGGCCGGCACCGCCTCGGCCCTCACCCTCGCCGCCGTGGGCGGCAGCATCGTGGTCCCGGGCATGTCCAGTGACGCCTCCGCCGCGACCATGGCGTACAAGGCACTTCAGGTCGCCGCAGCCAAGAAGGGATCCCCCTACCAGTACGGCGCCACCGGACCGCGTCGCTTCGACTGCTCAGGGCTGACGCTCTACGCGTTCAAGAAGGTGGGCAAGCGCCTGCCGCGCACGGCCGCGGCCCAGTACAACCGGACGCACCACATCTCCTCCTCGCACCGCAGGGCGGGCGACCTGGTGTTCTTCCACTCGGGCCGGTACGTGTACCACGTCGGCATCTATGCCGGGAAGGGAAAGATCTGGCACTCCCCGCGGACCGGGTCCGTGGTCAGACTGGAGAGGATCTGGACGAAGTCCGTGTGGTACGGCAGGGTCGGCTGACCCGTGCGGCGGGGTGAGGCCCGGCCCTGCGGGCCGTCACCCCGCCGCACGCACGGGGCGTGAGGGCGCGCGGGATCGGATACTGGTACTCCATGGCCGACCGAGGACCCGACCGGGCACGCAACGAGACACCTCTGGAGCGCGCCGACCGCAACTTCGCCGAACTGCTCCAGGAACTGCGCGTCACCCAGACCGGGGTGCAGATCCTCTTCGCGTTCCTGCTCACCCTGGCCTTCACGCCCCGCTTCCCGTCCCTGGACACGGTGCAGCGCGCCACCTACGTCACCACGCTGCTGCTGGCGGTGCTGGCGGCCTCCCTGTTCACGGCACCGGCCGCACTGCATCGCACGCTCTTCCAGCAGCACGCCAAGCCCGCCGTCGTGCAGGTCTCCTCCCGCCTCGCCGGGCTCGGGATGGCCGTGCTGACGCTGGCGTTCACCGGATCCGTGCTGCTGGTGGTGGACGTGTCGCTCGGCCGGACGGCCGGCATCGCGGCGGGCGCCGCCACCCTCGCCGTGTGCGTCGGCCTGTGGGTGGTCCTGCCCCGGTTGGTGCGGCGGGCCGTCGTCACCGCGCCGGGGGCCGAGGGGGAGGCGGCGGGCCGGGAGCGGTCGGAGGGCTCGCGCTGACCCCGGGCCTCACGGCTCCTGGTGTCCGGCCGCCGCGCACGGGGGCACCGGAGTCGGCGGGTTCAGCGGGTCCACCGCGACCGTCGCGGTCACCGGAGTCGGGGCGGTCACCGGAGTCGGCGCGGCCGTCGGACCGGGCCACGGGAGCTCGATCTGGACCGTCTTGCCGCCCTCCCGTGTCGGCCGCACCCGCAGGGTGCCGCCCCGCTCCGCGGTCAGCCAGCGGATGATGACCATGCCGCGGCCGTTGTCCTGCTGCACCGCCGCCGGCAGGCGCTTGGGGAAGCGGGGATGGCTGTCGGTGACCCCGACCCGCAGTAACGCGTCGCGCTCCAGGGCGATGTCGACGGTGAACGTGGGCGACTGCCCCAGTGTGTGCTGCACGGCGTTGGTGGCTAGTTCGGACACGATCAGCCGTACGGCGTCGGTGACGTCGGCGTCGCCCGGCAGGCCCCACTCGGTGAGCACGTCGGACACGTACCTCCGGGCTGCGGCGACCGAGGCGGGATCGCTCGGCAGAGTGACGGAGGCTTCCTGGCGGTCTGCCATGGCGACGTCGTCCCCTTCCCACGGGACCGGGGTCCGACACGGAGCGAGCCGGTGCGCGTGACGGTCCCGGACTTGGTGCTGACGTCAGCCTGCCACCACCGGCGCCCGACCGGGTGCGATCCCCCGAGATATGCATATATCTGTCGCCCGAAGCGGTGAACTCTCCGGCGGCGGCCGCCGGGCGCGACTCAGGGCCTCGTCCGGCCGATCACCTCCACGGCGTGCCCGATCTGCTCGTCGCCGAGGTCGGCGCGGGCGGTCAGCCGCAGTCGGGAGATCCCATCGGGCACCGACGGGGGACGGAAGCACCCCACGGCCACGCCCGCGGCGCGGCAGTCCGCCGCCCATCGCACGGCGTCCTCGGGTGAGGGTGCCCGCACGGACACCACGGCGGCGTCCGGGCGCACGGCCTCATGGCCCTCGGCCGTCAGGCGGTCGTGCAGGGCCCCGGCCACGGCGCGGGCCCGCGCGGCGCGCTCCGGCTCGCGGCGCAGCAGTCGCAGCGCCGCGAGCGCGGCACCCGCCGCGGCCGGTGCCAGGCCCGTGTCGAAGATGAACGTACGGGCGACGTTGACGAGATGGTCGATCACATGGGCCGGGCCGAGGACCGCGCCGCCCTGGCTGCCGAGCGACTTCGACAGGGTCACCGTCGCCACCGTGTCCGGTGCCCCCGCCAGGCCCGCGGCGTGGGGAGCGCCCCGGCCGCCGGGGCCGAGCACCCCGAGCCCGTGCGCGTCGTCGACGACCAGACCGGCGCCGTGCTCGCGCGCGGCCGCCGCCAGCGCGGCCAGCGGGGCCGCGTCGCCGTCGACGGAGAAGACGGTGTCGCAGACCACGACGGCGGGTCCCTGATGGGTGCCGAGGGCCTTGTGGACCGCTTCCGGGTCGGAGTGCGCGACGACCTGCGTGGTGCCTCGTGCCAGCCGGCAGCCGTCGATGAGGGAGGCGTGGTTGCCCGCGTCGGAGACGATCAGGGAGCCGTGCGGGGCCAGTGCCGTGACCGCGGCGAGGTTGGCGGCGTACCCGGAGGACAGGACGAGGGCGGCCTCGAAGCCGCAGAAGTCCGCCAGTTCGCGTTCCAGGTCGGTGTGCAGCTCGGTGGTGCCGGTGACCAGCCGTGAGCCCGTGGCGCCGGCGCCCCACACCCGGGCCGCGTCCGCGGCGCCCGCGGTGACCTCCGGGTGGCGGGCCAGGCCCAGGTAGTCGTTGCTCGCGAGGTCCAGGAGGGGGGAGTCGGCGGGGCGGGGGCGCAGGGTGCGGACGAGCCCGGCCCGGCCGCGCGCGCGTGCCTGCTCGTCGATCCAGCCGAACGCCATGGGTCCTCCGGGGCTTTTGTAGGCAGTGCACAGACCCTAGCGGCCCGACCAGCGGCCCATGATGTGGCAATACCCACACGGAGAACTGTGCGCGTTGTGCAAACTCTCCTTGGCCCGGGGCCCTCCCGTAGGACAGGATCGGCTCTCATGGACCTGCTGAACACGCTGGTGGACAAGGGGTTGCGGCGCGAACTGCCGACCCGCGAGGAGGCTCTGGCCGTCCTCGCCACTTCCGACGACGATGTGCTCGATGTGGTGGCCGCGGCCGGGAAGGTGCGCCGCCACTGGTTCGGCCGACGGGTGAAACTCAACTATCTCGTCAACCTGAAGTCCGGACTGTGTCCGGAGGACTGCTCCTACTGCTCCCAGCGGCTGGGGTCGACGGCCGGGATCCTCAAGTACACCTGGCTGAAGCCCGACGAGGCCTCGGACGCGGCGGCGGCCGGTGTCGCGGGCGGTGCCAAGCGGGTCTGCCTGGTGGCGAGCGGCCGGGGGCCCACGGACCGGGACGTGGACCGGGTCTCCACCACCATCAAGGCCATCAAGGAGCAGAACGAGGACGTCGAGGTGTGCGCCTGCCTCGGGCTGCTGTCCGACGGCCAGGCGGAGCGGCTGCGCGAGGCGGGCGCCGACGCCTACAACCACAACCTGAACACGTCCGAGGCGACGTACGGGGACATCACCACCACCCACACGTACGCCGACCGTGTCGACACGGTCAACAAGGCGCACGCCGCCGGGCTGTCGGCCTGCTCCGGTCTGATCGCGGGCATGGGCGAGAGCGACGAGGACCTGGTCGACGTCGTCTACTCCCTGCGGGAGCTCGACCCTGACTCCGTTCCGGTGAACTTCCTGATCCCGTTCGAGGGCACCCCGCTCGCCAAGGAGTGGAACCTGACCCCGCAGCGCTGTCTGCGGATCCTCGCGATGGTCCGGTTCGTGTGCCCGGACGTGGAGGTGCGGATCGCGGGCGGCCGTGAGGTCCATCTGCGCTCGATGCAGCCGCTGGCCCTGAACCTGGCGAACTCCATCTTCCTGGGCGACTACCTCACCAGCGAGGGCCAGGCGGGCCGGGCCGACCTGGACATGATCGCGGACGCCGGGTTCGAGGTGGAGGGCGCGGACCAGGTGACGCTGCCGGACCACCGGGCGGCGGGTGGCGGCTGCGGCTCGCCCGCGAGCGGTGGGGGCTGCGGTTCGCACGAGGGCGCGGGCTGCGGCTCGCACGAGGGCGCGGGCTGTGGTGGGCACGAGGGCGGCGGCGTCTGCGGTTCCGCCCCCGCGGCCGCCGAGGTGCCCGAGTCCGCGCCCGAGGCCGCGTCCGCGCAGCAGACGAACGAGCCCCGCACGGACCTGGTCGCGGTACGGCGCCGGGGCGCGGGAACCGGTCTCGCCCCCAATGCCTGAGCTCGGCGTGGACGAGCTGCTGGCGCTCGACCGGCAGCATGTGTGGCACCCCTACGGGCCCATGCCCGGTCGGCAGGACCCGCTCGTCGTGGAGTCGGCGAGCGGGGTACGGCTGCGGCTGGCCGACGGGTCCGGCGAGCTGGTGGACGGCATGTCCTCCTGGTGGTCGGCCATCCACGGCTACAACCACCCGGTGCTCAACGAGGCCGCGCGCGGGCAGCTGGAGCGGATGAGCCATGTGATGTTCGGCGGGCTCACCCATGAGCCCGCCGTCCGGCTGGCGAAGCTCCTTGTCGACATGTCGCCCGAGGGCCTGGAGCATGTGTTCCTGGCGGACTCCGGCTCGGTGTCGGTCGAGGTCGCGGTCAAGATGTGCCTGCAGTACTGGCGTTCGCTCGGCCGTCCCGCCAAGCGGCGGCTGCTGACCTGGCGCGGCGGCTACCACGGTGACACGTGGCAGCCGATGTCGGTGTGCGACCCCGAGGGCGGCATGCACGAGCTGTGGCAGGGCGTCCTGCCCCGGCAGGTGTTCGTGGACGCGCCCCCGGCCGACTACGAGGAGGCGTACGCCGAGCGGCTTCGCTCGGCGGTCGCGGAGCACGCGGACGAACTGGCCGCGGTGATCGTGGAGCCGGTCGTGCAGGGAGCGGGCGGGATGCGGTTCCACTCCCCCGCCTATCTGCGGGTGCTGCGCGAGGTGTGCGACGCCCATGACGTGCTGCTCGTGTTCGACGAGATCGCCACCGGGTTCGGGCGCACGGGCGCGCTCTTCGCCGCGGACCACGCGGGGGTCGCGCCGGATGTGATGTGCGTGGGCAAGGCGCTGACCGGCGGCTACCTGACCATGGCGGCGACGCTGTGCACCGCGCGGGTGGCCGAGGGGATCTCGCGCGGGGAGGTGCCCGTCCTCGCGCACGGCCCCACGTTCATGGGCAACCCGCTGGCGGCGGCGGTCGCCTGCGCCTCGCTCGACCTGCTGCTCGGCCAGGACTGGCAGACGGAGGTCAAGCGGATCGAGACGGGCCTGGGGAACGGGCTCGCCGAGGCGGCCGACCTCCCCGGGGTCCGCGAGGTGCGGGTCCTGGGCGCCATCGGCGTCGTGCAGCTCGACCATCAGGTGGACATGGCGGCGGCGACGCGGGCCGCGATGCGGGAGGGCGTGTGGCTGCGGCCGTTCCGCGATCTGATCTACACGATGCCGCCGTATGTGACGGATGACGTGGACGTGGCCCGGATCGCGCGCGCGGTCCGCGCGGCCGCGCGGGAAGGCTGACATGTCCGTTCTGGTGATCACGGGGACCGGCACCGAGGTCGGGAAGACGGTCACGACGGCCGCCGTGGCGGCGGTCGCCGTCGCGGCGGGCCGGTCGGTCGCGGTCCTCAAACCGGCTCAGACCGGGGTGCGTCCCGGCGAGCGCGGCGACGCGGACGAGGTGGCCCGGCTCGCGGGCGCCGTCACGACGTGCGAACTGGGCCGGTACCCGGAGCCGTTGGCGCCCGCGACGGCGGCACGGCGGGTCGGGGCCGCGCCCGTGCGGCCGCAGGACGTCGCCGAGGCCGCGGCCAAGCTGGCCGTCGAGCACGACCTCGTCCTGGTGGAGGGGGCGGGCGGGCTGCTCGTCCGCTTCGACGACGAGGGCGGCACCCTGGCCGACGCGGCGCGGCTGCTGTCGGCGCCGGTCGTGGTGGTCGCGGCGGCGGGCCTCGGCACGCTCAACGCCACCGAGCTGACGGCCCGTGAACTCGGGCGCCGGCACCTGGATCTCGCGGGCGTCGTCGTCGGGAGCTGGCCCGCCGAGGCCGATCTGGCGTCCCGGTGCAACCTGGCCGACCTCCCGGTGGTGACCGGGGCGCCCCTGCTCGGGGCACTCCCCGAGGGCGCCGGCGCGCACCCGCCCGACCACTTCCGCGCCAAGGCTCCCGGCTGGCTGGCCGCTGAGCTGGGCGGCACCTGGAACGCGGACACGTTCACCTCGACGATGGCGCCCTGAGAGCCGTCCGACCCCTGGCGCCGCGGGCGTCCCGCGCGGCGGTCTCCGCACGCCGCGGGACGGCCCGCACCACGGTGCCGAGGCGCCGGGACGGCCGATGCCGCACGACAGGCGGAGAGGTTCACCCCCGCGGCGCGTCGCGGGGGCCCACTTGGTGCGGGGATGTCCGGCCGTCGGTGTCGCGGGGCGGGACGGCCGTCCGGGAAGGTCCGAGCCGGGCGCGGCCGGCGGCTGTCGAGGCGGGCGCGTGGGCGGCGCGTGCGTGTATGGCCGGGTATGCGTGGGTGGGGACGGCCCTGGGGAGGATTCCCCTGTCATCCGCCGCTCGCCTCAAGGAGGCCCGCCATGACGGCCCGTGCTCCCGGAGCAGCAGTACACCATCCCCTGTTCGCCCGTTTCTACGCCCGGTTCAGCGTGGCCACCGAAGGGGCCGTGGGTCCGCACCGGGAGGCACTCCTCGCCGGCCTGTCGGGGCGGGTGATCGAGGTGGGCTCGGGCAACGGCCTCAACTTCGCCCACTACCCCGGCACGGTGTCCGAGGTCGTCGCGATCGAGCCGGAACGCACCCTGCGGCGCCTCGCGGTGGACGCGGCCCTGCGGTCCGGGGTTCCCGTGGACGTGGTGCCCGGATCGGCGGAGAGGCTCCCGGTGAAGAGCGAGGCCTTCGACGCGGCGGTCGTGTCGCTGGTGCTGTGCAGTGTGCGGGACGTCGGGCGCTCCCTGTCCGAGCTGCGACGCGTGCTGCGGCCCGGCGGTGAGCTGCGGTTCTTCGAACACGGCCGGGGAGGGGGCCGGCTGATGGAAGCGACCCAGCGGACGCTGGACCGCACGGTGTGGCCCAGGGTGTTCGGCGGCTGCCATGTCGGCCGGGACCCGGTGGCCGCGATCAGGGCGGCCGGATTCGAGCTCGGCCCCTACCAGGTGGTGCGGGTGCCGGAGCGGGGCCCGCGCCTGCCCACGTCGTACTGCGTCCTGGGCACCGCGAAGGCTCCCTGACACGCGCGTCGCGGGCGCCGCCTCACCGGCTCCACCGCCGCAGCTCCTGCGCGATGTCCTGCACCGACGCCTGCCCGCCCTTCACCAGTCGGGCGAGATCGCGGACCTGCTCGGGGGACGGGACGACCTTGACGCCGCTGGCCACCAGGTAGCCGTAGGCGACGGCGGAGGCGAACAGCGCGTTGGCGCGCTCCAGCGCCGGGACGTGCAGCAGGATCTGGAGCAGCGCGGCGGCCCGGGCGTGCGGGGTGTCGTAGACGGGGACGCCGAATATCTCCGCCTGGTGCCGCGCGACCGCGGCGACGAGCGCGCCCCAGTCGCTGACCTGGGGATCTCCGGGTGTCTTCTGTTCCGCGACCATCAGCAGCCAGGCGAGGTCGATGCTCAGCTCGTCCAACGGTTCAGCGACGGCCTTCTCCTCGGTGCCCGCCCAGGCCCTCGTCCCGGCCCTCGCGGGCGGCGGCGAACTCCTCGGCGAAGACGGACTCGTACTGCCTCATGAAGTCGGCCGCGGACTCGACGAACATGTGGCCGACCTCTCCGGTGTCCTGCCGGACCAGCTCCTCGATGTAGCGGTTGACGCTCATGCCGCGCTCCAGGGCGCGCTCACGGGCGGCACGGGCCGTGCCCTCGTCCACCCGCACGTTCAGCTGGGTCTTCGCCATGCCTCGACGCTAGCGCCGTACCACTAGCAGCGGCAAGAGCCCCCGGTAAAGGGATACCGGCTGTGCGGCGCGCCACACTAGGCTCGGCCGGGACAGGGATGGCGGGACGCCGACGCGTCCCCGACCGAGGAGGCGGTCTTGTCCACTGCTGCTGCCGAGCACGCGCCGGGCCGGGCGGAGGCGGACGGGATCGCCGCTCGCGCCCGCGGCCTCACGAAGGCGTACGGCTCGGGTGAGACGACGGTGCTCGCGCTCGACTCCGTGGACGTGGACATCGCGCGGGGCCGGTTCACCGCGGTGATGGGTCCCTCGGGGTCGGGGAAGTCGACGCTGATGCACTGCCTGGCCGGTCTCGACTCCGTGTCGGCCGGGCAGGTGTGGCTGGGGGACACCGAGATCACCGGTCTGAAGGACCGGGAGCTGACGCGGTTGCGCCGCGATCGCGTCGGGTTCGTCTTCCAGTCGTTCAACCTGGTGCCGACGCTGAGCGCGGGCGAGAACATCACCCTGCCCATGGACATCGCGGGCCGCGCCCCCGATCAGGAGTGGCTGGACCGGGTGATCGACGCCCTCGGGCTGCGCGACCGGCTCACGCACCGTCCCGCCCAGCTGTCCGGCGGCCAGCAGCAGCGTGTCGCCTGCGCGCGGGCCCTCGCCTCCCGGCCCGAGCTGATCTTCGCGGACGAGCCGACGGGCAACCTGGACTCCCGCTCCGGCCTTGAGGTGCTGGGGTTTCTGCGGGAGGCGGTGGACGCGCTGGGGCAGACGGTCGTCATGGTCACCCACGACCCGAGCGCGGCGGCCCACTCCGACCTGGTGCTCTTCCTGGGGGACGGACGCATCGTGGACGAGATGCCGCGGCCGACGGCGCAGGCGGTGCTGGAGCGCCTGAAGCGGTTCGACCCGCTCCGGGCGACCGGGGGCGAGGGCGAGGCGTCCGCACCCGGCGACGCGCCCGGCGACGTGCCCGGAAGCGAGGGCTGAGGCGACCGTGCTGAAGGCGACTCTGCGCAGCTTCCTCGCGCACAAGGGACGGCTGCTCCTGTCGGCGCTGGCCGTCGTCCTGTCCGTGGCGTTCGTCGCGGGCAGCCTGATCTTCTCGGACACCGTCACCCGCACCTTCGACCGGCTGTTCGCCTCCACGGCGGCCGATGTGACGGTGAGCCCCAAGGAGGACCTCTCCTCCCGGATCCCCACCGGCACGACCCCCACCCTGCCCGCCTCCCTCGCCGGGCGGGTGACCTCGGTGGACGGCGTGGCGGCGGCCCATGTCAGCGCCGCCGTCACCGACATCACCGTCGTCGACAGCCACCACGCTCCCGTGGGGCCGACGACCGGCGCGCCGACGATCGCCCAGAACTGGTACGCGAGCCACCGCAGCCCGGTCGAGCTGAGCTCCGGGCACGCGCCGCACGGTGCCGCGGAGGCGCTCCTGGACGCGGACACGGCCGACCGTCGGCATGTGCGGATCGGTGACACGCTGACCGTGCTCGCGCGGCCGGGCTCGTTCAGGGTGCGGGTCGTCGGGATCGCGACCTTCACCACCACCAACCCGGGTGCGGCCCTCGTCTTCCTGGACACCCCGACCGCGCAGACCAGGCTGCTCGGCAGCGCCGCCGCGGCCACGAGCATCGCCGTCGACGCGCGGCCGGGCGTGGACGACGCGCGGCTCAAGCGGCGGATCGCCGCCGCGCTCGGGAACGGCCCCTACGACCTCAGGACGGCGAGCGAGCAGGCCAAGTCCAACACCGACCAGCTCGGCACGTTCCTCGACGTGATCAAGTACGTGATGCTGGGGTTCGCCGGGATCGCCGTCCTCGTGGGCGTGTTCCTCATCGTCAACACGTTCTCGATGCTGATCGCCCAGCGCACCCGCGAACTGGGCCTGCTGCGCGCGCTCGGCGCGGATCGGCGGCAGGTGCGGCGGTCGGTGCTCACGGAGGCCCTGCTGCTGGGCCTGGTCGGTTCGACGCTCGGACTCGCCGCGGGCATCGGGCTCGCGGCCGGGCTCATCCGGCTGATGAGCGCGTTCGGCATGAACCTGAAGTCCACGGAGATGGTGATCGGCTGGGCGACACCTGTCGCCGGTTACGTGGTCGGGGTCGGGGTGACCTTCGTCGCCGCCTATCTGCCGGCGCGGCGCGCGGCCGAGGTCTCCCCCATGGCCGCCCTCAGCGACGCGGAGGTCGCGGGTGTGGGGCGGCCGTTGAAGGTGCGGGCGGTGGCGGGCGCCGTCGTCGGCGCGCTGGGCGTGGCGGCACTGGCGGGCTGCGCGGGCGCGACGAGTACCGCGCCGGCCGCCTCGCTGCTGGGCCTCGGCGTGGTGCTCACGCTCGTGGCGACCGTGCTGGCGGGCCCGCTGCTGGTCCGTCCCGTGATCCGGGTGCTGGGCGCCGCCTTCCCCGTCGTGTTCGGTTCGGTCGGGCGGATGAGCCAGCGCAACGCCCTGCGCAACCCGCGCCGTACGGGTGCCACCGCGTCGGCCCTGATGGTCGGGCTCGCGCTGGTGGGCGGGATGTCGGTGGCGAGCGCGTCCATGTCGAAGTCGTTCGACCAGCAGATCGACAAGACCCTGGGTGCCGACTTCGTGGTGCAGAACAGCAACTTCCAGCCCTTCCCGCAGGAGATCACCGGCACGGTCCGCGCCACGGACGGGGCCGGGCTCGTCGTGCGCCAGCGGCTCACGCCCCTGGCGGTACGGCTGCCGGACGGCGCGCGGGTCGAGACGACCGGCGCGGGCTACGATCCCCGGCTCGACGACGTCGCGCACGTCACCTACGCGCGGGGCGACTCGGCCGCCGCGCTGGCGGACGGCGCCCTGGCCATGGACGTGACCTTCGCGAAGGACCACGGCGTCCGTGTCGGCAGCACGGTCCCGGTCCAGTTCCCGGCCGGACGCCACGGGGTCCTGAAGGTCGGCGCGCTCACCGACCAGGGCGGCTCGGACGGCTTCGGCACCCAGGGCGGCCTGTACTTCGGGATGGGGACCCTCCAGAAGTACGTTCCGGACGGACAGGACTCGGCGCTGTACGTGAACGCCGCGCCGGGCACGTCCAAGGACGTGCTGCGCTCCCGCCTGGAGAAGACCCTCGCCCCCTACCCCCAGGTCCAGGTGCGCGACCAGGCCGACTACAAGAAGCTCGTGCACGACCAGATCGCCGTGCTGCTCTACCTGGTGTACGCGCTGCTCGGCCTGGCGATCGTCATCGCGGTGCTCGGGGTGGTCAACACCCTGGCGCTGTCGGTCGTCGAGCGCACCCGCGAGATCGGACTGCTGCGCGCGATCGGGCTCAGCCGCCGGCAGCTGCGCCGGATGATCCGGCTGGAGTCCGTGGTGATCGCCGTGTTCGGGGCGGTGCTCGGGCTCGCGCTGGGGCTCGTGTGGGGGGTGTGCATCCAGCGGGTGCTGGCCCTGCAGGGCATGAAGGCGCTGGCGATCCCCTGGGGGACGATCGTGGCCGTGGTGGTGGGGGCGGCGGTCGTGGGCGTGGTGGCGGCCCTGCTGCCGGCCCTGCGCGCGTCCCGGATGAACGTGCTGACGGCGATCGCGCACGAGTGAGGGAAGAGGGTCCGCATGCCGGAACGCCGCCTCATCCGCCGGGCTCGCGTGATGGGCTCATGGCATGACTGACCTTCTGACACGACCCGCGCGACCGGAGGACCTGGACGCCGTCCTCGCCTTCTGGAAGGTCGCCGCCGAGGGCACGAGCATCAGCGACGACCGGGAGGGGCTGGAGCGGCTGGTCGACCGCGATCCGCAGGCGCTGATCCTGGCCGTGGAGGCCGACGGCACGCTGTCGGGCACCGTGATCGCGGGGTTCGACGGCTGGCGCTGCCATCTGTACCGGCTCGCGGTGCACCCCGATCGGCGGCGGCAGGGCATCGGCTCGGCGCTGCTGGAAGCTGCGGAGGAGCGGTTCGTGCGGCTCGGTGGACGTCGCGGGGACGCCATGGTCCTGCTCCGCAACGAGCGGGCCCAGCATGCCTGGCGGGCGGCGGGGTACGCACCCGAGGAGCACTGGAGACGCTGGGTCAAACCGCTGGCGCGGTGAGGTCGGCCCGGGGAGCGCCTGTGGACAACCCCGGGCCGACTTTGCCAATCCTTTACGATGGAGGGGTCGACCCACCGCTCGGCGGGTTCGGCTCGCCCCCACGGAAAGGTGTGAGCGCTCACCGATGGACGGCCCCGCCTGCGCACCCCCTCGCGCGGTCCCCGCGTCCCTGCCCGATCCTGGGACTGAGGTGACCCGATGACCGAAGTGCTCCTGCTGCTGGTGGCGATCCTGCTCTCGCTCGCCTGCGGCGTCTTCGTGGCGGCGGAGTTCTCGCTCACCACCGTCGAGCGCAGCGCCCTGGAACAGGCGGCGCTGCGCGGAGAGCACGGCGCGGCGGGCGCGCTCAAGGCCGTGCGCGGCCTGACCTTCCAGCTCTCCGGCGCCCAGCTCGGGATCACGGTCACCAATCTGGTGGTCGGCATGCTCTCCGAGCCCTCGATCGCCCGGCTGATCGCGGACCCCCTGCGGTCACTGGGGCTGTCACGCTCCGCGGCGTCCTCCCTCGCCCTGGCCATCGGCACCGCCCTGTCGACCGTGTTCCTCATGGTGGTGGGCGAGCTGGTGCCCAAGAACTGGGCGATCTCCTCGCCCCTGGCCGTGGCCAAGCGGGTGGGCACGCCGCAGCGCTTGTTCAGCGCGGCCTTCCGCCCGTTCATCACCCATCTCAACAACAGCGCCAACCGCGTCGTACGCCGCTTCGGCCTCGAACCCGCCGAGGAGCTGGCCTCGGCGCGCGGCCCGCAGGAGCTGGTGGCGCTCGCCAGGCACTCCGCGAAGGAGGGTGCCCTGGAGGCGGACACCGCCGAGTTGTTCGTCCGCACCCTGAACCTGGCCGATCTGACCGCGGAGAACGTGATGACACCGCGCGTGCAGGTCATCGCCCTCGACGTCCAGGCGACCTGCCAGGACGTGGCCAACGCGACGCGGGCGACGGGCCTGTCCCGCTTCCCCGTCTACCGGGGCGGCCTGGACTCCGTGGCCGGCATCGCGCACATCAAGGACGTGGTGGGCGTGCCCGCCGGGGAACGGCCGTACTGCTCGGTGACCCGGGCGATGCGCGAACCGCTGTTCGTGCCCGAGACCCTGACCGTCGACCGACTGCTCGACCGGTTGTCCGGCAAGAACACCATGGCCGTCGTGATCGACGAGTACGGCGGCATGGCCGGGGTCGTCACGCTGGAGGACATCGTCGAGGAGGTCGTCGGCGAGGTGCACGACGAGCACGACCCGCAGGAGGCGCCCGACCTGGCCCCGGCGGGCACCGACGACCACGGCCGCCGGCTGTACCTGGCGGACGGATCGGCCCGTATGGACCAGCTCGCCCGGGTCGGACTGAAGGCGCCGCACGGGCCCTACGAGACGCTGGCGGGCATCGTGGCGACCGCGCTCGGCCGGATACCGGTCGAGGGCGACAGCGTGGAGGTGGCCGGCTGGCGGCTGGAGGTGGCGGACGCGTCCGGGCACCGGGCCGCCCGACTGGTGATGCGCGCCCCGCTGGTCGTGCCGGAGGGGGAGCCGCGGACATGACGCTCGTCCAGTTGCTGATCGGTCTGCTGACCCTCGTGGCGAACGCCTTCTTCGTAGGGGGCGAGTTCGCGCTGATCTCGGTGCGCCGCAGCCAGATCGAGCCCCGCGCCGAGGCGGGCGAGCGGCGCGCGCGGAGCGTGCTGTGGGGTCTGGAGCATGTGTCGGCCCTCCTGGCGGCGGCGCAGCTGGGCATCACCCTGTGCACGCTGGTGCTCGGTGTGGTGGCCGAGCCCGCGATCGAGCACCTGCTGGAACCCGTGTTCCACGCGGTGGGGATCCCCTCGGGCGCGGGGCGCGTGGTGTCGTTCGTGATCGCGCTGGCCCTGGCCACCTATCTGCACATGCTGTTCGGCGAGATGGTGCCGAAGAACATCGCGCTCGCCGAGCCGGTACGCCTGGCGCTGCTGCTCGGCCCGTCCCTGGTCGGCCTCGCGCGGGCCCTGCGCCCGGTGATCTTCACCGTGAACACCTTCGCGAACACCCTGCTCGCCCTGTTGCGGGTGGAGACCAGGAACGAGGTCGCGGCGACCTTCTCGGACGACGAGCTGGCCCGGCTCGTCCAGGACTCCACCGCCGCGGGGCTGCTGGACGACCGCGCCCAGGAGCGGTTGCACGACGCCCTGGAGCTGGGCCGCCGTCCCGTGCGCGACGTGGTGGTTCCCCTGGAGCGGGTGGTCTACTCCCGGGTGGGCATCACCCCGGAAGGGCTGGAGCGGCTTGCGGGCGAGTCCGGGTTCTCGCGCTTCCCGGTCGTGGACGACAACCGGCGGATCATCGGGTATCTGCACGTCAAGGACGCGCTGGACGCTCCGGGCAGGGACAGCCCGTTCCGGTTGCGGGACATCAGACCCGTCGCCCGAGTGCGCGAGGACACCCCGCTGGACGACGTGCTGACCGCGATGCGCCGCAGCCGCACGCATCTGGCGGCGGTCAACGGCGAGGACGGACGGCTGTCGGGGCTGGTGACGATGGAGGACGTGCTGCGGGAGCTGTTCGGACAGCCGGCGTGAGCGCACGGGGCTACCGACCGCCGGGTATGTGCACGGGATACCATCGACGACGCCATGCAGACGAATCCCACCCACAGCAGCCTGGTCGCGGTCGGCGACTCCTTCACCGAGGGCATGTCGGACCTGCTGCCCGACGGCTCCTACCGCGGCTGGGCCGATGTCCTGGCCGCCCGGATGGCCGCGCGAACGCCCGGGTTCCGGTACGCCAACCTCGCCGTGCGCGGCAAGCTCATCGCGCAGATCGTCGACGAGCAGGTGGACCTCGCGGCCGCCATGCGGCCCGATGTGATCACCCTGGTCGGCGGGCTGAACGACACCTTGCGCCCCAAGTGCGACATGGGGCGGGTGAAAGGCCTGCTCACCGAGGCCGTGGAGCGGCTGGCGCCCTCCTGCGAGCAGCTCGTCCTGATGCGCAGTCCCGGCCGCCAGGGTCCGGTGCTGGAGCGGTTCCGCCCCCGCATGGAGGAGCTGTTCGCCTGTGTGGAGGAGCTCGCCGAGCGGCACGGGGCGCTGGTGGTCGACCTGTACGGGGCGCGGTCGCTCGCCGACCCGCGCCTGTGGGACGTGGACCGGCTGCATCTGACGACCGAGGGGCACCGCCGGGTGGCGGAGGCCGTGTGGCAGACGCTCGGGTACGAGGCGGAGGATACGCAGTGGCGCACCCCGCCGCCGCCGACCGCGCCCCCGGACTGGGTCGCCCGCCGCACCGCGGACGTGCGCTTCACCCGGCAGTACCTGCTGCCGTGGATAGGACGACGACTGACCGGCCGCTCCTCGGGCGACGGCCTCCCGGCCAAGCGGCCCGAGCTGCTGCCCTACGAGGGGCCAGCCGCCTGACCGGGGCGGCGGACCGACGACGGGGCGGCGTGGCGACGCCGCGGAAGGAGCTCCGAGTGACCACCGACGTGATCAACCTCAAGGGCCGGATCCAGGAGTTCGGCGCCCGCCTGGAGGTCGCCCCCTCGGGCGTCGTCTACATCGGCCGCCGGCTGACCCGCGGCGGCTGGAACCTGCCCCAGCATCCGCTGTACAACCCCTTCCAGATCGACACCGCGAAGAAGCGGCACGACGGGACACGGGCCGAGGTGATGGCCAAGTACCGCGCCTACCTGATGTCCCGGCCCGACCTGCTGGAACTGGTGCCGGCGCTGCGCGGCAGGACGCTCGCGTGCTGGTGCGCGCCCGAGCTGTGCCACGGGGACATCCTGGCGATGATCGCGGACGGGGCCCACCCGGGGTGACCGGGCTCTCGTAGGTTCCGCCGAACCGCCCCATGGCGCCGGCCTGCACGAACCGCCAGTAGAATCCGTGCACGTGACAGCTGCGCCCGCCAAGCCCCGTATCCCGAACGTCCTCGCCGGACGGTACGCCTCGCCCGAGCTCGCCACGCTCTGGTCGCCCGAGCAGAAGGTGAGGTTGGAGCGCCGGCTCTGGCTCGCCGTGCTGCGGGCCCAGAAGGACCTCGGCATCGAGGTGCCCGACACGGCGATCGCCGACTACGAGCGTGTCCTCGACCAGGTCGACCTCGCCTCGATCGCCGAGCGTGAGAAGGTCACGCGGCACGACGTGAAGGCGCGGATCGAGGAGTTCAACGCCCTCGCCGGGCACGAGCACGTGCACAAGGGCATGACCTCGCGCGACCTCACCGAGAACGTCGAGCAGCTGCAGATCAGGCTCTCGCTGGAGCTGACGCGGGACCGCGCCGTGTCCGTCCTGGCCCGCCTCGGCAAGCTCGCGGGCGAGTACGGCGAGCTGGTCATGGCCGGCCGCTCCCACAACGTCGCCGCGCAGGCCACCACTCTCGGCAAGCGCTTCGCCACCACCGCGGACGAACTGCTGGCAGCCTACGGCCGCGTCGAGGACCTGCTCGGCCGCTATCCGCTGCGCGGGATCAAGGGCCCCGTCGGCACGGCGCAGGACATGCTCGACCTCCTCGGCGGCGACGCGGCGAAGCTCGCCCAGCTGGAGAGCAGGGTCGCCGAGCACCTGGGCTTCTCGCAGGCGTTCACCTCGGTCGGCCAGGTCTACCCCCGCTCCCTCGACTACGAGGTGGTCACCGCCCTGGTGCAGCTGGCGGCGGCGCCCTCGTCCCTGGCGAAGACGATCCGGCTGATGGCCGGGCACGAGCTGGTCACCGAGGGCTTCAAGCCCGGCCAGGTCGGTTCCTCCGCCATGCCGCACAAGATGAACACCCGCTCCTGCGAGCGGGTCAACGGCCTGATGGTCATCCTGCGCGGCTACGCCTCGATGACCGGCGAGCTGGCGGGCGACCAGTGGAACGAGGGCGACGTGTCCTGCTCGGTGGTGCGCCGGGTCGCGCTGCCGGACGCGTTCTTCGCGCTGGACGGGCTCCTGGAGACGTTCCTGACGGTGCTCGACGAGTTCGGCGCCTTCCCCGCGGTCGTCGCGCGCGAGCTGGACCGCTATCTGCCGTTCCTGGCCACGACCAAGGTGCTGATGGCGGCGGTGCGCGCGGGAGTCGGCCGCGAGGTCGCCCACGAGGCCATCAAGGAGAACGCCGTCGCCTGCGCCCTCGCGATGCGTGAGCAGGGGGCCGAGCGCAACGAGCTGCTGGACAGGCTGGCGGCCGACGAGCGCATCCCGCTGGACCGCGCCGGCCTCGACGCGCTGATGGCCGACAAGCTGTCGTTCACGGGCGCGGCGAGCGCTCAGGTCCAGGCCGTGACCGGCCGGATCGAGGAGATCGTCAAGCAGCACCCGGAGGCCGCCGGGTACACCCCGGGGGCGATCCTCTGACCCGGTTCACCCGGGCGGAACTGGAGGCCGCCCGCGACCGGCCGGTGCCGGACGTGGTCGCGGACGGCCTTCGGGTGCTCTTCTGCGGTATCAACCCGGGGCTGATGACGGCGGCGACGGGCCACCACTTCGCGCGCCCGGGCAACCGCTTCTGGCCCGTACTGCATCTGTCGGGCTTCACCCCGCGTCTGCTGCTGCCGGCGGAGCAGTCCGTGTTGCCGACGCTCGGGCTCGGGATCACCAACGTGGTGGCGCGGGCGACCGCGCGGGCCGATGAGCTGACCACCGAGGAGTACCGGGAGGGCGGCCGGATCCTGAGGGACAAGGTCGAGCGGCTGCGGCCCCGCCTGCTCGCGGTGGTCGGCGTGACGGCGTACCGGACGGCCTTCGGTGACCGCCGTGCGGTCGTGGGGCCGCAGGAGCTCAGGATCGGGTCCAGCCGTGTCTGGGTCCTGCCCAACCCCAGTGGTCTCAACGCGCACTGGACGGCGGCGACGATGGCGGAGGAGTTCCGGCGGCTGCGGGAGGCCGCCGAGGACGGGGCCCGCACCGGCTGACCGCGCGGACCGGCCGGGCCGGTCCGTGTCGGTGACCGCCCTCGCGGGTGTGCCCGGCGCCGAGTACGATCCGGCCAACACGCGCACGAGCTGGGAGGACGGACCGTGGGGCGGCTGACCGGCGGGGACCCCTCTCTGCTGCGGAGGATCAACTCGGCGGTGGTGCTGCGCGCGCTGCGCACGGTCGACTGCGCGACCCTCACCGAGATCACCGGGGTGACCGGTCTGTCCCGTCCGACGGTCGAAGGCGTGGTCGAGGGCCTGATGGAGGCCGGGCTCGTGGTCGAGCAGGCGGCCGAGGAGGGCGCGGCACGGCGGCAGGGGCGGCCCGCGCGACGGTTCAGGTTCCGGGCGGAGGCGGGCCATCTGCTGGGGCTGGACGTCGGCGCGCACCGGGTGACCGCGGTGCTCGCCGATCTCGACGGCCGGGAGCTGGGCACCCTGAGCAAGGACGTCTCGGAGACGGCGCCGGCCGACGAGCGTCTGGAGCGGCTGCGGAGCACCGTCGCCGAACTGCTGCGCCGGGCGGACGTGTCCCGCGCCTCGCTGCGCGCGGTCGGCGTGGGCAGCCCCGGGATCGTCGAGGCGGGCGGCACGGTGCGCCTGGGCACGGCTCTGCCCCAGTGGACCGGGCTGAACCTCGGCGAGCGGCTCGGCAGGTCGTTCCGCTGCCCGGTGCTGGTGGAGAACGACGCCAACGCGGCGGCCCTGGCCGAGCACTGGAAGGGTGCCGCCACCGCGTCGGACGACATCGTGTTCGTGCTGGCCGGTCTGAGCCCCGGTGCCGGTGCGCTGATCGGCGGCCGGCTGCACCGGGGCTTCGGCGGGGCGGCCGGGGAGATCGGCGCGCTGCATCTGCTGGGGCGGGGGGCGAGTCCCGAGACGCTCCTGTCGACCACGGACGAGCCGCTGCACCCGCTGGACGAACAGCAGGTCGCCGATGTGTTCGCGCGCGCCCGTGAGGGCGAGAAGCGGGCGCGCGCCGCCGTGGACCGGTTCATCCAGCGGCTCGTCCACGACGTGGCGGCTCTCGTCCTCGCGCTCGACCCCGAACTGGTCGTCATCGGCGGGTGGGCGGCCGGCCTGGACGGCGTGCTGGATCCGCTGCGGGGGGAACTGGCCCGCTACTGCCTGCGGCCACCGCAGGTGGCGCTGTCCCGGCTGGGCGAGGCCGCGGTGGCCACGGGGGCGCTGCGACTGGCCCTGGACCACGTGGAGGAGCAGCTGTTCGCGGTGGAGGGCACGGTGGCGGCCCGACGCTGACCCGGGGCCCGGGCCACCTCGGAGGGGCGGCGCGGCCCAGCGGGCAGCGGTGGTCGGCCCGGAACGCGTCGGCGGGCAGGCGGCGTTCGGCCAGACGCCGGTCAGGAGGCGCGGCGCTCGGGGCCGTGGTGGATCTCGACGCCGCCACTCGCGCCGAAGGCGAGCCGGCAGGTGTCGGCGCGGTAGGTGGCGACGGACACGGCCGCCGTCAGTCCGTCCGCGTGGTAGCGGGTCGTGACGACGAGGACGGGAGCACCGGGCAGCCGGTCGAGTTCCTTGGCGTCCTCGGCGCCGGCGGAGCCCAGCTCGACGGTCCGGGACTGGCCCTCCAGGTCCAGACGCTGGAGTTCGCGCAGCACGGAACGGGCGCGGGCCGCCTCGGCGGCGGTGCCGATCACGGGGAGGTCGGGCACCGAGGCGTCCGGGACGTAGAGCAGTTCGGCGGCGACGGGCTGGCCGTGCGTCATCCGCGAGCGGCGTACGACGTGCAGCGACTCCTCGCGGTCGGTCTGCAGGAGGTCGGCCACCGCGCCGGGCGCGGTGGCGACCGTGCATCCCGACAGCTGCCAGGCGTCGTCGGCCGCGCTCGGCCACGCGTCCCGCTCGGAGCCCACGGCCACGCCCATGCGGGGCGGGGCGACAGTGGTGCCCACACCGCGGCGGCGCTGGAGCCGGCCCTCCAGTTCGAGCTGTTCGAGCGCCTGGCGCAGGGTGGCGCGGGCGACTCCGAAGCGGGCCGCGAGATCCCGTTCGTTCGGCAGGACCTCCCCCACGGAGAACTCGGAGTCCAGCGCCTGGGTGAGTACGCTCTTCAGCTGCCAGTACTTGGGCTCCGGCACCGATTCCAGCCGCGTGGTCCCCACCCTGTCCTCCGCAATCGCCAACCGCCGTGGTCCGGCGGCGTTTTATCGCCCTTGTTTATTAAAGGTTGTTGCACTTCTCTGCGACCATAGGGCGACCCCCACCCTTGGTCAAGACCAATCCTCGCCGCACACGGACTTCACTCAGGGGCTACCCGCGAGTAGCGGTTGCTGACAAGCTGTCCGCACCGGTGTCCGGTTCAGGCGTCCACCCCTGTGTCCCAGACGAGGAGCAGCACCATGACCGCCACGGTCTCCTTCAGCGTCCCCTCACCGCACGGCCCCAGGACCGCGACGGTCTCGTACGCGCGCAAGGGCGTTGGCGCACCGCTCCTGCTGCTGCACGGCATCGGGCACCACCGGCAGGCCTGGGACCCGGTCATGGACATCCTGGCGACCGAGCGCGACGTGATCGCCGTCGACCTCCCCGGCTTCGGCGCGTCGCCTGCCCTGCCGGAGGGTCTGACGTACGGCCTGTCGACCGTGGTGCCCACGCTCGGCGCCTTCTGCGCGGCCCTGGGCATCGACCGTCCGCACGTCGCGGGCAACTCCCTGGGGGGCCTGCTGGCGCTCGAACTGGGCCGGTCCAAGCTCGTACGGTCCGTCACCGCGCTGTCGCCCGCCGGGTTCTGGACCGAGGCCGAGCGCCGGTACGCCTTCGCGGTGCTGCTCACCATGCGCCGGGCCGCGCGCGGCCTGCCGGTGCCGCTCGTGGAACGGCTGTCGCGCACGGCGGCCGGGCGCACCCTGCTGACGAGCACCATCTACGCGCGCCCCGGGCGCCGTTCCCCCGAGGCGGTCACCGCCGAGACCCTGGCACTGGTCCACGCCACGGGCTTCGCCGACACGCTGCGCGCGGGAACGAACGTGCGGTTCACGGACGACGTGCCCGGGCTGCCGGTCACGGTCGCGTGGGGCACCCGGGACCGGATCCTGGTGCGCCGTCAGGGCGTACGCGCCAAGCGGGCGATACCCGGGGCCCGACTGATACGGCTGCCGGGCTGCGGACATGTCCCGATGAACGACGATCCGGCACTGGTCGCGCGGGTCCTCCTGGACGGCAGCCGCTGAGCGGATCGGGCGCCCGCGGACGCACCCGCGATCTCCGTTAGTCAAAAGAACAACAAAAACGGACAGAAGCATCTTTTACTCATCGGACACAAAGCGTTTGTGATCACGCAACACCCATCCCGCACAGTGATGACATGACTTCAGACATGTCCGACCTGACACGAACGACGCCGTGCCGCCCGGTGACCCGCCGCCGCGACCTGATCGAGCGCGCCGCGCAGTGGTGGTCACGCCGCCACGGTCACGCCCCACCCCCGAGCGATACCGGCGCCCGGCCGCCCGCCGAGGAGCGGCAGGCCGGGCCGTCCGGGACCGGCACGGGCGACGAGGCGAGGACCCTGTGGCGGATGCGGACGACGGTACGGGACGAGCCCGGTTCGCTGGCCGCGCTGTGCACGGCGCTGGCAGGGCTCGGAGTAGACATCCTGAGCCTGCAGACGCATCCGCTGGCACGGGGCACGGTCGACGAGTTCCTGCTGCGCGCGCCCGCCGAGGTGGAGGGGACGGCCCTCACCCGGGCCGTCTCCGGCGCCGGCGGCACGGACAACTGGTTCGAGCGGGCGGACACGCACGACCTCGTGGACGCCCCGACCCGGGTTCTGGGCCTGGCCACGCGCACCGCGCTCGATGCCGCGGAACTCCCCCTGGCACTGAGGCAGTTGCTCGGGCGGTGCACGATCCGGTCGCTGCCCTCCCACTCCCCCGGCTCCGGCCGCCCGCAGGAAGGCGCTCCCGTCGAGGGGGCGCTGGAGGAGACGGTCATGCGGCTGCGGGCCCCGGAGGGCGGGGTGATCACTGTCGAACGGCCCTATCTGCCGTTCACGCCCACGGAGTTCGCACGGGCCCGGGCGCTCGTGGAACTGGACGCCCGCCTCGGTCCGCGCGTCCCTCGCGGCCAGGACGTCCTGACGCTGCCGCAGGGGCCCGCCATCACCGTACGGCGTGCCGACATCGCCGATCTCCAGGCGGCCAAGGACATGCACGCGCGCTGCTCGGCGCGCACGCTCGGCATGCGCTACCACGGGCCGGTGGGTGACGCCGACCGCTATCTGCGGCATCTGCTCAGCCCGCGGTTCGGCCGGACCCTCGCGGTCCGGACGGCGTCGGGCGACGTCGTCGGCCTCGGGCACCTGCTGTGGGACGGTGACGAGACGGAGGTGGCGCTGCTCGTAGAGGACGAGTGGCAGCACCGCGGCATCGGCTCCGAACTCCTCGGCCGCCTGGTGGCGATGGCGGTCGAGGCGGGATGCGAGCACGTCTACGCCGTCACCCAGGCCTCCAACACCGCGATGGTCGCCGCGATGCGCGGCCTGGAGCTGCCCCTCGACTACCAGATCGAGGAGGGCACGCTCGTCATCACCGCGCGCCTGGACGCCACACCGGTGCCGTCGCACCGCCCGCAGGACGACACGGCCACGTCCGGCACCACCCGGAACTGACGGCGGACGGCCCGGCGGCGCGCCGGTGCCGCGCACCGGGCGGCGTACGCCCCGTCGCGGCGCCCGGCGCACCGGCCGGAAGTCCGCGTACCTCCCGTACGAGGGCTCCGGCCGCCACACCGCACACACGTCAGGCGCCGGGTCGTCCGACCGTGTTCGCTCAGCGGACCGCCGCGGGCTGCCTGAGCTCGACCGCGGTGCGCTCCGCGGCCAGCGCGCCGTCCAGGTCGGCCCAGAGGTCCTCGACGTGCTCCAGACCCACGGACATCCGCAGCAGCCGGTCGCTCACCCCCGCGCCCCGGCGGTCCGTCGGGTCCACGATGCGGTGGCTGATGGACGCCGGGTGCTGGATCAGGGTGTCGACGCTGCCGAGACTCACGGCGGGGGTGATCAGCCGGACCCCGCGGATCACCTCGTGCGGGTCGCCGTGCACCTCGAAGGCGACCATCGCGCCGCCGATGCGCGGGTAGTGCACCCGGGCCACCCGCGGATCGGCCGCGAGCCGCCGGGCGAGTTCGGCGGCGGTGGCGGACGCGGCCCTGACCCGCACCGGCAGCGTCGACAGTCCGCGCAGCAGCAGATAGCCGGCGAGCGGGTGCAGCACCCCGCCCGTCGCGAAGCGGACCTGACGCAGCCTGCGCGCCAGGTCCTCGTCACAGGCCACCACCCCGCCCATCACGTCGCCGTGACCGCCGAGGTACTTAGTGGCGCTGTGCAGCACCAGCCGGGCCCCCTGCTCCGCGGGGCGCTGGAGCACGGGCGTGGCGAACGTGTTGTCGGCCAGCAGCGGCACCGAACCGCAGGCGTGGGCCACGGCGGGCAGGTCGATCTCGGCGAGCGTCGGGTTGGCCGGGGACTCGACCATGACGAGGCCGGTGTCCGGGCGCAGGGCGTCCGCTATGCCCGCCGGGTCGGTCCAGGTCACCTCGGAACCGAGCAGCCCGGCGGTCAGCAGGTGGTCGCTGCATCCGTACAGCGGACGGACGGCGACGACATGGCGCAGGCCCATCGCGCCGCGGGCGAGCAGGACGGCACTCAGCGCGGCCATGCCGCTCGCGAACGCCACCGCGCTCTCGGTGCCCTCCAGGCGGGCGAGCGCGGTCTCGAACCGGGCGACGGTGGGATTGCCCAGCCGGGCGTAGACGGGCGGGCCGTCCAGTTCGGCGCCGTCGGCGGCGAAGGCGTCGATGCGCGCGGCCTCCTCACGGCTGTCGTAGGAGGGGTAGGTGGTGGAGAGGTCGAGGGGCGGGGCGTGCAGCCCGAGTCCGGCGAGGTCCTCACGGCCGGCGTGCACGGCCTCGGTGGCGAGGGCCCGGTGGGCGGGGGCGTCACTACGGGTGCGGGAATCCATGGACCGCAGACTGAACACCGACCGGGTACATGGCGCCGGATCCCGTGTTACGTTCGCCACATGGCCGAAAACGTCGTACTGGATCCGGTGGATCTTCATCTTCTGCGGCTTCTGCAGAACGACGCCCGGACGACCTACCGCGACCTCGCGGCGCAGGTCGGGGTGGCGCCGTCGACCTGCCTCGACCGCGTGACCAGGCTGCGGCGCACGGGCGTGATCCTCGGCCATCAGCTGCGGCTCGACCCGGCCAGGCTCGGGCGCGGCCTGGAGGCCCTGCTGCTGGTGCAGGTCCGACCGCACCGGCGGGAACTGGTGGGGCCCTTCGTGGACCGCATCCGAGCGCTGCCCGAATCCCGTACGGTCTTCCATCTCACCGGCCCCGACGACTACCTGGTGCACGTCGCGGTCGCGGACACGGCCGATCTCCAGCGGCTGGTCCTGGACGAGTTCACGGCGCGGCGCGAGGTGGCCCGGGTGGAGACCCGGCTGATCTTCCAGCAGTGGGACTGCGGCCCGCTGCTTCCGCCGGGCGCGGAGGCAGCCGAAACCCGTTGAAGCGGCGTAAGCCGAGCGCTGAATACACGTGACGTGGACCACGTCGGCGTATCAGGATGTGGCCATGTCAGACACCAGGAGCCTGTTGCCCCGTCAGGTCGCCGACGCCTACGTCGACGCCCTCGTCGCCCTCGATCCGATCATCGGTACCTATCTCGGGGTGAAGGAGAGTTCGGGCAGACTGCCCGACACCTCGCCCGCGGGCCAGGAGGCGCTCGCCGAGCTGGCGCGGACGACCCTCGGCCGGCTGGAGGAGGCCGAGCGCCTGCCGGGAGCGGACAGCGACATCGAGCGTCGCTGCGCCCGCCTGCTGCGGGAACGGCTGACCGCCGACATCGCCATGCACGAGGCCGACGAGGGCCTGCGGACCGTGGGCAACATGCACTCCGCGGTGCACTCGGTGCGGGAGATCTTCACGATCACGCCCGCCGAGACCGAGGAGGACTGGGCGGCGATCGCCGCACGGCTGCGCGCCGTGCCCGCCGCCGTGCGCGGCTACCAGGAGTCCCTCTCCCTGGGGCTGGAGCGCAAGCTGTACGCCGGGCCGCGGCCGACGGCCACGTTCATCGGGCAGCTCACCGAGTGGTCGGACACGGACGGCCGCGGCCACGGCTGGTTCGAGGGCTTCGTGTCCGCCGGTCCCGAGGCCCTGCGCGCCGAACTGGACGAGGCGGCCCGCGCGGCGACCGCCACCGTCGTGCGGCTGCGGGACTGGATGCGCGACGTGTACGCGCCGACGATCGAGGGCACGCCCAACACGGTGGGCCGCGAGCGCTACGCCCGCGCGGCCCGCTACTTCAACGGCGCGGACCTCGATCTCGACGAGGCGTACGCGTACGGCTGGTCCGAGTACCACCGGCTCCTCGGCGAGATGAAGGCGGAGGCCGAGAAGGTCCTGCCCGGCGCCAGGACCCCCTGGGTCGCGCTCGCCCATCTCGATGAGCACGGCACGCACATCGAGGGGGTGGACGAGGTGCGCGACTGGCTGCAGGGCCTGATGGACGAGGCCATCGACGCGCTCGACGGCACGCACTTCGAACTGGCCGAGCGGGTGCGCCGGGTGGAGTCCTGCATCGCGCCCGCCGGCAGCGCCGCCGCCCCCTACTACACGTCCCCGTCGAAGGACTTCTCCCGGCCGGGCCGGACCTGGCTGCCGACCATGGGACAGACCAGGTTCCCGGTGTACGACCTCGTCTCGACCTGGTACCACGAGGGTGTCCCGGGCCATCACCTCCAGCTCGCGCAGTGGACGCACGTGGCCGACGACCTCTCGCTCTACCAGGCGACGGTGGGGATCGTCAGCGCCAACGCGGAGGGCTGGGCCCTGTACGCGGAGCGCCTCATGGACGAGCTGGGCTTCCTGACCGACGCGGAGCGGCGGCTCGGCTATCTGGACGCCCAGATGATGCGGGCGGTGCGCGTCATCGTCGACATCGGTATGCATCTGGAGCTGGAGATCCCCGCCGACTCCCCCTTCCGCCCGGGCGAGCGCTGGACGCCCGAGCTGGCGCAGGAGTTCTTCGGCGCCCACAGCAGCCGTTCGGCGGACTTCGTGGAGAGCGAGCTGGTCCGCTATCTGTCGATGCCCGGTCAGGCGATCGGCTACAAGCTGGGGGAACGCGCCTGGCTGCTGGGCCGCGAGAAGGCCCGGCAACGGCACGGCGACTCCTTCGACGCGAAGGCCTGGCACATGGCGGCGCTGTCCCAGGGTTCCCTGGGACTGGACGACCTGGTGGACGAGCTCTCCCGCCTGTGAACCCCGTCGGCCGGGCCGGCACCGCCCGGCCCGGCCGACCAGGGCGCGAGGTCCGCACGGGCCGGGGCGGGAGCGCCGCCCCGGGCTCACGTCACGGGCCGCCGGTGCCCCGCCGCCGCACCACCGATCCCGTTCTGCCCTTCACGACCTCCAGTTGCGCGTGGACCCGGCGCCGCAGGTCGGCGACATGGCTGACGATGCCCACGCTGCGGTCGCGTGCGCGCAGCGAGTCCAGGACGTCCAGGACCTCGTCCAGGGTCTGGTCGTCCAGACTGCCGAAGCCCTCGTCGATGAAGAGGGTGTCCAGGCGCACGCCGCCCGCCTCGTCGGTGACGACGTCCGCGAGGCCGAGGGCGAGGGCGAGGGACGCGAAGAACGTCTCGCCCCCGGAGAGGGTCGACGTGTCGCGTTCCCGCCCGGTCCACGCGTCGACCACGTGCAGTCCCAGGCCGCTGCGCCCGCGCCCCGCGCGGTCGTCGGAGTGGACCAGGGTGTAGCGGCCCGAGGACATGTGCCGCAGGCGTACGGTCGCCGCCGCCGCGACCTGTTCGAGCCGCGCGGCGAGCACGTACGACTCCAGGCGCATGCGGCGTTCGTTGTCGGCGGACGTGCCGGCGGCCAGGGACGCCAGCCGCGCCACTCGGTCGTACTCCTCGCGCAGGGGGGCCAGGCGCCGAGCCGACAGGGTGGCCCGGGCGGAGAGGCGGTCGAGTTCCGCGCACCGGGCGGACGCCGCGTCCTGGGCGGAGAGCGCCTCCTGGAGCCGGCGGTCCGCCGCCTCGGCGGCCCGTGCGGCTCCCTGCGGGTCGGCCGGCGGCTGCTGCGCGGCGCTCGTCGTGTCCGGTTCGGCGAGCACCGCGCGGACGGCGGCGTCCTCCTGCTGCCAGGCGTCCAGGCGTCGTTGCAGTTCGCGGTGGGCCGTGTCGTCCAGGAGGGCGGCCGCCGCCTCCCGCGGGGTGGCGAAGCCGGCGCGGAATGCCTCGTCGGCGAGTCGCGCATCGGCGTCCTTCAGCCGCCGCGCGGCCTCCTCGGCGGCCCGTACGGCCTCGGCGGCCTCGGTGAACAGGGCGGCCCGGCGCTCCAGCTCGGCCGAGCGCGCGGACACGCTGACCGCGTCGTCCAGGGCCCGGGACAACTCCGCCTCCAGGGAGGTGCGTTCGCTCTCCAGGGTGTCGCGGCGGGAGGCGCGGGCCGCCGCGCGCAGCGCCGTGTCCTGCCGGTCGGCGTCCCGCCGCTCGCGCTCGTGCGCCCGCTGCCTCAGCTCCTCCTGCGCGGCGTGCAGCCGCGCGGCGCCGGTCCGCGCCGACGCGTACAGCCGCTCCAGCTCCTCCGCGTCCGCGGCCAGTCGCGCGGTGGGCGCCTCACCCGCCTCGGCGGTGGCGGCGGCCAGGGCCTCCCGTACGGCGCCCAGTCGCCGCTCGCCCTCGGCGTGCTCCTCGTCGGCGCGCCGGTGGGCGGCCAGCGCCTGCTCCTCGGCCCCGCGGTCGACGTGCCCGGCCGACCTCCGCGCGGGTGCGGGGTGTTCGACGGCGCCGCAGACGGCACAGGGCTCACCGTCGGCGAGTTCGGCGGCGAGTTCGGCGGCGATGCCCGCGAGGCGCTGCTCCCTGAGGTCGAGCCAGTGCTCGTGGGCCTGGGCGGCGCGTTCGCGGAGGCCGAGGACGCGCGCGCGGGCGGTGTCGGCCTCACGGGTCAGCTCGTCCCGTTCCCGGGCCGCGCGCAGCCGCCGCAGGGCGGGCTCGCGCCGCTCGGCGAGCTGCTCGGCCCGGGTCGCGTCCTGCTGCGCGCCGTCGATCCGCTGCCGGAGGGACGCCTCGGCCTCCTCCCAGCCGGACAGCCAGTCCTCCGCGTCCTGGCGGATCGCGTCGTCGGCGCGCTCCTCCCTCTCCAGGGCCGTGCGTTCGTCCGTGAGGGCGGTCAGCCGCTCCTCCGCGCGGCGGGCCGACTCCAGGCCGCCGAGCTCCTCGGCCGCCCGGCGCGCCGCGGTGGCGAGCCCCGCCGCACCGGCCTCGGCGACGGCGCGCGGGAGCCGGGCCCGCAGCCGCGCCTCCTCGTCGGTCGCACCGAGGTGTTCGCGCTCCGCGCTGTCGCGCAGGGCGAGGGCGGGGGCCACCCGCTCCGCCTTGCGCGCCCGCGCCATGCGGGCCCGGGCCTCCTCGTGGGCGCCCGCCCGCTCGGCCAGCAGCGCCGCGCGCCGCCGCGCCTCGGCGAACCTGCGCTGCAGACGGTCCTGTTCGCGGGTGTCGTCCAGGAGGCGCCCCGCACTCGCCCGCGCGGGCTCGGCCGCCCGCCGCGCGCAGTGCGCGTGGGCGAGCCGCTCACGGGCCGTGCTGCGGGCGACGGCCGCCCAGCCCAGGACGGCTTCGGCGAGCCCGGGATCACCCGGGGCCAGTCGCGGCAGGGGCAGGTCGTCGCCCGCCGCCTGCTGCATCCGGTGGGCGTCGGCGAGCAGGGCCGTGTCCCCCTCCCGGACCTCGGCCTCCGCCGTCCGCCGCCACTCGGCGAGGCGTTTTTCGACCTCGGCGAAGCGGTGGGTGTCGAAGAGGCGGCCCAGCAGCTTGCCGCGGGCCTCGGCGTCGGCGCGCAGAAAGCGGGCGAAGTCGCCCTGGGGCAGCAGGACGACCTGGCAGAACTGCTCGCGGCTCATCCCGAGCAGCTGGGTGATCTCCTCGCCGATCTCCTGATGGGAGCGGCTGAGGCTCTTCCAGGAGCCGGCGGTGACGTCGAACTCGCGCAGCGCGGTGTGCGCCTTGTCGACGGTGGTGCCCGCGCCGCGCTTCTTGGGCCGCTCCCACGGCGGCTGCCGGGTGATCTCCAGCCGGCGCCCGGCGACGGTCAGTTCGAGCCGTACCTCGGTACGGACGTCCGGTGCCGCGTGGTCGCTGCGCAGGGTCATGCCCTGGCCGCTGTGGCGGGCGCCGGGCACGGCCCCGTACAGCGCGTAGCACACCGCGTCCAGGATCGAGGTCTTCCCGGCGCCGGTGGGTCCGTGCAGCAGGAACAGCCCGGCGGTGGACAGCGCGTCGAAGTCGACGCTCTGGGCGGCACCGAAGGGCCCGAACGCGGTGATCTCCAACCGGTGCAGCCTCACCGGGCGACCTCCCCGGCGGCCGCGTCGGCGCGCACCGCGTCGAACGCGTCCTGGAGCACGCCGCGTTCGGGCCCGTCGGGCTGCGATCCGCGCACATGGGCCACGAAGTCCTCCGCGATCTCCTGGTCGGAGCGGCCCGCGAGCCGCCGCGCATAGGACAGGTCCGCCTCCTCCTCGGCGCCCTCGGGGGCGAAGACGAGGCTGAGCGTGTGCGGGAAGCGCTCGGTCAGCCGGGCCATCGGCTCGGGAGGGCGCACGGGGTCGGTCAGCGTGGCCTCCACCCACGCGTCCTGGTGGCGCTCCAGCTCAGGATCCGCGAGAAGGTCCTCCAACCGCCCCCTGATCCGGGCGAGGGCGCGGGGCGCCGGGCAGTCGACCTGCTCCGCCGTGACCGCGCCGTCGGGTCCCAGGTCGACCAGCCACATGCCCTTGCGGTGCCCGGCCTCCGAGAACGAGTACGCCAGCGGGGATCCGCTGTAGCGGACCCGGCCGGTGATGCTCTGGCTGCCGTGGAGGTGGCCGAGCGCCACGTAGTCGACGCCGTCGAAGACGTCCGCGGGCACGGCGGCCACCCCGCCCACGGTGATGTCGCGCTCGCTGTCGCTGGCCCGGCCGCCGGTGACGAACGCGTGGGCGAGGACGACGGAACGGGTGCCCGCCGGGCGGGTGGCGAGGTCGGCGCGGACCCGGTCCATCGCGGCCGTGAGCACCGCCTCGTGACTCGCTCTCGGGGCGCGGAACTCGTCCTTCACCAGGGCCGGTTCCAGATAGGGCAGGCCGTAGAAGGCGACGTCGCCCTGGG
The DNA here is from genome assembly GCF_040650555.1 of Streptomyces sp. NPDC048664. NCBI lineage: Bacteria > Bacillati > Actinomycetota > Actinomycetes > Kitasatosporales > Streptomycetaceae > Streptomyces > Streptomyces sp. NPDC048664. The sequence continues at coordinate 74,192 of NZ_JBEZHK010000027.1, read as the reverse complement.
GGTGGGCCAGGACGACCGGGGTGCCGCAGGCAGCCGGATCGGTGCGCAGATGGATGCCCGCGCGGCCGATGAGCCCCGCGCCGACGCCGAGGCGGCGCGCCGAGTCGTGGTTCCCGGAGATCATGACCGTGGGCACGCCGAGGGCCGCGAGACGGTTGAGCGCGTCGTCGAACAGCTCGACGGCGGCCAGGGGCGGCACCGCTCTGTCGTACACGTCGCCCGACACGACCACGGCGTCCACGTCGCGCCCCCGCGCGGTGGCGACCAGGTGGTCGATGAATCCGGCCTGGGCGTCGAGCATTCCCACCCGGTGGAACGCCCGGCCCAGGTGCCAGTCGGACGTGTGCAGCAGCCTCATGCTTCCCGAGACTAACGGCCGGGTCCGACAGCGCGGCCGGCCGCTCGCGGCGCCTTGGCCCGGCCCCGCGTGGACCGCCCGCCGGACGACCATCCGATATGTCTGTTACGCGGCTCCGTACGCCTCTTCGCCCAGTTCCAGCTCGGCGGTGCCCGCGGTGGCGTCCGCGAGCCATGCCGTGAACGCCGGCACGTCGGCGTCGGGCAGGCCGATCTCGATCGCGACACGCTCCCCGTAGCGGACGTCCCGCACCGTGCGGCCGGTGGCCCTCAGGTCGTTCTGCACCTTCCCCGCGCGCTGGTGGTCGACCGTGACCGTGGCGATCCGGAAGCGGCGGCGGGTGAGGGTGCCGAGCGTGTCCAACGTCTCGCCCACCGCTCCGCCGTACGCCCGGATGAGCCCGCCCGCGCCGAGTTTCACCCCGCCGTAGTACCGGGTGACGACGGCGACGACGTACCGCATGTCCCGGCGCAGCAGCATCTGGAGCATGGGGACGCCCGCGGTGCCGCCCGGTTCGCCGTCGTCGCTCGCCTTCTGGACCTCGCCGTTGGCGCCGATGACGTACGCGAAGCAGTTGTGGGTGGCGGCGGCGTGCTCCGCGCGGACGGCGGCGACGAAGTCGGCCGCCTCCTGCTCGGTGGCGGCCGGTGCCAGGGAGCACAGGAAGCGGGAGCGGTTGACCTCGGTCTCGTGCACGCCGGCCCGGGCGACGGTGCGGTACTCGTCCTGCATCGGGCCAGCGTATGCGGCGCCGCCGGGGGTATCGAACCGGGGAGGACACCGGTCCGCCGTCCCCGGTGTCCGGCGCGCTCGCCCCGGCGCCGGTCCGGACGGGCGGGTAGGGGATACTCGCTCGTCGTCGTCCATACCAGGACAGCCTGGCCGCAGGGCCGCCCCGAACCGACAGCAGGGAGAGCGCAGCATGACCGGCACCCAGGTGGAGAGCCCGGACGCCGTCGGGCCCGGCCATACGGAGCCCTCCCCCGCCAAGGTCCGATGGCGGGCCTGGCTGCTGGAGGGCCTGAGCGAGCGGTCCGCCCGGCACCCGGGCCCCCACGCCACCCCGGACGCCGAGCACACGGGCCACACCTGGTGGCGGGTCATGTGCCTGACCGGTGTCGACTACTTCTCCACCCTCGGCTACCAGCCCGGCATCGCCGCGCTCGCCGCCGGGCTGCTGTCACCGCTGGCGACCCTGGTACTGATCGCGCTGACCCTGTTCGGCGCGCTCCCGGTCTACCGCCGGGTGGCCCACGAGAGCCCGCACGGCGAGGGCTCCATCGCGATGCTGGAGCGGCTGCTGCCCTGGTGGGCGGGGAAGCTCTTCGTCCTCGTCCTCCTCGGCTTCGCCGCGACCGACTTCCTGATCACCATGACCCTGTCGGCGGCGGACGCCTCCGCACACGTCGTGGAGAACCCCTTCGCTCCGCACTGGCTGGAGCACGGGAACACGTGGATCACCCTGCTCCTGCTGGCCGCCCTCGGCGCCGTGTTCCTCAAGGGGTTCAAGGAGGCCATCGGTATCGCCGTGGTGCTCGTGGGCACCTACCTGGCGCTGAACGTGGTCGTGCTGGTGGTCTCCGCCTGGGAGGTCCTCAGCCACCCCGTGAAGATCGGCGACTGGACGCAGGCGATGACCGTCGAGCACTCCTCACCGCTCGCGATGGCCGCCGTGGCACTGCTCGTCTTCCCCAAGCTGGCCCTCGGCATGTCCGGCTTCGAGACGGGCGTGGCGGTGATGCCGCAGGTCAAGGGCGAGCCGACGGACACGCACGCCGACCCGGTCGGCCGTGTCCGCGAGACCCGCAAGCTGCTCACCACCGCCGCCGTGATCATGAGTTGCCTGCTGCTGCTGTCCAGCCTGGCGACGACGATCCTGATCCCGCAGGACGCCTTCAAGAGCGGCGGCCCGGCCAACGGACGCGCGCTGGCGTATCTCGCCCACGAACACCTGGGCGGGGCGTTCGGCACGGTCTACGACGTGTCGACGATCGCCATCCTGTGGTTCGCGGGCGCGTCCGCGATGGCGGGTCTGCTCAACCTGGTGCCGCGCTACCTGCCCCGCTACGGCATGGCCCCGGAGTGGACGCGCGCGGTGCGCCCCCTGGTGCTGGTCTTCATGGGGGCCGCGGTCCTCATCACCCTGTGGTTCAACGCCAACGTGGACGACCAGAGCGGCGCGTACGCGACCGGCGTCCTGGTGCTGATGCTGTCCGCCGCGTTCGCCTCCACCGTGGCCGTGGGCCGGCGCGGCCACCGGGCGGCCGCGCTCGGATTCGGCGTGATCACCGCGGTCTTCGCGTACACCCTGGTCACCAATGTGATCGAGCGGCCCGACGGCATCAAGATCGCGCTCATCTTCATCGTCGCGATCCTGGCCACGTCGTTCGCCTCCCGGGTGCGCCGGGCGTTCGAACTGCGTGCCGCGGCGGTCACGTTCGACGAGGACGCGGCCCGGTTCATCGACGAGGCCGCCGCGGACGGGCCGCTGCGGGTGATCGCCAACGAGCCCCAGGAGCACAGCACCCGGGAGTACCGCGCCAAGGAGTACAGCCAGCGGGAGCAGACCCATATCCCGGGTGGCCGTCCGGTGCTGTTCCTGGAGGTCTTCGTCAAGGACTCCTCGGACTTCACCACCGATCTGTCCGTGCACGGAGACGAGAAGCACGGGGTGCGCAGGCTGCGGGTGGCGGGGGCGACGGTGCCCAACACCATCGCGGCCGTCCTGATGGAGCTGCGCGAGCGCACCGGCGAGGTGCCGCACGCCTACTTCAACTGGACCGAGGGCAACCCCTTCAGTCATCTGCTGCGCTTCCTGGTGTTCGGTGACGGCGAGGTGGCCCCCGTCGCCCGCGAGGTGCTGCGCCGCGCCGAGCCCGACCCGGACCGCCGGCCCCGGATCCACGTCGGCTGAGCCCCGGCCCGGGGCGGACGGGGGGCTCCGGTGCGGCACCGAGGGACCCTGCCGGAACGCCCGCTCGGGCGCGGGGACGCAACCCCGCTCGGGCGCCCGTTCCGCGAGGAGTCCTCAGCCTCTCGGGACGGTCACGTCGCTCAGGAGTGCCGTCGCGGGGGCGAGGGAGTTCCAGGTGCCGCCGGGCCAGTCGAGTCGGGCGAGGGCGGCGGTGGGGAACTTGACGCGGACCCGGTCCAGGGTGTCGCCTACCCCGTCCCCGGCGAGCCACAGGACCAGCTCCGCGAGCCCCGGGTTGTGCCCCACCAGGAGCAGCGTCCCCACCTCGTCGGGCACCTCGCGCAGGACCGCCAGCAGGTCGGGGACGCCCGCCGCGTACATGCGCGCGTCGAACCGGACGGCGGGCGGGGCCGCCCACTCGGCGCAGACCAGCTCCCAGGTCCGGCGGGCGCGGACGGCGGTGGAGCACAGCGCGAGGTCGGGCAGGCGGTCGGCGTGCGCGAGCGCGCGCCCGGCGGCGGGCGCGTCGCGCAGGCCGCGCGGCCCGAGCGGCCGCTCGTGGTCCTCGACTCCCTCGGGCCAGGCGGACTTGGCGTGCCGCAGGACGAGGAGCCTGCGCGGCGGGGCCGATCCGGGGCCGGGCGTCATGCCCCGGCCCCGATCCGCCGGGTGAGGTCCAGGCCGAGGAGGCGGTCGGCGTAGGCGTAGGTCTCGAACCGTGCCCCGTCCGGTACGTCGTCGTCGCCCTCCACGCGCCGCAGCACCTCCAGGACGGCCGGCAGGTCGAGATCGTCCTCCCAGGCGGCGCGCAGTGCGTCCCGTACCCGCTCGGGTACGGGCCTGGACGGGTGGGTGGCCCAGGCGGCGACGGCTTCGCGCCAGCGGCCGAGGGTGTCGCGCGCCTCGGCGAGGACGGCCGCGTCGAGCCGCACGGCCTCGCCGCGCGGACGGGCGAGCAGGGCGAGGCGTACCGCCGAGAAGTCGGCCCCGGCGTCGGGCGATCCGTCGTCGGGCCCGGACGCGGGGGCGACCTCGATGCGCGGCCCGTCGGGGGCGCCGCCGTGCTCCCCGAGGACGTACAGCACGCGCCCCACGCCCGGCGCGTCCGGTGCCATGGGCCGGATGCCGAGGCCGTCGGCGCGCGCCCGGAGCGCGTCGGGGACGTCGGCGACCGCGACCACGGGGGTTCCGGCCATCTCCAGGGCGCGGGCGAGCACATCCGCCACGAGCAGCGTGCGCAGAGCCGAGGTGTCCGTGCCGGACACCTGCGCGTGGACCCGGAGCAGGCCGGGACGGATCGCGGTGACGTCGCCGGTGCGGGCGTCGAGGATGCGGAGCACGGGGTGAGCGTAGGCCCCCGCGCACCCGTCCGCGCGGAGGCGGGACCCGGTTCGGGCCACCGCCGGGAATGGCGCACCGCCCGCGGCGGTTTCCCTCTGCGGCGATCCGATGGCCATCGAGCGGAGGCAGGGCATGGACAGCGAGACGGAGACGGAGACGGTCCGGAGGATCCTCACCGGACTGGGCGACACCTGGGCGATCGTGGGGCTCTCCTCGAACGAGCACCGCGCCGCCCACGGAGTCGCGAAGGTCCTCCAGCGCTACGGCAAGCGGATCGTGCCGGTGCATCCGAAGGCCGAGACGGTGCACGGGGAACAGGGCTACCCCTCGCTCGACGCGATTCCGTTCGACGTCGACGTGGTCGACGTGTTCGTGAACAGCGAGCTGGCGGGCGCGGTCGCCGACCAGGCCGTGGCCAAGGGGGCCAAGGGCGTCTGGTTCCAGCTCGGCGTGATCGACGAGTCCGCCCGCGAGCGGACGCTCGCCGCGGGGATCGACATGGTCATGGACCGCTGCCCCGCGATCGAGATCCCGCGACTGGGCTGACGCACGGCGAGAACGGGGCCGCACGGGCGGAGCGCCTCAGCGGGCGAGTCGCCCCAGCAGCGAGGAGGCCGACGCGATGCCCAGGGCCGCGGCGACGGCGAGGACCGCGAAGTCGGTCGGCAGATGGGCCGGTGTGCCCAGCAGCAGGCCGCGCAAGGCGTTCACCTGGTAGCTGAGCGGGTTGATCGTGCTGATGACCTGGAGCCAGCCGGGCATGACGGACACCGGGTACAGGGCGTTCGAACCGAAGAACAGCGGCATCGTGATCGCCTGGCCGATCCCCATGAGGCGGTCGCGGGTGAGCACGATGCCGGCGATCGTCATCGACAGGCACGAGAAGAAGGCCGAGCCGAGGACGACGGCGAGCGCCACGCCCAGCAGCCGCAGCGGGTTCCAGGTCATGGCGACCCCGAGCAGCGCCGCGATGACGATCACGACGACCGCCTGGATCAGCGCCTTGACGCCCGCGGCGAAGGCCTTGCCGGTGATGAGGGCCGTCCGCGGGGTCGGGGTGACCAGCAGCTTCGTCAGGATCCCGGCGTCGCGCTCCCAGATGATCATGATGCCGTAGAAGATGGCGATGAACATCGCGGACTGGGCGATGATGCCGGGTGCCAGGTAGTCGAGGTACGGGATGCCACCGGTCGGGATCGCCCTGATCCGGGTGAAGGTCTCGCCGAAGATCAGCAGCCACAGGGCGGGCTGGATCGCGCGGGTGTAGAGCTCGGTGCGGTCGTGGCGCAGCTTCTGCAGTTCGACCGCGCACATCGCGGCGACCCGGGCGGGCAGCACCCGCCATCCGGTGCGGGCCCGCGGCGGGGACACCAGGAGGTCGAGTTCGGCGGGGCGGGCGGGGTCAGCCGACACGGGACGCGGTGCGGCGGGTGCTTCGGACATCGCGGAAGTCTCCTGACTGGTCGTCGAGTCCACTGCCGGCGACATCGCGGAAGACGTCCTCCAGCGTCGGCAGCGGGCCCTGGCCGCCGCGGCGTTGCCTCAGGCCGTCGCGCAGTTCCGCGGGCGTGCCCAGGGCGCGGACCCGGCCGCGGTGCATGAGGGCGAGCCGGTCGCAGTACTGGTCGGCCTCGTCCATGTAGTGGGTGGTGACGAGGACGGTCATGCCGATGGCGGCGCGGACGGCGTTGATGTGCTCCCACACGGTGGTGCGCGCGATCGGGTCGAGGCCGATCGTCGGCTCGTCGAGGATCAGCAGCCGGGGCGCGCTGACCAGCGCCTGGGCGAGTTCGAGACGGCGGACCATGCCGCCGGAGTACGTCTTCGCGAGCCGGTCGGCCGCGGCCGTGAGGTCGACGGCCGCGAGCGCCTGGTCGACGCGCCGGGCCCGCTCGCGTCGGGGGACGTCGAAGACGCGGGCGAACAGGGCGACGTTCTCCCGGCCGGTGAGTCCGGAGTCGGCGGAGAGCTGCTGCGGCACGTAGCCCAGCAGACGGCGTACGGCCATGCGCTCGCGGGCCGCGTCGTGGCCGAAGACGCGGACGGTGCCGGCCGGGACCGGGAGCAGGGTGGTGATGCAGCGGATCGCGGTGGTCTTGCCGGCGCCGTTGGGGCCGAGCAGTCCGAACACCTCGCCGTCCCGCACGGTCAGGTCGAGCCCGTCGACCGCGGTCGTCTCCCCGAAGGAGTAGCGCAGTCCGTCACAGGTGACGGCATCGGCCACCGGGCCCTGATCGCCGTCGGCCACCGGCCGCGCCTCGTTGTCTGTCATGTGTCCTCGGCCTCCTCGTGCAGGTTGTCCGCCAGCTTGCGCAGGGCCGGAAGGGCCGCTTCGAGCGCCGCGAGGTCCGCCTGCGCGAGGCGGCCCACGTGGCGGCGGACGAGTTCCCTGCGCCGTTCGCGCCAGTCGTGCAGCCGTGCCGTCGCCGCCTCGGTCGGCAGCAGCCGGGCGGCCCGCCGGTCGGCCGGGTCGGTCTCGCGGATCAGATAGCCGTCGCGCACCAGGCGGTTGACGAGCGTCGAGACCGAGTTGCCCGCCAGGTACAGCTCCCTGGCCGCGTCGGAGACGCCGATGCCCGGCCGCGACCCGACCAGGCGCAGCAGTTCGACCTCGGCGCCGCGCAGCCGGGGCGAGGCCGTCCCGCTGCGCAGACGGCGCCGGATCGGCCGCTGCACTCCCAGAAGCGCGTCGGCCAGTTCGTCGGCGAGTCCCTCCGCATCCATATGAACAGATTAGCTCTGCCTCAGAGGTATTGCGGAAAAGAGAGGGTCAAGACGGGTGACGGGGTCCTCGGCTCAGCCCGTACATCGCCCCGTGAACCGGTCGACCAGGTCGTACCAGCCGACCTCCAGCCGGCTCAGGCTCATGCCGGGGCGGGTGAGGAGGTGGTCGACGAGCGCCGTCTCGACATAGCCGAGCAGCGTGTAGGCGACCAGGTCGACGTCCCCGTCGGCCCGCGCCTCGCGCAGCAGCATGGAGACGTGCGCCAGGCGGAACTGGAACGGCGGGCTCGTACGACTGCGGCCCGGCTCGGCGTGGGCCGCGAGGTACAGCTCCCGGTGGGCGTGCTCGTGCCGCATGACGGCCGAGCCGAAGGCGCGCAGCCGCTCCGCCGCGGGCGCGCCCGGGCCGACCGGTGGCGGACCGGACAGGAACAGGGTCTGGAGCTGCTGCTCCTGGTGGCTCAGCAGCTCGACCAGCAGGCCGGCCCGGTCGCCGAAGCGGCGGAAGACGGTCCCCTTGCCGACGCCCGCGCCGACGGCGATGTCCTCCATGGTCACGTTCGCGATGCCGCGCTCCGCCGCCAGCCGGGCGGCCACTTCCAGGAGGCGGGCCCGGTTGCGCGCCGCGTCGGCGCGCAGCGGCGCGACCTCGCCCAGGGGCACGAGGGCGAGGTCCGTCGGGCCGACCGAGCCGCGCTGCGGCGCCGGTGAGAGCGGAAGTGGCTCGTTCATGGCGCTCAGCGTAGCGCCTCGGGAAGACAATCGGACCCCGGTCCGTTTATCCGTGATAGAAAGTGGACCGCGGTCCGCTTGACCCGCTGGACACGGTGGACCCGAGCCCGACGAGAGTGGTACAACATTCAACGGACTCGAACGGTCCGCCTATCGATCTCACACTCTGGAGTTCCGCCATGTCCGTCCGCATCCTCGCCCTGGTCGGCAGCCTTCGCGCCGGTTCGCACAACCGTCAGCTCGCCGAGGCCGCCGCGAAGCACGCCCCCGAGGGCGTCGAGGTGGTCCTGTTCGAGGGGCTCGGCGAGATCCCCTTCTACAACGAGGACATCGACGTCGAGAGCACGGTCCCCGCCACCGCCACCGCCCTGCGGACCGCCGCGGGCGAGGCCGACGGCCTGCTGCTCTTCTCCCCCGAGTACAACGGCACCATCCCGGCCGTCCTGAAGAACGCCATCGACTGGCTGTCCCGCCCCTACGGCGCCGGCGCCCTGTCCGGCAAGCCGGTCGCCGTCGTCGGCACCGCGTTCGGCCAGTACGGTGGCGTGTGGGCGCAGGACGAGGCCCGCAAGGCCGTCGGCGTCGCCGGCGCCAAGGTCGTCGAGGAGGCCAAGCTCTCCATCGCCGGTTCCATGACCCGTTTCGCCGAGACCCACCCGGCCGACGACGCCGAGGTCGTCGAGGGCCTGGCCAAGGTCATCGAGCAGCTGTCGCAGGCCGCTCCCGCCGCCGCCTGATCACCCGGTCACCCGCCGCGGGCCAGGACGGAGCGTCCTGGCCCGCGGTCGTGTCCGGACGGCGCGCCGTCGCCGCCCGCCGCGATCAACCCCGGTGCACGGCCGCACGCCTGATCGCCCATCAGACACACGCCCGGGCTTCGCCCGCGCTTCTCCGCTCGTACGCCTCCGGCTGTTTATATCGGGGCATGGACCACATCACGTTCCTCGTGGCCGTCGTCATCGTCACGGCACTGGCCTTCGACTTCACGAACGGTTTCCACGACACCGCGAACGCGATGGCCACCTCCATCGCCACCGGCGCGCTGAGGCCGAAGGCGGCGGTGCTCATCAGCGGCGTGCTGAACATCGTCGGCGCCTTCCTCTCCACCGAGGTCGCGAAGACCATCTCCGGCGGCATCGTGGACGACTCCCTGGTGACTCCCGGGATGATCTTCGCCGGACTGGTGGGCGCCATCCTGTGGAATCTGCTCACCTGGCTCCTCGGGTTGCCGTCGAGTTCGTCGCACGCGTTGTTCGGTGGCCTCATCGGTGCCGTCTGGGTGGGTGCGGGCAGCAAGGGCGTCCATGTCGACAAGGTCGTCGAGAAGGTGCTCGTCCCCGCGGTGGCCTCGCCCGTGGTTGCCGGTCTCGCGGCGCTCGCGGCCACACCTACCTCGCCTACCGCGTCACCGCGCGGGCCCGCAAGGAGCATGTGACCCGGGGGTTTCGCGCCGGGCAGATCGCCTCGGCCTCGCTCGTGTCCCTCGCGCACGGCACCAACGACGCGCAGAAGACGATGGGCGTCATCACCCTCACCCTGGTCTCCGCGGGAGCGCTCGGCCATGACGCCGGTCCTCCCGTCTGGGTGATCGCCTCGGCCGGTCTGGCCATCGGCCTGGGCACCTACCTGGGCGGCTGGCGGATCATCCGCACCATGGGCAAGGGCCTCACCGACATCGAGTCGCCGCAGGGCTTCGCCGCGGAGACCGCCTCCACCACCGTCATCCTGGCCTCCGCCCACCTGGGCTTCGCACTGTCCACCACCCAGGTCTGCTCGGGCGGCATCCTCGGCGCGGGGCTCGGGCGACGGCTCGCGGAGGTGCGCTGGGGTACGGCGGGCCGCATGGCGGTCGCCTGGCTGATCACCCTCCCCTCCGCCGCACTGGTCGGCGGTGTCGCCGCGGGCGTCGTCAAGCACGGCGGGAACCTCGGCACCGCGGTGATCGCCCTGGTCGCCCTCGCTCTCGCCGTGTTCATCGTGATCGTCTCGCGCCGCAACCCGGTTCACGCCGACAATGTCAACGAGACCCACGAGGTCGCCCTCCGCCCCACCCGGACCCGCGTCGGCAGCGCCGCCTGAGCAGGGAGGGAGTCCCTGAGCCATGCATCTCGACTGGACCGCCCTCGGCAAGGTCACCGCGGTCAGCGTCTCGGCCACCGTCGCCGTGGTCGTCGTCTTCGCCCTCGGCGTGCTCGGCCTCTCCCGGAGCGAGGCCGCCCGCGCCGGGAACGGCGGCGCGCGAACCCTGGGAGTCGCGCAGGCCGCGCTCTGCTTCCTCGCGTGCGCGGCCGTGGTGACGTACGGCATCTATCTGATCGTGCCGCGGTTGCACTGAGTAGCCCCGGCGCGCACCGGGAATCCGAGTTCCATCGCGACACCGCGGGGAGGACCACGGATGACACCTCTGATCACGGAAGGGCTGCGGGTCGACTACACCGACGTCGACGACCCGGTCCTGCTCGGGCCCGACGGCAGCCCGGTGGACACCTGGCGGGAGAACTACCCGTACGCCCAGCGCATGGAGCGCAGGGAGTACGAGTGGCACAAGCGCCTGCAGCAGATAGAACTGCTCAAGCTGCAGAGCTGGATCAAGGCGACCGGCCGCCGGCTCGTGATCGTCTTCGAGGGGCGGGACGCGGCCGGCAAGGGGGGCACGATCAAGCGCTTCACCGAGCACCTCAACCCGCGCGGTGCCCGGGTGGTGGCCCTGGAGAGGCCCACCGAACGCGAGAACGGGCAGTGGTACTTCCAGCGGTACGTCCAGCACCTGCCGACCGAGGGCGAGATAGTGATGTTCGACCGGTCCTGGTACAACCGGGCCGGTGTCGAGCGCGTGATGGGCTTCTGCACCGACGACGAGTACCACCGCTTCATGCGCCAGGCGCCGCTGTTCGAGCGGATGCTCGTGGACGACGGGGTGGACCTGGTGAAGTTCTGGTTCTCGGTCTCCCAGAGCGAGCAGCGCACCCGTTTCACGATCCGGCAGGTCGATCCCGTGCGGCAGTGGAAGCTGAGCCCGATGGACCTGGCCTCCCTGGACCGCTGGGACGAGTACACCGTGGCCAAGGTCGCCATGTTCCACGCCACGGACACCGGCTACGCGCCCTGGACCGTGGTCAAGAGCAACGACAAGAAGCGGGCGCGGGTGGAGGCCATGCGCAGCGTCCTGGCGCGCTTCGACTACACCGACAAGGACGCGGAGGTCGTCGGCAGCCCCGATCCCCGCGTCGTGGGCGCGGCGGTGAACCTTCTGGAGGCGGGCGAGGACGACGCCGCCCGGTGAGCGGTGCGGCGGGGCTCAGTCGTGGGCCGGGCGGCCCGTCAGCCGGTGGTCGGCGACGCTGAGCGCCTCGTCCACCACCCGGCGCAGATGGCCGTCGCGCAGCGAGTAGACGACGCGACGGCCTTCCTTGCGCGTGTCGACCAGGCCGGCGAGCCGCAGCCGCGCCAGGTGCTGGCTGACGGCGGGCCGGGCCACGGCGCACACCTCCGTGAGCGTGGAGACGTCGGACTCCCCGCTCGCCAAGGCGTGCAGCAGAGTCAGGCGGGTGCGGTCCCCGAGCAGGGCGAGCAACTCGGCGGCCCACACGAACTGCTCCTCGGAGGGCGTCCGCACATGCTCCTCGGCCGCGTCGGACACGGTCCGCCGGGCCGGACGCGCCGGATCCGCCGCGGACAGGTGCATGCGTGCGCTCATACGCACATAATGGCTCCGTGGGGCGAACGCGTCCACCGCCGCGCGGCGAAAGGGGTCCTTCCCGTGAGCCATGAGCACGAAGGGCACAGGCAGGAGCCCGAGCACCCGCACACGCGGGGGCACGAGCACCCGCACGGCCATGACCACGCGCACGGTCGAGGCCGCACGCACGGTCAGGACCACGCGCACGATGCCGCCCACCGGGGCGGCCGGCTGTCCCGGCTGCGCCACGCCCTCGCGCCCCACTCGCACGAGACGGCCGACAAGCTGGATTCCGCCCTGGAGTCCTCGGCGCGCGGCCTCCGGGCCCTGTGGGTCTCGCTGGCCGTGCTCGGCGCGACCGCGCTGGCGCAGGCGGTGGTGGTCACGGTCTCCGGTTCGGTGGCGCTGCTCGGCGACACCGTGCACAACGCCGCGGACGCCCTGACCGCCCTCCCGCTCGGCGTCGCCTTCCTGCTGGGCCGGCGTGCGGCCACGCGCCGGTTCACCTACGGCTACGGCCGCGCCGAGGACCTCGCCGGCATCGCGGTCGTCCTGACCGTCGCCGCGTCCGCCGCGTTCACCGCCTGGGCGGCCGTGGAGCGGCTGCTGGAGCCGCGGCCCGTGCAGCACATCCCCGCCGTCGCCGTCGCGGCCGTCATCGGGTTCGCGGGCAACGAGTGGGTGGCGCGGCACCGTATCCGGGTGGGGCGTGCGATCGGATCGGCCGCGCTGGTCGCGGACGGCCTGCACGCGCGCACCGACGGGTTCACCTCGCTCGCCGTCCTGGTGGGAGCGGCGGGGGCGGCGCTCGGGCTGCCGCTCGCCGATCCGCTGGTGGGACTCGCGATCACGGCGGCGATCGTCCTCGTCCTGCGGGACGCCGCGCGCGAGGTGTTCCGCCGGGTGCTGGACGCCGTGGACCCGGTGCTGGTCGACCGGGCGGAGGCGGCGCTGCGCGAGGTGCCGGGCGTGCGCGAGGTGGGCGAGCTGCGGCTGCGCTGGATCGGGCACCGGCTGCGCGCCGAGGTGGCGGTGGTGGTCGACGGCGAGGTCAGCGTGCGCCGGGCGCACGGCATCGCGGTCGAGGCGGAACACGCGCTGCTGCACGCGGTGCCGGGGCTCACCGCGGCGCTGGTCCACGCCGACCCCGCCCCGGCGCCGGGGCAGCCGGACCCGCATCTGGTCCTGGCCCACCACGGCCGCTCGGGGGTCTGAACCGGGGCCCTCGGACCCCGCCCTCAGACCCCGAGGCCCGTGAGGACGACGGCGTTCGGAAGGTCGGCGAACGCCTTCCCCGGCACCAACAGCTTGCCCCTGCGCCGTCCGCTGCCGACCAGCACGTACGGCAGGTCCACCACCGCGGCGTCGACCAGCAGCGGCCAGGTGTCGGGCAGGCCGAGGGGCGTGATGCCCCCGTACTCCATACCGGTCTGCTCGGTCGCCACCTCCATCGACGCGAACGACGCCTTGCGGGCGCCCAGGTGACGGCGGACCAGGCCGTTGACGTCGGCCTTGGTCGTGGACAGCACCAGGCAGGCGGCCAGGGTCGTCACGCCGCCGCGCTTCGCCGCGACGACCACGCAGTTGGCGGACCGCTCCAGCAGATCCGCGCCGTAGTGCTCGACGAAGACCGCGGTGTCGGCCCATGCGGGATCGGTGTCGACATGGACGATCCGGTCGGCCGGCACGGCGCCGCTCCACCGGCGCACGGCGTCCGCCACCGGGGGGACCAGGTCGTCGAGGCAGTCGGGGGCGGGCGTCGCGTGCTCGAAGTCTCCGATGGGTGCGCGCATGACCGCACGCTACCCGGTGTCAGCGCACGGGCGGCACGGAGACCGTCATCACCATCTCCACCGGCAGGTCGCCCTCGTTGGCGTAGACGTGGGGGGTACTGGCTTCGAACGACGCGCTCGCCCCGGCGGGAACCAGGTGGTCGGCGCCCTCGACGGTGAGGGTCAGCGCGCCCGCGGTGACATGGACGAGTTCGACCGTGCCGGCGGGGTGCGGATCGGAGGCGCTGCGGTCGCCCGGCATCAGCCGCCAGTCCCACATCTCCAGCGGCCCGGGCGCCTCGGTGCCCGCGAGCAGGCGGTTGTAGCTGCCCGCGTCGGTGCTCCACAGCCGTACGGCCTGGTCGGCGGGGACGATCCGGACGGTCGGGCCCTGCTCGTAGTCGAGCAGGGTGGTGACGCTGACACCGAGGGCGTCGCCGATCTTGACCACCGTGCCGATGCTCGGGTTGGTGCGCGCCTGCTCGATCTGGATGAGCATGCCGCGACTGACTCCGGCGCGAGTGGCGAGCGCGTCCAGCGTGAAGCCGCGCTCCGTGCGCCAGCGCTTGACGTTGCGTGCCAGGGACTGGGTCAGCAGCTCGAGATCCGACACTTTCCATCCATTATTTTGAATGACTTAGTCTAATGAAGTGCACTAATGTGCGGTGCACCTGATTGTTCACCGCACTGTACTGCGAGGCACCCCATGACAGCACTCCTCGCCCTGGTCACAAGCCTCCTGTTGGGGCTGGCGGACTTCGGCGGAGGGCTGCTCACCCGGCGCATGCCCGCGCTGACGGTCGTCATCGCCTCCCAGGCCGTCGCCGCGGTGGTGCTCGGGGCCGTCGTGGTGGCCACCGGCGGCTGGAGCGAGGCCGAGCCGCGGCTGTGGTTCGCGCTCCTCGCGGGCCTGGTGGGACCGGTCGCACTGCTCTCCTTCTACGAGGCGCTGGCCCTCGGCCCGATGGGTGTCGTGTCCCCCCTGGCGACGCTGAGCGTGGCGGTCCCCGTCGGCGTCGGGATCGTCCTGGGCGAGCGCCCCGGCCCGACCCAGGTGGCGGGCATCGCGGTCGCGGTCCTCGGGGTCGTCCTCGCGGGCGGGCCCCAGCTCAGGGGAGCCCCGGTCCAGCGACGGGCCGTCCTGCTCACGCTGATCGCGGCGCTCGGCTTCGGCACCGCGTTCGCCCTGATCTCCGAGGCGTCGACCACGGTGACGGGGCTGTTCCTCGCGCTCTTCGTCCAGCGGGTGGCCAACGTGGCCGTCGGCGGTGCGGCCCTCGCTGCGGCGCTGCGCCGGGGCGCGCCCGCGCTGCCGGACGGGGGTGTGCCCTGGGGCACGCTGCCCGCGCTCGGCTTCGTGGGGCTCGCCGACGTCGCCGCCAACGGGACGTATGCCGTCGCCGCGCAGCACGGCCCGGTCGCGGTGGCCGCCGTCCTCGCGTCCCTCTACCCGGTCGTCACCGCGCTCGCGGCCCGAGGCCTCCTCAGCGAGCGGCTGCGCGCGGTCCAGGCGGCGGGCGCGGGTCTCGCGCTCATCGGCGCGGTACTGCTGGCAACGGGCTGACCGGGTACCGGCGGGTGGCCGGGAGGCCTCAGGCTTCGGTGGCCGGCTCCGCGAGTCGGGTCTCCTCCTCGGCGGCCGCTTCCGTGCCCCGCACCCCTTCCCCGGGTTCGGGGTCCAGTTCGGCGAGGCGGGCCACCTGCTCCTCGTCCAGCAGGGACAGCGCCCGCAGCTGGTCGGGGGTGACCCCGTCGGGGATCGGCACCGGGGCCGGCGTCCTCAGCGGTGGCTGCCAGCCCGCCTCGGGCGTCCAGCGGCGCACCACCCGCGCCGGGGCACCGGCCACCACCGCGTGGTCCGGCACCTGACCTCGTACGACGGCTCCGGCCGCCACCACCACGTTCCGCCCGATGCGCGCACCGGGCAGGATCACCGCCCCCGTGCCGATCCAGCACCCGGGGCCGATCTCCACCGGCTCCATCCGCGGCCACTGCCTGCCGATGGGCTCATGCGGATCGTCGTAGGAGTGATTGGTCGAGGTCACATAGACGTAGGGCCCGAAGTAGCAGTCGCTGCCGATGGTCACGGTGGTGTCGGCGATGACATGGCTGCCTCGGCCCAGCACGACGCCGTCACCGAGGCGCAGGATCGGGTCGGGCCCGAGGTCGAGGTCGGGCATGAGACCCGCGGTCAGCGTGACCTGTTCGCCGATGATGCAGTGGGAGCCCAGCTGGATCCACGGCTCACCGAACACCGTTCCCAGGGGGAAGGCGAGCCGGGTCCCCGCCCCCAGCGCGCCGAAGCGGAAGCCGCCCGGGTGCTCCGCGGTCACGGACCCGGTGCGCTGGACCCAGGCCCAGCCCGCGTGGACGGCACGCTGGGCGAGGCCACGACGCCATGATGAGAACGTGTTCTTGGTCCTGGGCACCCGCTCACGGTACTCAGCCCGGCCGCGCCCCAGGCGCCGGGCGCCTGTGATCTTCGCCCCACCCATGGCGTACCGTGCCGGGGAATCCGCCACGAGTGGACCCGTCGCGGCACGACACAGAAGGCAGGACGGCGATGACGCACCAGCCCCTGATCAAGGGCATCGGCGGCAAGGACCCCCAGATCGACGACGAGGCGTTCGCGGCGCCCACGTCCGTGCTGATCGGGGAGGTGACGCTGCACGCGGGCGCCAGCGTCTGGTACGGCGCGGTGCTGCGCGCCGACTTCGGGCCGATCGTGCTCGGCGCCGACAGCAATGTGCAGGACAACAGCACGCTGCACTCGGACCCGGGATTCCCCGTCTCCATCGGCGAGCGGGTCTCCATCGGGCACAACGCCGTGGTGCACGGGGCGACCGTCGAGGACGACTGCCTGATCGGCATGGGAGCCACGGTGCTCAACGGCGCGGTGATCGGCGCGGGTTCCCTGGTGGCCGCACAGGCTCTGGTGCCGCAGGGCATGCGGGTGCCCCCGGGCTCGCTCGTGGCGGGCGTCCCCGCGAAGGTCAAGCGGGAGCTGACGCCCGAGGAGCGGGAGGTCGTGACGCTGAACGGGACGGCGTACGTTGATCTGGCGCGGGAGCACCGCGAGGTGCACGAGAAGCCCTGAGGCTCGAACGGCGGGTGGGGCCCGGAGCCCCGCGCGACCTCTCCGGGGGTCAGTCGGCGGCCGGGACCCGCTCCGGTTCGGCCGCCTCGTTCCCGGTGGTCGCCCGCTTCGCCTTGCGCTTGACGATCAGCATGGAGACGAGGCCGATGAGCACCGCGGCCCCGAGGCCGACGAAGGAGAACTTCTTGAGATACGACTCGGCGACCAGGCCGACGTAGTAGACGGCGGCGGTCGTGCCACCGGCCCAGACCACACCGCCCAGGAAGTTGGCGATCAGGAACTTCCAGTACGGCATGTGCAGCACGCCGGCGAGCGGGCCGGCGAAGATCCGCAGCAGGGCGATGAAGCGGCCGAAGAAGACCGCCCACATGCCCCACTTCTGGAAGGATCGCTCGGCGGTGGCGACATGGCCTTCGCCGAAGTGCCTCGGGAACTTCCTCCCCAGCCAGGCCAGCAGTGGTCGTCCGCCCTTGCGGCCGATGGCGTAGCCGATGGAGTCGCCGACCACGGCGCCGAGGCTCGCGCAGGCGCCCAGGATCAGCGGGTTGACGTCGCTGTGCTGCGAGGACAGCAGCGCGGCCGACACGAGGACGATCTCGCCCGGCAGGGGGATGCCCAGGCTCTCCAGTCCGATGACCAGAGCCACCACGGCGTACACCGCGGCGGGGGGTACCGTGTCGAGCCACTCCTGGACGTGCACCGCCGGTTCCTCCACGATTCGGGTCCGCGTCTGGTCCTGCGGGGCCACGCCGTTCCGGCCGCCCCCCGGAAAGCGTACCCGCTCAGGCGCCGATGCGGCGGGGGGCGCCTTTGACTCATCCTTGACGAGGGCTTGACTCCGGCGAAAGACGACGCCGCGTCGCCGGGCGCCGCGGCACCCCCGGTCCGGGACGGCGAAGGGCCCCGGTCGCCGTGGACACACGTCCCGACCGGGGCCTCGCACACCGCGTCGACCGACGCTGCCGAACCGGCTCGGCTCAGCTGTTGGGGCGCAGCGTCCATACGACGGTCATCTCGCCGGTGACCGCGCCGTCCTCGCGCTGGAGGGAGATGGCGACGGGGAACTCGGGCCGCTGACCGGCGTCCAGCTCGGCCACGACCTCGGCGGCGGGGCGGCCGAGCGTGGCGGTCGCCGTCACCGGGCCCATCGCGAGCTTCTTGTAGGCGATCTCGGCGCGCACCGCGAGCGGCACGGCCCGCGACAGCTGGTCCCCGAACGCCGCGATCACGATCGCGCCGCTGGCCGACTCGCCCAGCGTGAACATCGCTCCGGCGTGCGGGCCGCCCACGTGGTTGTGGTACTCGCTCTGGTCCGGCAGGGCCAGCACGGCCTTCTCCGGCGTGGTCTCCAGGAACTCCAGGTTCAGGGTCCTGGCCATCGGCACCGTGGCGGCGAGCATCTCGCCGATCGACATCTGGTCTGCGCTCATGGCACCGATGTTACCCATGAGTAGCACCTCTGGCCAGAACCACTGGTTCCGGCCACCGTATTGTTACCGCCCATGTGGCCAGGACAGCAGCCGCCCGGGGGCGAGCAGAACCCGCAGAACCAGAACCCGCAGAACCCGAACCCCTACCAGCAGCCGGGGTACCAGCAGCCGAATCCCTATCAGCAGCCCGCGTACCAGCAGCCGAACCCGTATCAGCAGCAGGCGCCGTGGGGCGCGCCCACTCCCATGGGAGCACCGCAGCCGCCGAACGGTCAGGGAGGCGGAAACCGGACGAAGTTCATAGCCATCGGCGCGGCGACCGCCGTGGTCGTGGCGGCCGGCGTCACGGGTGCCCTGGTGCTCGGCGGCGGCAAGGACGACAACGCCGGCGGCGACAAGCCCTCGGCGCCCGCCAGTTCCGCACGGTCGGCGCCGGCTTCCGCCGCCACCGGCGACGACTCGCGCTCGGCACAGGGCGACAAGCCGACCGTCCCCGGATGGAAGGTCGTCGTCAACCCCAAGTGGGGCACCGCCTTCGACGTGCCGCCGGAGTGGGCGGTGCAGTCGCCGGACACCATCATGGGCTTCGACGACACCAAGAAGAAGTCCGGGAACTCCGCCATCGTCATGTCGGCGCCCGCGGTGCTCAAGGAGAAGTGGTGCACGTCCGACGAGGACAAGGACGGGCGGCTCGACAACACCGCGCTGGCCGTCACGGGCACCAAGGGCGCCGGCGGCGCCAAGGACACCGATCAGACCGCCCTGGTCACGGTGCCATGGTGGGTGTACGGCGGCTACACGCAGCCCGACACGAAGAGCATCACCGTCGACAAGAAGGCCAAGCCGTACACGACGGCGGCCGGTGTCAAGGGCAGTGTCGCCTGGGCCCGTTCCAGGAACACGCCGCAGAAGGGCAAGTGCGACAGTGACGGCAAGGCCATCACGTTCGGCTTCCGCAACTCCACCGGCGACTTCGTCTCCTGGAGCTTCTACGGCGCCACAGGGGTGAAGGACGAGGTCCCGGACGCGACGATCCTGAAGATCCTCAGCACGGTGCGCCTGCACGGCACCCCCACGAAGCAGTGAGCGGACGCCGGGTGCCGTGACGGCGGCACCCGGCCCGGATACCGGGCCTCCGGGCACCCGGCGTCGGACACCGTCAGCCGATGGTGAAGGCCCCGTCGGGCGGCCGCGGCGACGGGACCGCGTTCTCGTCGCGCACGGGTTCGGCCCCGCCGAGGAGTCGCGCCAGCGGGGCGCCGTGCTCGACGCGGGCCGGGAAGGCGTCCGAGGCGGTGCGGCGGGCGACGAGGCCGACGTCCAGCGGCCGGTGGGCGGCGACCAGCACGGCGTTGCCGAAACGCCGGCCACGCAGCACGCCCGGCTCCGCGATCACCGCCAGCTCCTCGAACACCACGGCGAACGTGGCGAGTTGGGAGCGCAGGAACGCGAAGGGCGCGGCGTCGGCGAGGTTCGCGAGATAGACGCCGTCGGCGCGCAGCACCCGGTCCACGGCGTGTGCGTAGGGCACCGTCGTCAGATGGGCGGGGATGCGGGAGCCGCCGAAGACGTCCGCTATCACGACGTCGGCCGAGTCCGGCTCGGCCGACTCCAGCCAGGCGCGCGCGTCCGCCGTGTGCAGCGCGATCCCGGCGTCGGCGGGCACGGGCAGATGTTCCGTCACCAGATCCAGCAGCCCCCGGTCGGCCTCGATCACCCGCTGCCGTGAGCCCGGCCGGGTCGCGGCCACGTAGCGCGGCAGGGTGAGCGCGCCGCCGCCGAGGTGGACGACGTCCTGCGGCTGCCCCTGGGCGGCCACCGCGTCCAGCACATGACCGAGCCGGCGCGTGTACTCGAACTCCAGGTGCGCCGGCGCGTCCAGATCGACGTACGACTGCGGTGCCCCGTCGACCGTGAGCAGCCAGGCCCGCTCGCGGTCGACGTCCGGCAGCAGTCGGGCGGTGCCGTGGTCGACGGCGCGGATGACGGGTACGGGCTCGCTCACCTTGCCATTGTGCCGGGCCGGGAGGAGGCGGAGGCAATCGCGCTCCCCCGCCCCACCCCGTCCCGTGGCCGCCTCAGCCCACGGACGTCACGGTGCCCGCGCCGACCGTCCGGCCGCCCTCGCGGATCGCGAAGCCCAGGCCGGGCTCCAGCGGGACCTCGCGGCCCAGCTCCACCGTCACGGTGACCGTGTCACCGGGCCGCGCCACGGCGGTCCCACCGAGGTCGATGTCGCCGACCACGTCCGCGGTGCGGATGTAGAACTGCGGCCGGTAGCCCGTCGACACCGGCGTCGTACGGCCGCCCTCCCGGGCCGACAGCACGTACACCCGCGCCGAGAAGCGGCGGCTCGGCACGACGCTGCCGGGCGCCGCGACGACGTGCCCGCGGCGCACCGCGTCGCGGGGCACCCCGCGCAGCAGCAGCGCCACGCTGTCTCCGGCCTGGGCCTCCTCCATGGGCCTGCCGAAGGTCTCCAGGCCGGTCACCACGGATTCGACACCGGCGCCGAGCACCTCGACGCGGTCCCCGACCCGGATCGTGCCGCGCTCGACCGCGCCCGTGACGACCGTGCCGCGGCCGGTGATGGTGAGCACGTTCTCCACCGGCAGCAGGAACGGCGCGTCCAGGTAGCGCTCGGGCAGCGGCACATAGGTGTCCACCGCGTCCAGCAGCGCCTCGACGGCCGCGGTCCACCGGGGGTCTCCCTCCAGGGCGCGCAGTCCGGAGACCCGCACCACCGGCACGGAGTCCCCCGGGTAGCCCTGCTCGGTCAGCAGGTCGCGGACCTCCAGCTCGACGAGGTCGGTGAGCTCCTCGTCGCCCGCGTCGGCCTTGTTCAGGGCGACGACGATGTGGTCCACGCCCACCTGCCGGGCGAGCAGCACGTGTTCGGCGGTCTGCGGCATGATCCCGTCGAGCGCGGATACGACGAGGATCGCCCCGTCGAGCTGCGCGGCTCCCGTGACCATGTTCCTGACGTAGTCGGCGTGGCCCGGCATGTCCACGTGCGCGTAGTGCCGGGTGTCGGTCTCGTACTCGACGTGCGCGATGTTGATGGTGATGCCGCGCTCCGCCTCCTCCGGGGCCCGGTCGATCCGGTCGAAGGGGACGTAGCGGGTGCCGCCGCCGCTGCCGCCCCGCTCGGCGAGGACCTTGGTGATGGCGGCGGTCAGGGTGGTCTTGCCGTGGTCGACATGGCCCATCGTGCCGATGTTCAGATGGGGCTTGGTGCGGACGTATGCCGTCTTGGACATGGCTGTACCTCGAAGCCTTCGGTGGTACCGCGTGACGGTCCCGGCGGGATCGGATCCGGCCGGGACGGGGACCCCGGGTTCCGACCGACCCTCCCCCTGCGGGGTCCGCCGGAATGTCCGGGGAGGGTCAGCTTCGGGCGCCGTCGGCGGCGGCCATGAGGAACAGGACGGCAGCCTTCGGGGCATCCGCGGTGGCGGATGCGGCGTGAAGGAAGGCGTACCGGAACATGTCGTGAATCCTCACCGATGCGGCGGGCCGCGTCGAATGGTTTTCCCCCAGGGCGGGTTCGGCTCCGTGAGCGGGACCATACGGCGATCACACACCCGTGTCGGTTAGGGTCGCCGGATGCTCGATGCCGCCACGCGGTTCACCGCCGCGCCGCCCACCGAAGCCCCTGCCCAGGCCGCACCGACCGCCCCGATGGCCGCCGCGGACGTCGTGCGGCCCCGTCTCGCCGAGGCGCTGCTCAGGCCCTGGGCGCGGCTCGCGCTGCTGGTGCTGCTGCTCGCCGCGGCCGCCTCCTGCGTCCTGCTGTTCCAGCCGCAGAGACTGCTGACGCACGGCTGGCCCCCGCAGCTCGGGGGCACCGCGGCGGCTGTCGTCTTCGCGGTGGTGTACGGACTGTGCACGGTGGCGTTCGTGCCGCGGCCGCTGCTCAACCTGGGCGCGGGGGCGCTGTTCGGTTCGGTGCTGGGCACGGGTACGGCACTCGCGGGCACCGTGCTCGGGGCCGGGATCGCCTTCGGGCTCGGCCGGGCGCTGGGCCAGGACGCGCTGCGCCCGCTGCTGCGGGGGCGCTGGCTGGAGGCGGCGGACGGACAGCTCAGCCGGCACGGGTTCCGCTCGATGATGGCGGCCCGGCTGTTCCCCGGAGTGCCCTTCTGGGCCGCCAACTACTGCGCGGCCGTCTCACGGATGCGCTGGAGGGCCTTCCTGTCGGCGACGGCCCTCGGGTCGATCCCGAACACCGCCGCCTACGCGGTCGCCGGGGCCCGCGCCTCCCAGCCCACCTCACCGGCGTTCCTGATCTCCCTGGCGTGCATCACGATCCCGGGGCTGGCCGGCGCCGTGGTGGCCTGGCGCAGGCGCCACCAGCTGCGCGGCGCCTGACCGAAGGGCACCGAAACGCACTGAAGGCCGGCGCGGGTCGGCGCAGGTCAGCGAAGAGCCTCGACGATCATGGCGTTCGCGAGCCCGCCCGCCTCGCACATCGTCTGCAGACCGAACCGCGCTCCCCGCGAACGCAGCGCGTGCACCAGGGTGGTGGTCAGCCGGGTGCCGCTCGCACCCAGGGGGTGGCCGATGGCGATGGCACCGCCGTGGACGTTGACCTTGGCCGGATCGGCACCCGTCCCCCGCTGCCAGGCGAGCACCACACTGGAGAAGGCCTCGTTCACCTCGAAGAGGTCGATGTCGTCGATGGTCAGCCCCGCCTTGCGCAGCACCTTCTCGGTGGCGGGGATGACACCGGTTAGCATGAGGACCGGGTCGGAACCGGTCACGGCGAAACCGTGCAGCCGGGCGAGGGGGCGCAGTCCGAGGCGGGCCGCGGTCTCGCGCTCCATGATCAGTACAGCGGAGGCACCGTCGTTGACGGGGCTGGCGTTGCCCGCGGTGACGTTCCACCCGATCTGCGGGAAGCGCTCGGCGAAGCCGGGGTCGTAGTATGCGGGCTTGAGTCCGGCGAGGACCTCGGGGGTGCTGGAGGGCCGCACGCTCTCGTCGCGCGCGAGACCCTCCAGGGGAGCCGTCTCGGCGTCGAAGAGGCCCGCGTCCCAGGCGGCCGCCGCCTTGTGGTGCGAGGAGAGCGCGAAGGCGTCCATGTCCTCACGGCTGATCGACCACCTGGAGGCGATCAGTTCGGCGCTGATGCCCTGCGGGACCAGGCCGTCCGGGTAGCGCGCGGCGACGCCGGGCCCGAAGGGGTCCTTGCCCGCTGGCACGTTGGACCACATCGGCACCCGGCTCATGGACTCCACACCGCAGGCCACGACGACGTCGTACGCGCCCGAGAGCACGCCCTGCGCGGCGAAGTGCACCGCCTGCTGGGAGGAGCCGCACTGGCGGTCGACCGTGGTGGCGGGAACGGTCTCCGGGAAGCCAGCGGACAGGACGGCGTAGCGGGTGGTGTTCATGGCCTGCTCGCCGACCTGGTCGACGGTGCCGCCGATGACGTCGTCGATGAGCGCCGGATCGACGCCGGACCGCTCCACGAGGGTGCGCAGCGTGTGCGCGAGGAGTTCCACGGGGTGGACCTGGGCCAGGGCGCCGTTGAGCTTGCCCTTGCCGACCGGGGTGCGGACGGCTTCGACGATGACGGCATCGCGCATGGTGCGGGCTCCTTGTTCCGGTGCGCCGGGCGGCGGCTTTCGGGCGCCGTCACGACGGTTACCAGTGAGTAGGAAATCTGGATCCACGATAACGCCGAAGGTTGGAAAATCAAACCCTCATTAGACTGGTCCCATGGCCGCTTCCCGAGACCCCCGCCCCTGCTCGATCGCCGACACCCTGGCGCTCGTGGGCGAGAAGTACTCCCTGCTCGTCCTGCGGGAGGTCTGCCTCGGCAACGGCCGCTTCGACCAGCTCGCGCGCAACATCGGCGCCCCGCGCGACATCCTGGCCGCGCGGCTGAAGCGGCTGGTGGAGGCGGGAATCCTGGAGAAGAGGCTGTACAACGAGCGCCCACGGCGCCACGAGTACCTGCCCACGGCCTCGGGCTGGGAGCTGCAGCCGGTCCTGATGACCCTCATGGCGTGGGGCGACCGCCACCTGCACGACCACGACGACCGCCCCATGGTGATCGAGCACGCCTGCGGTCACACCCTGGTCCCGGTGGTGACCTGCTCCGCGTGCGGGGAGAAGGCCGACCGTGGGAACGTCACGGCCCACCCGCAGGCGCCGGGCTGGACGGTCTCGGGCCCGGCCCCCACCTCGACCTAGACCCCGGCAGGTGGCGAGCCCGGACGGCGAGGACGGGCCAAAACTGCCACGCCGCGCGTACCGCCCCGCCGCTACACTCGGCGCCATGATCACGCCTTCGCCTCAGCACCGGATGATGCCCCGCACTCGGGGCTGCTGAGCACGGACGCGTACCGAATCCGAGGCCCCGGGACGGGGCCTCGACCGCCGTGCGACCGGCCTCGCTCCCGGGAGGAGGTCCGATGAACGCACGACGCCAGTCCCCGGCGCGGATCGGCGGTCGGCTGACTCCGCTGGACGGACGGCTGCCCGCGTCGAGGCCGCTCTTCCCCCGCCTCCAGGACACCCGGCAGGATTGACGGGCACCCCAAGCGCTGGTAAAGCCCCGGTGATGGAATCCCCATCCCGGGGCGCTACGCTGCCGCTGGAGCCCACCGAACCGAAGGCCCCCCGCACACGGCCGACGCCAGGCGGGGCTCCCCTCCCCCGTCCGCGATCGGCGCTTGGACCCACACCACTCCATGTCTTGGCTTGAATCCCTCATCCTCGGACTCGTCCAGGGGCTGACCGAGTTCCTCCCCGTGTCCTCCAGTGCCCATCTGCGGCTGACCGCCGCGTTCGCGGGCTGGCAGGACCCGGGCGCGGCCTTCACCGCGATCACCCAGATCGGCACGGAGTCCGCGGTGCTGATCTACTTCCGCAAGGACATCGCGAACATCCTGTCGGCGTGGTTCCGCTCCCTGTGGGACAAGAGCATGCGGCACGACCACGACGCGCGGACGGGCTGGCTGGTGATCGTCGGCTCGATACCCATCGGCGTGCTCGGGGTGACCCTGAAGGACCAGATCGAGGGCCCCTTCCGCGATCTGCGGGTCACAGCGACGACCCTGATCGTGATGGGCCTGTTCCTCGGCGTCGCGGACCGCCTGACGGCGCGCGACGAGACGGGCGGCAGACATCGGCTGCCGAAGCAGCGCAAGACGCTCCGCGACCTGAACACCAAGGACGGCCTGGTCTACGGCCTCTGCCAGGCGCTGGCCCTGGTCCCCGGCGTCTCGCGCTCCGGCGCGACGATCAGCGGTGGCCTCTTCCTCGGCTACCGCCGCGAGGCGGCCGCCCGCTACTCGTTCCTGCTCGCCGTCCCCGCGGTGCTCGCCTCGGGGGCGTTCGAACTCAAGGACGCGGCGGAGACGGGCCATGTGAGCTGGGGCCCGACACTGTTCGCCACGGTGATCGCCTTCGCGTCGGGCTACGCGGTCATCGCGTGGTTCATGAAGTTCATCAGCTCCAAGTCGTTCATGCCGTTCGTCTGGTACCGCATCGCCCTCGGGGTGGCCATCATCGCCCTGGTCGCCGCGGGCACCCTGAGCCCGCACGCGGCGGAGTCGGGGGGCTGACACGCTCCCGCGCGGGACGGCCGGCCGGCGTACGGCGCATGCCCGCCCCGCCGGCACCCGGGAGGGGCATGGCCGGCGGCTCGCCCAGCCGACTCGCCGGTACACGCCTACGCTGAAGCAGTGGGCTTGTCGATGTCGTGGGGCTGGGAATCGGCCGGTATGGCGGGTGCCGATTTCGCGACCGTCGACGAAGCCGTCACGGCCATGGCCCAGAGCATGGAGCGAGCCGCGTCCCGGCACAGCGCCGCACGGCAGCGGGAGGTGCTGAGGTTGTGCGTCACCCCCATGATCGAGCGCATACGGACCGAGGGGGTGCGGGCACTCGCGGAGGGTCGCAGCTGGTCGGACGAGTGCGAGGGCCTGTACGTGATCATGAACCTCAGAAGACACGGAGGCCGCCCCGACCTCTAGAACAAACACACGGCCGGTCCCTCCTCGATGCACCGGATGATCTGTTCCAAGGGGTCGTGCTGTTCGCTGGCCACTAGCATGCGCGGATGTCCTTGGTGAACCTGCGCCGCTCGGTCCGTGCGGTCGTCCTCGACGAGGACGACCGCGTCCTGCTGTGTCGCTTCGCCATCCCGGAACCGGTCGGCACGGTTGTGTGGGCGGCCCCTGGTGGAGGCGTCGAGCGCGGTGAGACTCCGCTCGCCGCGCTCCGCCGGGAGCTGCAGGAAGAAGTAGGGCTGGCGGTCGAGGCGGACCCACCGCATGTCTGGCACCAGCAGGTCGTCGCACCCGGACACGCGGTCGGCCACGACGGCGTGATCAACGACTACTTCCTTGTCCGCGCTGCGTCGTTCCAACCCCGCGGCACTCTGTCCGACGATGAGCTCGCCGCTGAGAACATCGACGGCTTCCGCTGGTGGTCACTGCGAGACATCGCCGACTACCGCGGTCCCCAACTGTTCTCCCCTCGCGACCTCGCCACACCGTTGGCAGCGCTGATCAAGGGCGGGGTCCCGGCTGAACCGGTGCCACTCGGCCTGTGACCCCGCATCCGACCTCGCCCAACACCCGGACGCAGCCCCTGCCACCCGCCGCAAAGCGTAGATCGCTCGCGCGCATGGCAGGCGTCGGGGCAGTTCGCCCTCCCCCACGCGGGTGCTTGCCTGTACCGATGGAAGGTGCGGCCTCGCCGCCGTCGAAGAGCCTCGATCACCAGCCGGGCGTCGCCTTGCCGCGCATGCGCAAGCCCACGCCCGTGGGCGCGGCCTATGATCGAGCGCCCGGTGAGCAGCGAGGAGAGACCCGCATGAGCGAGCAGTACGAGCGCTACGAGCTGAGAGCGCGACAGCTCCGCATCCTGGCAGAGCTGCATCGCAAGCGTGCCGACGACCTGGAGAGGGCCGCCGAGATGACGCTGGCGACTCGCTCCATGCGCCGCCTCGCCGACCTGCTCACGGAGGCGGAGACACGTCAGCTGGCCGAGCATCCGGATCTGGCCGAGCTGAACATCCAGTTGGAGAGCTTCTACGGGGAGGACCGCCCCGACCCCTCGCGGCCGGGCGACGAACCCCCCGCCTGAGGACGACTCCGCTCGGACGAACGCCCCACGCGCACAGCCGGAATGTCATGTTCAGGCTGACCCGCCGATGGGACGCTTCGGGCTGTAGTGCACCATCTCCCCCATGAAGAACACCAGCAGACGAACCGTCCTCACCTCCGTCGCCGCCGTCGCCGCGAGCCTTCCCACCCTCAACGCGGTGGTGGGCAGCGGCGCCACGCCCGCCGCGGCAGCCGACACGTACAAGTCCAACACCGATCTGTACACCCGCACCGCGGCCAAGGAGGGCACCGACTGGATGCGGCGGTTCCGCATCGGCGCACCGCTGCAGATCACGGACAACGCCCGCAGCACGAGCAGCCCGGTCACCAGCACGGCGGTGCTCGCCCCGCACGGCGGCGGGATAGAAGCGGGTACGAGCGAGCTGTGCATGGCGGTGGCCGGTTACACGCCCTTCGACGCCAACACCGACGCGGCGAGCGCCGCGCTGCCGGGAGAGCCGCAGCGGGACTTCTGGATGTTCGAGGCCCTGGCCAACTCGTCCGCGCAGCACGTCACGGCGACCCACTGCGACGATCCGGCCGCCCTCGCCGCCTGCGCGAACAACCTGTATGCGATCTCCCTGCACGGGTTCGACGACACGACCGTGAAGAAGATCATCATCGGCGGTCGGGACGAGAGGCTCAAGCGCAACCTGCTGGCGGCGTTCACGAAGTACGGCCTGACCTCCTCCACGACCAACCCCGACTGGAGCGTGGCCGTGGCCCTCGCCGGCTCCGACGACCCCATCAACGGTGACGACCCGACCAACATCATCAACCGGACCCGCACCGGCGCCGGCGCCCAGCTGGAGCTCTCCACGGCGCTGCGCCAGGCGATGTTCGGCGACTTCTCCAGCGCGCCGAAGCGCAGGACGACGGCCGGCGTGACGAGCTCGGACAACCCGTCCGCCGACCACTTCTGGAACGGGTTCGTGAACGCCGTCCGCGAGGCGATCAAGAACCACGAACTCGGGCTCGACGCGCTCTAGCCCTCGCCCTCGCTCTTGTCCTTGAGGAGCCCGAGGGGGCACCACCCCGGTCGG
This sequence comes from Streptomyces sp. NPDC048664, assembly GCF_040650555.1. Lineage (NCBI taxonomy): Bacteria > Bacillati > Actinomycetota > Actinomycetes > Kitasatosporales > Streptomycetaceae > Streptomyces > Streptomyces sp. NPDC048664. Next base: position 45,977 of record NZ_JBEZHK010000027.1, on the reverse strand, counting down.
CCCGCGACGCGGCCTCGGGCTCCTGAATCAGCCATCTCCTACAGGCCGATGACCCTCCATTTGCCTTCCGCATACACAGGAAGCACACTCTTTGATCACGTAAAGTCCCTGTAAGGCACATGAGTTGCCGACGCCGACCGTCGCGTGACCGCTGTGACCGAATATGGGCAGTCCCATCCATCACAGGAGCGAACATCTGTACGCGCTCCCTTGTGGGTGCGTAGGGTGTGGCCCGCATGACCGGATCTTGACCAGTCCGTGTCGATGCACGTCGAACTGCGGCCGGGGGAAACTGCCGCTCACGGGGGAAGGGTTACATCATCGTGCCGTCACACCTGCCGTCCAGGCATTCCTAGGCGCCGACCCGTACGGTCGCCCCTCCCGCCTGCCTTCGGGCGGGGACCGGACCTCTCTCCTTCGTCGTGGCCGTTCTCCCGGCCCACACCCTTGTCAACGAAGAAAGGGATGCGTCTCGTGCGCTCCAGATCATGGTTCCGGCTGCCCGGAACCCGAAGATCACGCAAACTCGCCCCGGTCCTGACCGCGGTCACGAGCCTGGCCGTGCTGGCGGGTCTGGCGGTCCAGCCGGCCGCCTCCCCGCTTCCCGCCGCCCCCGTGGCCGACAGCTACGACGGATACGACGCCAAGGGCGCCGAGCAACTGCGCCTGGACCAGTGCCTGATGGCCGACGGCCTGCGCAGAGGCGGCCCGAACCTGTACAGCCTGGCCGGCTCCTCCCTGCCGCTGCCGCCGGACCAACTGCACCAGAAAGCGGACCGCACCTACGGCACCGGCCCGTTCGCTCAGGCCTGGGCGAAGGACGACGACGACTCCGACGCCTGGGTGAAGAAGACCGAGGACACCGAACTGTCGTGGCAGAACGCCATCAGCGGGCTGAGTTTCCTCCCCGGTGCTCCCAAATCAGAGAAGATCTACGACAAGACAGGGATGCTCCCCTGGCTCTACCAGTCGTACTGGAAAGCCGTCGACTTGATGTCGCCGTTCTACGACCCGTCACCGCAGGCGGACGACAAGACCAAGAAGGCCGCCCTCGCCGTCGGGAACCCGCTCTACACCAGCGGCGGGACGCGCGAGGAGCAGGACGCCTGGAAGCTCTGGCAGAAGAACTCCGGGGACATCGTCCCGAACCAGATCTTCGTTCCGCGGGTGTTCAGCGACGACGCCCGGGTCTTCCTGGCCTCCGGAGGCTTCCCCAAGACGGCGCCGGCACCGGACTCCCCGGAGTTCCGCATCGCCGTCGAGGACCTGAAGTCCCGCTTCGCGTCGTGCGCGTGGCACGACCCGATCGACCCTGACCGGGTGCTCGGCAAGGAGGTGGCACAGGCGTCCGGCGAGTGGCAGCAGGAGATCGCCTCGCAGGCCGCGCAGCGGCAGCAGATCGTCTCCGCCGGCAGCACCGCCACCAATGCGCTGCGAGACGGCACGTTCGCCCTGGGCAAGATCCTGGGCCAGTCGTGGATCGCGGACTACTCGACCCGTTGGCTGGACTACTACACCGAGGGCGGCCTCGGCTGGATCGGCAAGGGCGACCTGGAGATCCAAGTGCCGGGGGCTGCCGGCAAGTGCCTCGACGTGGCGGGGGGCGGCAAGACCAACGGCACCCCTGTCCAGGTCTACACCTGCAACGGCGGCGCCGCCCAGAGGTGGCAGATGCTGGACTCCTACGACGGCGGCGCCACCTTCGTCAACCCGAACTCCTTCAAGTGCCTCGAGGTGCTGAACGGCAGCAGTACCGACGGCACGAAGATCCAGATCCAGGACTGCGGCACCGCCAAGGCTGCGTCCTGGAGCTTCGACGTGCGCAGCGCCGGGCCGCTGCGCAACGCGAAGACCGGCAAGTGCCTGCACCTGCCGACGTTCGACAACAGCAAGGACGCCGTCCTGTCGACCTGCAACGGCTCCGCCGCGCAGAAGTTCAGGATCGTCCCCAAGACCCACACCGGCAGTGCGCCGGCCAAGGCCGACGTCGACAAGGCGAAGGCGAACATCACCGCCGCGCAGGCCGAGGCGAAGAAGCAGCTCGCGGTCGTCCAGACCCAGTTGGCCGCTGCGCAGAAGGCGGCGACGTCGTCGGACACCGCGCTTCAGGCGGCGTACGGTATCGCGGATGCGGGTGGGGCTCCGCGGGGTCGTGGTCTGCTGGTGGGTCTGCAGAAGAACCAGGTGACCAAGGGTGCGGTGGCCGCGCTCCAGGCGCTGGAGAAGGCGGGTGAGACGGCCGAGGCCGCGACCCGGGCTTCTGCCGGGGACAGTGCGACGATCGCGCAGCGTGCGCTGGCGCAGGCGGCGCAGTCCCGGGCGGAGTTTCGTAAGCAGGCCGCGTTGGCCGCCGAGGCGCAGGCCAAGGCCGCCGCGGACGCGGCGAAGATCCATCGTGACAATGCCCAGCAGGACAAGGAGACCGCGGAGGCCAAGCTGGTCGTCGCGGTGAAGGCCGAGGGGGACGCGAAGGCGGCTGCCGCCGACGCACACGCCAAGCGGCTCGCGGCGGAGGCCGAGGCGTCGACGGCGAAGGCGGAGAAGGACACCGCCGCGGTCAAGCAGGCCGAAGCCTCCCAGCACCGCCAGAACGCCGAGGCCCAGGCCGCCACCGCCAAGACCGCCAAGGACCAGGCAGAGGCCGCCGAGAAGACCGCCGAGTCCAAGCGGGACGACGCCGTCGCGGCCAAGGACCACGCCCAGGACATGCGCGACGACGCCTGGGACGCCGAGCAGAAGGCCGACGCGGCACGCGCCAAGGCGGACGCGAAGGACGCCTACGCCGACTCCCTGGACGCCGGGACCGCGGCCGACGCCGCACGCAGCGCTGCCAACGACGCGGACAAGGCCGCCGACACCGCCGAAGCCGCCGCGACCCAGGCTCGTTCGGAGGCCGATGCCGCCACCCAGGCCGCAGCCGCAGCCGACGCCGCGGCAACGCGCGCCGAGGCGGCCGCCAAACGGGCCCACTCGGACGCGGACGCGGCTCAGGCGGACAAGCTCAAGGCCGACGCAGCGGTGAAGACCGCGACCAGCGCGGCCGCCGACGCCATCACCGCCTCCCAGGCCGCCGCCGCCGAAGCCCGCACCGCGGTCCAACTCGCCGACGAGGCCGAACAGCACGCCAAGGACGCCCGCACCCAGGCCGACGCCGCGAACACCGAGGCGGGCAAGGCACTGGCGGCAGCCGCGAAAGCCGCAGGCTACGCACACGTCACCGCCCAGGCCGCCGTGGACGCCGGCAAGGCAGCCGAACAGGTCGCCGACCCCGCCAACGACGCCATCCAACTCGGCTCCCCCTACGTCGACACCGACTCCACCGCCGGCCTGGTCGTCCTGACCGGACAGGCCTCCAAAACGATCGCCGACCAGCAACAAGCCGTCGCCGACGCCCACGCCAAGAACGCCCAGGCCGAAGCCGACGCCGCCAAGAACATCGCCACCCAAGCCCAAGGCGACGCCAAGGACGCCTACCAACACGCGGCCAACGCCGCCCAGTACGCCGCCGACGCCCGCCTCTACTCCCAACAAGCCCTCGGCTACGCCGCCGACGCCGCCAAAGCCGCCGCAGCAGCCCAAGCCGCACAAGCCCGCACCGTCGACTACGACAACCAGGCCACCACCGACGCCCAAGCAGCCGACACCGCAGCCGGCAACGCCGAAGGCTACGCCAAGGACGCCCGCGCCTCGGCCGACGCCGCCGCACTGGACGCCGAAGCCGCCCGCTCCGCGGCAGCCCAGGCCGAACAGGACGCCAAGGACGCCCGCACCGCAGCCGACAACGCAGCAACCGCCGCCACCGAAGCCGAGCAGGCCGCCAAGGACGCCGACAAGTACGCCAAGGAAGCCCAGGACGCGGCTGACCGGGCTAGCAGGGAGGAGGCCAACCGGAGCGCCTCCCAGGGGGCCGGTACGGGCATTCCCGGCGTGTTCTCCGTTCCCGACGAGTCCACCGTCCAGATCGTCAGCTCCCACCAGATCGGCACATGCCCACCCATGCCTCAAGCGGCCTTCAACGGCTGCGACGCCCAGTACGACCTGGTCGTCACCTACGAGGCCGACTTCTACCTGTGCACCGACGACGGAGCTCAAGCCACGGCGGACGGATGCCCGAAAACGGCGTGGCAGTTCCTTCAGCGGTCGACACTGAAAAACGTCAAGGTTGACGGCTGGACGCACCACTTCACCGGCAAGCAGATCGTCGAAGCCGGCTGGCAGAGCCTCTTCGGTGACACGGCCGGGTCCATCCTGTTCCACTTCTTCGCCGCAGACCTGATGGACTGCTGGCACGGCAGCAAGACCGCCTGCGCCTGGAGCCTCGCCACATATCTCCCCGTCGGGGAGCCTCTGGCCGCCCTCGCCGACGCAGTCAAAGCAGTGGACGCCGCCGCGAGAACCGGCATCGGAGTGGAAGACGCATGGAAGGGTCTCCGTGCCGCTGGTGCTACCGATGCCGCCATCGAAGGAATCGGCGCCAGACTCCTTAAGCAGCTGTACGAGACGTGCGTAAAGCGCGGCAAACCGGCATTTGCGCGCTCCGCAGGCGCAGATGACGCGTGCACGAAGATGATCCCGTACGCCGGCTCGGAATTGGCCGCTGTTGCCTACAAGTTCCGGATAGCCAGCGGACTGCGGTACAGGTTCGGACGGAACATTGCGGTTGCACGAGTTCCGGGCTGGGCTAAGGCCACAGGCGCCAAGGATGATTTTGTCGTCTTTGCGAACATCCCTCAGGGACTCCACTCCGAGGAATTGATCGTAAAGAAGCTGGAAGAAAACGGGTTCAACAAGAGCCAGATCTCGGAACTCTACAGCGAACGCAGTCCTTGCCAGGCCAAGTGCTCTCCCCTCGTGGAAGGCATTCCGGTCACCTACTCGACTCCGGACGGACCTGGCGCGGGCGAAATGATCAAATACATGCTCGACATGTTCGAACGTGGAAAGTTTGCACGCTCCACTCAGTCAAATCTGTCTGAGTGACACTGAGGGGGGCGCCGGAGAGCAGATTCCTTCGGCGCCCCTCCGGGGTGCATGGGAACGCGTCACTGCCGGTGAGAGAAGCGGGTCTCCGACCAAGCGATGGCACTGCGAATTCCCGCATCCGTATCATCAGGGATGACCTCACACCAGGAGATGCCTAGTGACACGCAACGACCCCGAGAGTCGAGCCAACGCCAAGACGCACGCTCACTCGCACACGTCGGAGGAAAACAGCACGGCTGGGCACGACCTCGCAGGTCGGGTCTGCCAAGAACTCCACCGTGCCGGCCTTCCCGCGCATGTCGAGCGTCCGGGGGCGCCGAAGCTGCCTGGCGTCTGGGTGGAAGTGGACAGCGAGGGCAACCACGCCGGAGGCCTCTACGTTCGCTGGAGCGCCCCAGAACTGGCAGAGGCCGGTATGCGAGCAGTGTCAGAACGGCAGGACCCTGCGGCGCCGGAGTGGAAGCGCTATGCCGAGGTTGTTCTGCTCATGCAGACAGCATTGATCGGGATCCTGCGCCTGGCCGGCTTCTCCGCCGTGCGGGCTGACGAGGTCGACGACATCGCCCAGGGTGACGTGTATGTCTATGCCGCGGGCACGAAAGACGCTTGACCAAACTGGAAACGGAGCAGCAACCGCTCCGATCCAGCCTCGTCCACCAGCAGGACGGACAGAGCCGAACTCCACCAAGGCGTGGTACGGCCGCATATTCCTTGCCACTCCAGGTAGCGCACGGCTTCTTCGTGCGCGACCCGCAGCGGCCGTCGTACCGCCGGAAATAAACACAGCCCCTCTCAGCACACGCAGCAACGCGGGACGACGACGTCTCACGAGGCGGTGTCGGGCCTCTTGTCCTGGGGCTGGTCGCCAACGGTGTCGGTGGGAACCATCTCGATGGCGACGCCGACCCTCTGCATCTTGCCGCCCCAACTGATCTCGACCTCGACGACTTCCGAACCGGTGGCCCCGGCGCCGCGCGCGTCGCGGACGAAGGCCTCGAGGTCGTCGAGGTTCATCACCTGCTTCCGCGGTGCCGCGTGCTCGACCTTCTTCAGTGCCATCTGGCGCTCCTTCCGGGGAGAGGTGAGGATCGTACGGCGGCGTGGCCCCAACTCGCCCGCACACAAACGACCGTGACCGAACGCATACCCTGCGCGTAGCCATCCGGTAGCGCGCTGTCAGCCCTTGCCCCTAGGCTGTCGGCATGTTCCCCGACGCAACGCGCCCTGGTTCCGCGCTGTCCGCAGACGACTTAAACGAGCGGATTCGCGCGCTGTGGCTCCGCGCGGGCGGCTCCTTGTCAGCCGAGGAGCGCGAGGAATACGAGCTATTGGTCGTGGAGTGGGCCGCGGCGATACGCGCCCAGGTGATCGAGGCGGCCTGAACGGCGGCACGTCCCGACCGGGCTCACCCCTTCCGCCCACGCCCCCGGGCACCGCAGCCGTCACACACGCCGACCCGGGGTAGCCGACGCCGCACCGCGTCGCCGCCACGACCCTCTCGGCCCGCCCTCGGCCCGGCCCGCCTCGCCCGCCCTCGCGCGGCGCGCGCACACCGCGCCCGTCCGCCGCGATCCGCGGTGAGTCCTTTCCGGACAGACGTGATCGACCTTCGCACCTCGACACGCCGTCGACATTCACGTTTGCACCCGTCCGGCCCTCTGTCATCACTCAGAGGACATGTGCGAAATGACAGTAAAACAGGCGGTCAGTACGTTCGTCGGAGATCGGCTGCACGGCCGGCGTCTCAGCGACAGAAGGAACTGACATGGCCAGACGCACCATCGCCGTGACGGCCGCCGCAGTGAGCGCGGCGGTCCTTGTCACCACCGGCATCACCTACGCCTCCACCCTCGAAGCCACGCACGCCGCCCCGGCCGTCAAGGAGAAGGTCGCGGAGGCGGTCAAGGCCGCCCCCAAGGCAGCCGTCCCCGCCGGCAAGGCCATCCCGCTGTCCGCGAGCCCGCTCGAAGCCGCGCCCCTCGGAAACGGCAGCTCCCAAGGAGGAGGGGACCAGAACCAGGGCGACCACGGCGGGGGCGGCGGCAACAGCGACCGCGGTGGCAACGGCGACCGGGGTGGCAACGGCGGCCACGGCGGCGGGGGCGGCTACGGCGGCGGCCGTGGCGGAGGCGGTGGCTACGGCGGCGGCCACGGAGGCAGGATCTACTTCAACGAGCGCGAGTACTCGGCCTGGTCGGACGGCTGCAACGTCGCCGCGAGCGGACTGGGCTCCAGCAGCTTCAGCATCGACAACGACAGCGACCGGATCGTGGAGGTCTTCCGCGGGTTCACCTGCGACAACGGGGCTCCCGTCGCGACCGTCGGCCCGCACGGCAGCACCTTCGGTGTGGTGACCGGCTCCAACGACAACGGGTACGGGGGCTACTCCGACGGCGGGTTCCGTCTGGGGGGCGTGTTCTTCGACGACGCCGTCGCAGGCAGCTTCCGGGTGGTCCGCCGCGACGAGTGGTGACCGCTCGCCCGCGGCACACGGATCCCCACCGCACACGGATCCCGGAAGCGCACGCGGACGCCGGCCCGCCGGAATCGGGCCGGCGTCCGCGTCTCCCGGAAGAGGCCGTCGCCCCGTACCCGCACCCCAGGGCGGCGCGGAGCAGCCGTCCGTGACCAGAACCCCGCGCACACCCCTTGGCGCCGCACGCGCCGTCCCCAACACTGAGCCGATGACTCAGCGTGCAGAACTCGCCACCCTGATGGACCGGCTGGCCGTCGACGGGCTTGTCACCGAATACGCGGTCACCGTGGACGACGGGGACTGGGACGCCTACCGGGCGCTGTTCACGGCGGACGGGTGCGCCGACTACCGCTCGGCCGGTGGCATCCAGGGGGACGCGGGACAGGTCTCCGACTGGCTGGCGCGGACGATGCGGCTGTTCCCGATGCGCCAGCATCTCATCGTCAACCGCCGGGCCCGTTTCGATGTCCTGGAACACGACGTCGGGGACAGCGCCCGTGTCCAGGCCGACTACGTCAACCCCATGCGGTTCACGGCCGGGCAGGGGCAGGACGGCGAGGCGTCGGAGCCGGACCTCGTGTGCGGCGGCCGGTACGCGTTCGCCTTTCTGCGCACCGACGACGGCTGGCGGCTGCGCGAGGTGGTGGTCCACGAGAAGTGGCGCCGCGCGCCCCTCCCCCGCACTTTTCCACAGCCCCTGTCGTAGATCGTCCGGAGCGCGCAGACTGGAGGTGTGTATCGGGGAGGGAGCGGCGCATGAGGGTGCCCGGAAACTGGCTCGCCGACCGCGGGCGACGTGCGGTCGTCGCCGTCCTCACGGGTGCCCTGCCGGTGTTCGCCTTCCCAGCGCCGTCCTGGTGGTGGTTCGCCTGGGTCTGTCTGGTCCCGTGGGTCCTGCTCATCCGGTCGGCCCCCTCGGGGCGGCAGGCGGCCTACGACGGCTGGCTCGGCGGCTTCGGCTACATGGTGGCCGTGCACCACTGGTTGATCCCGAGCCTGAACGTGTTCACGTTCGTCATAGCGGCCCTGCTCGGGGCCCTGTGGGCGCCCTGGGGCCGGCTCGTGCGGCACTTCCTGGCGGGGGCGCCGACCGGCCCCCGCGTGGGCGCGGCCCTTCTCGTGCTGCCGTCGGGCTGGCTGATGGTGGAGCTCGTCCGCTCCTGGCAGGGGCTCGGCGGCCCCTGGGGGCTGCTCGGGTCGAGCCAGTGGCAGGTGCAGCCCGCACTGCGGCTCGCGTCGGTCGGCGGGGTGTGGCTGCTGAGCTTCCTGCTGGTCGGCGTCAATGTCGCCGTCGCCGTGGTGGTGTCGGTGCGCTCGGCGCGCCTGCCCGCCCTGGCCGGTCTCCTGGCAGCGGTCGCCGCGACCTCCGCCGCATGGGTGTGGGCACCGCGCCCGGACACCGACGGGCGGGTCCGGATCGCCGTCGTCCAGCCCGGCGTGGTGGACGGCGCGGACAGCGCCGCACGACGCTTCGCCCTGGAGGAGCGGCTCACCCGCGAGCTCGCGGGACAGCACCCGGACCTGGTCGTCTGGGGCGAGAGCAGCGTCGGGTTCGATCTCGCCCACCGTCCCGACCTGGCACAGCGCGTCGCGGCACTGTCCCGGGCGGTGGGCGCCGACGTCCTGGTGAACGTCGACGCGCGCCGCTCCGACCGTCCGGGCATCTACAAGAGTTCCGTGCTCGTCGGCCCGGACGGCTTGACCGGTGACCGCTACGACAAGATGCGGCTCGTGCCGTTCGGTGAGTACATACCGGCGCGGTCCGTGCTCGGCTGGGCCACCTCGGTCGGCAGGGCGGCCGGCGAGGACCGCAGGCGCGGCACCGAGCAGGTGGTCATGAACGCCGGACACGGGCTGCGCGTCGGGCCGTTGATATGTTTCGAGACGGCCTTCCCCGACATGAGCCGCCATCTCGCCGAGGACGGCGCGGACATACTGGTCGCCCAGTCATCGACCTCGTCGTTCCAGCGCAGTTGGGCGCCCGAGCAGCATGCGTCGCTGGCGGCGCTGCGCGCGGCGGAGACCGGCCGCCCCGCGGTGCACGCCACACTCACCGGTGTCTCCGCCGTGTACGGTCCGAGCGGTGAGCGCGTCGGCTCCTGGCTCGGTACGCGGGAGCGCGCGTCGACGGTCTACGAGGTTCCCCTCGCGCACGGTGTCACCCCGTACGTCCGCTTCGGCGACTGGCCCGTGTACGGGGCGTTGCTGATCCTGGCCGGGATGTGCGCCGCGGAGGGGTTCGCGGCGTTCAGAGCGCGACGGGTCGCTCCTGTACCGCGGTCACCACGCGCTCGCACAGCTCATGAGTCTCCAGTGCGTCACGGGCACTGAGCACCTTTCCGGCGCGGACGGCGTCGAGGAAGGCGAGCACGGCCTGCTCGATTCCGCGCTGCCGTGCCACCGGGACCCAGTCGCCGCGCCGCCGCAGGGTCGGCTGGCCCTTGTGGTCGACGATCTCGGCCAGGTTGAGCACCTGCCGTTTGGTGTCCTGCCCGGAGACCTCGAGGATCTCCTCGGCGGATCCGCTCAGCCGGTTCATCACGCCCAGCGCGGTGAAGCCGTCGCCGGCCAGTTGCAGCACGACATGATGCAGCAGTCCGCCCTCGACCCTGGCCCGTACGGTCACGTCGTCCACCGGGCCGGGCACCAGGAACCGCAGGGTGTCCGCGACATGGATGAAGTCGTCGAGGATCATGGTGCGGGGTTCCTCGGGCAGTCCGACGCGGTTCTTCTGCATCAGGATCAGCTCGCGGGGGTGCTCGGCGCACTGCACGTAGGCGGGGGCGTGGCGCCGGTTGAAGCCGACCGCCAGCGACACGCCCTGCTCCTCCGCGAGCCGCACCAGCCGCTCCGAGTCGGCCAGTTCGTAGGCCAGGGGCTTGTCCACGTACGTCGGCACCCCGGCCTCCAGCAGGCGGGTGACGATCTCCGGATGGGCGGGGGTGGGCGCGTGGACGAAGGCCGCGTCCAGGCCCTGGCCGATGAGTGCGTCCAGGTCGGTGTGCCGCTGCTCCTGGGGCAGGCGCAGGCTGTCGGCCACGCGGTGGAGCGTGGCGGGGGTGCGCGTCTGGAGGTGCGGTTCCAGTCCCGGCAGCGCCCCCAGCACCGGCAGATACGCCTTCTGCGCGATGTCACCGAGTCCGATGCAGCCGACCTTCACGGGGCGTCTCCTGGGAATTGCCTACGGGTGCCTCGTCCGCAGCATACGGCCGTGCGGGGGGCCACCGGTCGGCGAGGCCGTCGAAGGCGTGCGGCGGCGTCGTCGCGGGGGCCGCGGAGCGCAAAACCTGTGGTCAAGGTGAGGGGGAGTCGGCCAGGATGCCCGCATGGCCATCGAACGAAACGAACCCGCCCAGAACGCCGACGAGCGCGCCATGCTGGAAGGCTGGCTCGACTACCACCGCCTGACACTCGCCCACAAGTGCGAAGGTCTCACGGACGCCCAGCTCAGGACCGCCTCGGTGGAACCCTCCGTCCTTTCCCTGATGGGGCTCGTGCGGCATATGGCGGAGGTGGAGCGGGGATGGTTCCGCAGGGTCCTCGCGGGTGAGGCCCCGGAGCCGATCTACTACTCCGACGAGGACCCGGACGGGGATTTCCACCTCAGCGAGAGCGACACCTGGGAGGAGGCGTACGCCACCTGGCAGCGCGAGATCGAGACGGCCCGTCGCCTCGCGGCCGACGTGGGCCTGGACGACCTGTCGAAGGGCACGGGCAGGCGCACCAAGGAACCCTTCAGCCTGCGCTGGATCTACACCCATATGATCGAGGAATACGCCCGTCACAACGGTCACGCCGACCTGATCCGCGAGCGGATCGACGGGGCGACCGGCGACTGACGTCACCCTCGGCAGGCGCGCGTCCCTCCCTACGGGGCCGTAGATCACCCATGCGGGGCATACTCCGCCTGTCCACTCCCCAAACCGCGTCCGACCCAGCAGAGTTGCGCGGGTGCATCGAACGACGACGACCGCAATGCTCCTGGTCACCGTGGCCGTCTCGGCCCTCACCGGCTGTGTGACCGTGGCGGGCCCCCTCGACCCCGGCCCGCCATCACCCGCTCCCTCGAAGCCTTCGGTGCCACGGCCCGACGGACGCGCGACGCCGCGTGCCGTGCAGGCCCCGGCGCGGGAGGCGCTGGGCATGGTCCCGCCGTCCGGGGAGTCCTCACCCGCCACCGGCGCCGCGGAGGGCGACCGATCCCCACGACCTGATCGACCGGACGAGGAAGCGCCCGACGCGGAAGCTCGGGCGGACGCACACCCGCCGCGAGCCCTGCCCGCAGAGCCGGCCCGACCCGGGTCGGGCACCGGGGTTCCGCCGACCGGGTCAGGGACGGCCCCCAGGTCCTCGGACGTGTGCGCGCTCGGCCGCCGCTACGGCCGGTGGAGGCCCGACAGCCCCGAGGCCCTCGTCTGCGGCCGGGTCTACCGGCGCTGATCCGACGGGAACCCGCCCGGCCCGGACGGGCCCCACCCGAGTGCGCACCGCCCGGCTCTGCCCCGCCCCCCCGGCCCTCACCGGCCGGAACCCGCCGGTCCCGTATCGGCGCGGGAGGGGGCGAGGGCCGGCCCTCAGGGGACACGCGCTGTCACGGGTACTGCCGCTGGGGCCCCAGACCGTCGCCGCCGAGGCCGTCCATCGGCCTGGGCTCGGGACCGCCGCCCCCCGCCGGCCATTCGTCGTCCAGCCGCCGCTCCAGATGCGCGATCGCGGCCCTGACACCGTCGCCGTAGCGGTCGTCGCCGAGGACGCCGACCGCGCCGCGCGCCTGGCGCAGATGGACGTGGGCGGCGTCGGAGCGGCCGAGCTTCACGTAGTCGGCGGCGAGATTGAGGTGCAGCGCGGGGTAGAACGCGCGTGCGGCGAGCGCGCCGTCGTGGCCGGCGGGTCGCCCGTCGGCGCACTCGTCGGCCGCCGAGAGCGCCCGCAGATCCCAGGCGAGCTCGTCGGCCGGGTCGTCCTGCGTGTCCGCCATGTAGTGGGCGAGAGTGCAGCGGTGCAGGGGGTCCCCGTCCTCGCCGAGTTCCGTCCACAGGCGCAGGAAGCGGTCCCGGGCCTCCTCACGGTCGCCGCCGTGGTGCAGCATGACGCTCTGGCCGATCCGGGTCATGACGGCGTCCGGCACCGCCTGCTCCTGTCGCTCCACCTTCGCTGCCTCCGTGCTCGTCGCCCTCCCCCACTACCGGCTTCGCACGAGCGGGGGACGCCCTCCACGACGCTAACCGCCGCCACCCGCTCCCGCGATCAGACGGGCTCCGTATGCGCGCCCGGGGGGCGTTGGGCCAGGACGGTGACGAGGCGGGGCGGCGGGGCCGGGCGGGCGGCCCCGAGACCCCGCCGGCCCGGTCTCAGCCGAGGTGGCCCAGGTCCGGGATCGCCCAGTCGATCGCCTCGTGCCCCTGCCGGGCCACGGCCTGGTCGATCTGGGTGAACGGGCGGGAGCCGAAGAACTTCTTCGCCGACAGGGGTGAGGGGTGGGCACCCTTCACCACGACGTGCCGCGACTCGTCGATCAGCGGGAGCTTCTTCTGCGCGTAGTTGCCCCACAGCACGAACACCGCCGGGTCGGGGCGGGCGGCGACGGCGCGGATCACCGCGTCCGTGAACTTCTCCCAGCCCTTGCCCTTGTGCGAGTTGGCCTCACCCGCGCGCACGGTGAGCACCGCGTTGAGCAGCAGCACGCCCTGTTCGGCCCACGGCATCAGATAGCCGTTGTCCGGGATCGGGGTGCCGAGTTCGTCCCGCATCTCCTTGTAGATGTTCCGCAGCGAGGGCGGCGTCTTCACGCCGGGCCGCACGGAGAAGCACAGCCCGTGCCCCTGGCCCTCCCCGTGGTACGGGTCCTGACCGAGGACCAGGACCTTCACCCTGTCGAACGGGGTGGCGGCCAGGGCGGCGAAGACCTCCTCGCGCGGAGGATAGACGGGACCCTTGGCGCGCTCCTCCTCCACGAACTCCACGAGTTCCTTGAAGTAGGGCTGCTCCAGCTCGTCGCCCAGGACGCCGCGCCAGGACTCCGGCAGCATGGCGATGTCGGTCACGTCAAGTTCCTCCGATGTGCGATCACTTCCAGGCTCATGAACCTACAGGTGACCACTGACAACGGAGTCGTGAACCCGGTCGGGGGGCCTTCACCAGCTGGTCTTGCGGGACAGCTCCCACATCATCATGATCGTCGACGGGTCGAGCGCCCGCTCGCCGCCCGAGATGTCCTCGCTCTCCGCGACGAACTGCTTGCCCTGCCACAGGGGCAGCAGCCGCGCGTCGTCCACCAGGATCCGCTGGGCCTGCTCGAAGTCCCCGACCACCTTGGCGCGGTCGCTCTCGCGGCGGGAGCGGGGCAGCAGCACGTCGGTGATCCGGGGCGACCGGTAGGGCGTGCCGAGCGCGTTCTGCTGCCCGACGAACGGGGAGATGTAGTTGTCGGCGTCAGGGTAGTCGGGGAACCAGCCGCGGCCGAACACCGGGTACTCGCCCTTCTGGTAGCCCTGTACATAGGTCTTCCAGGGGCGGCTCTCGAGGGTGACCTGGAACAGGCCGGAGGCGTCGAGCTGGCGCTTGATCTCCCGGAACTCGGGAGCGGTCTCGGAGCCGTACCGGTCGGTGGTGTACCAGAGGGTCAGCGGCACGCGCTGGCGGATGCCCGCGTCGGACAGGATCGTGCGGGCCTTGGCGGCGCTGGGGTCGCCGTAGTCGTCGAAGAAGCCGGTGGTGTGCCCGGTGAGCCCGGCCGGGACCATGGAGTAGAGCGGTTCGACGGTGTCCTTGTAGACGTTGTGCGCTATCGCGCCGCGGTCCAGGAGCTGGGCCACGGCCTTGCGGACGGCGAGCTTGCCCGCCCACGGGTCCTTCGGGTTGAACACCAGGTAGCTGATCTCGATGCCCGGGTTCTCCACCAGCTGGATGGACGTGTCCGACGTACGGCTCTGCAGGTCCACGATGTCACCGGCGCCGAGCCCGCGGTAGGTGACGTCGATCTTCTTGTCCTTGAGGGCGCCGACCATGCCGGCGGAGTCCTGGAAGTACCGGATGGTGACCGCGTCGTTCTGGCGGTCGGCGTAGCCCTTGTAGCGGGTGTTCCCGGTGAGCCGGGCCTCCTTGCCCTCCTGGTAGGACTGGAGGGTGTAGGGGCCCGAGCCGGTGATCCCGCCGTCCTCGCGTACATGGGTGGCCGGGTAGTCGTCGGGGTCCACGATCGACATGGCGGGGGTGGCGAGGACGAACGGGAAGGTGGCGTCGGGCTCCTTCAGATGGAAGACGACCTCGCGCTCCCCCTTCGTCTCGACGCTTGCGAGGCTGCCCAGCAGGCCTGCCGGGCCACCGGGCACGTCGATCCGCCTGATCCGGTCGATGGAGTACTTCACGGCGCGCGCGTCGAGCTTGTCACCGTCGGAGAACGTCAGTCCGGGGCGCAGGACACAGCGGTAGGCGAGGCTGGTGCGGTCGGTGAAGGCGCAGTGCTGGGCGGCGTCGGGGCCCGGCTCGGTGGCGCCGTCGGGGTAGTTCAGCAGCGTCTGGTAGACGTTGCGGAACAGCTCCCAGGAACTGTCCCAGGACGCCGCCGGGTCCAGCGTGCTCGGCGCGCTGGTGGTGCCCACGACGATCGGCGCCTTGTCGTCAGAGGACTCCGAGGAGAGCGCGCCGCAGCCGGTCACCAGGGACAGGGACGTGATCGCCGCCAGCTGACGCAGACAACGGTTCCGGTGGTACACCCGCGCACTCCTCGATCCGCCGTTCCAAGGGGTTGGCGGCAGACCCTACCCGCAGCCCAGGGCCGAGGGAACCGGGTGCAGGGAGGGCTCTTGATCAGGGAGTCCATGACGTCGTTGTCAGGTGTCCGTTTGTCCGGAAGGCCTGGACACGGGCGCCGCTTGTGTCCAGGCGGCGCCCGTGCCACGGGTTCCGGTTCAGCCGGAACGAGGTCCGGTCGATCCGGGGATCAACCGACCCCGGCGTTCAGGAAGATGCCGCCGTCCACGACGAGCGTCTGCCCGGTGACCCAGTCGGACTGCTCCGAGGTGAGGAACGCGGCGGCACCACCGATGTCGGAGGGGACGCCGAGCCGGCCGAGCGGGTAGGCCGCGGCGGCCTCCGCCTCGCGCCCCTCGTACAGCGCCTGCGCGAACTTGGTCTTCACCACGGCCGGTGCGATCGAGTTCACCCGCACCTTGGGGGCGAACTCGTGGGCGAGCTGCACGGTCAGGTTGATCATGGCCGCCTTGCTGACGCCGTAGGCCCCGATGAAGGGCGAGGCCGAGACGCCCGCCACGGAGGCGATGTTCACGATCGCCCCGCCGTGCTCGCCCTGCCAGGCCTTCCAGGTCTGCTGCGCGAAGCCGAGCGCCGAGATGACGTTCGTCTCGAACACCTTGCGGGCCACGTTCAGGTCGAGCTCGGCGATCGGGCCGAACACCGGGTTCGTGCCGGCGTTGTTGACCAGGAAGTCGACGCGGCCGAAGGCCTCCATCGTGCGCTCCACGGCGATGGCCTGATGGGCCTCGTCGTGGGCCTTGCCGGCGACGCCGATCACCCGGTCGGCACCGAGCGCCTCGACGGCCTCCTTCAAGGCCTCCTCGTTGCGTCCGGTGATGCACACGCGGTCACCGCGGGCCAGGAGCGCCTCGGCTATGCCGTAGCCGATGCCGCGGCTGGCGCCCGTGACCAGGGCGACCTTGCCGGAGGGTTCAGGGGTTGTGGTCATGATGAGTTCCTCGGCCCTAGTCGAGCGGTCCGCCGGCGACGTACAGCACCTGGCCGGAGACGAATCCGGCCTGCTCGCCCGTGAAGAAGGCGATGGCGTTGGCGATGTCGTCGGGCTCGCCGACGCGCTGCACCGGGATCTGGGTGGCGGCGGCCGCCTTGAAGTCGTCGAAGCCCATACCGACACGGTCGGCGGTGGCCTTGGTCATCTCGGTGGCGATGAAGCCGGGGGCCACGGCGTTGGCGGTGATGCCGAACTTGCCGAGCTCCTTGGCCAGGGTCTTGGTGAAGCCCTGGAGGCCGGCCTTGGCCGCGGAGTAGTTCACCTGGCCGCGGTTGCCGAGGGCCGAGGAGGAGGAGAGGTTGACGACGCGGCCGAAACCGGCGTCCACCATGTGCTTCTGGACGGCGCGCGACATCAGGAAGGCGCCCCGCAGGTGCACGTTCATGACGGTGTCCCAGTCCGAGACGCTCATCTTGAACAGCAGGTTGTCGCGGAGCACGCCCGCGTTGTTGACGAGGATCGTGGGCGCGCCCAGCTCCTCGGCGATGCGCGCGATGGCCGCCTCGACCTGCGTCTCGTCCGAGACGTCGCAGCCCACGGCGATGGCCTTGCCACCGGCGGCCGTGATCTTCTCCACGGTGTCCTTGCACGCGGCCTCGTCGAGGTCGATCACCGCGACGGAACGGCCCTCGGCGGCCAGTCGTACGGCGGTGGCGGCGCCGATGCCGCGCGCGCCGCCGGTGACGATCGCGACCCGCTGCTCAGTGGTGGACATTGCTGCTTCTCCTCGCCCTTGGAAAGCCTGGAACGCCTTCAGAAAGTCCGCTGCTGGAAAGTCTGCGGCTCCCACGGTACGCCCACGGGTGAGCGACCGCTTAGTACCTTCAGCAGACGAGACGCTAGAAGCCCTGGCACCCGGTGTCAACGGTGCATCCGGCCCATGTGATCCATTACCTCACGAGGAGGTCCAGCAACCGCTCCGCCTCGGCCGCCGGATCGGCGGTCAGACCGGTGTGCACGGGCCCGGGCTGCACGACCGTCGAGCGCGGCGCGATCAGCCAGCGGAAGCGGCGCCCGGCGTCGTCGGAGGCCGCCTGACCGGCTGCGGCTCCCCCGGCGCACACTCCTTCGACGGCGCCGAGCGCGGCACGCACGCCCGCCACGTCCGCGCCCGGGTCCAGCGCCAGCAGCCTGCTCTCGTCCAGGTGGGTCCGGGCGGCGACGTACGACCTGGCCCGGCAGTACACCAGCACGCCCGCGTTGATGCACTCGCCTCGCTCGACGCGCGGCACGACCCGCAGCAGTGCGTACTCGAAGACGTCACGCCCGCTCACTCGCCCCTCCCGGTGCTCTCGTTGTTCTCGCCGCTCTCGACGCCCCGGATCCGTTCGTGGATGTCGGCGGCGCGGGCCAGCAGGGGGCGCGCGTAGGCCCTGCGCAGTTCGTCGGGGCCGGCGAAGCCGGGCTCGCCGGTCAGCCACGCGTCGGGGATCGCGGCGGTCACCTCGGCCAGCAGTTCCTCGGTCACCAGCGGCGCCAGCTCGGCGGCAGCTCCCGCGACGTCCGGGCCGAACGGGGCCAGGGCGTGGTCGCGGGCGTCGTAGGGGCGGGCGGCGGAGGCTTCGGCGCCGGGCCAGTTGTGCTGCCAGATCATGGTGGCACCGTGGTCGATGAGCCACAGCTCCCCCTGCCGCATCAGCAGGTTGGGGTTGCGCCAGGAGCGGTCCACGTTGTTCACCAGGGCGTCGAACCAGACGATCCGGCCGGCCTCGGCCGGGCCCACCGTGAAGGCGAGCGGGTCGAAGCCGATCGCGCGGCTGAGGAAGTCCATGCCGAGGTTCAGTCCGCCGCTCCCCTTGAGCAGGCCCTGCACCTCCTGGTCGGGCTCGCCAAGGCCCAGCACCGGATCGAGGTCGACCGTGACCAGGGCGGGCACCCTCAGGCCCAGCCGGCGGGCGAGTTCCCCGCATACGACCTCGGCGACGAGCGTCTTTCGGCCCTGTCCGGCGCCGGTGAACTTCATGACGTACGTCCCGAGGTCGTCGGCCTCGACGAGCCCCGGCAGCGACCCGCCCTCACGCAGCGGCGTGATGTAGCGGGTCGCGATGACTTCCTTCAGCATCGCCCCAGGTTACTGACGCGTCCACGGGCCCGGGGCACCGCCCGCCCGACGGTTGTGTCCCCCTGACAGGCGAACGGCAGGCGTGTTTGACGGACCGCTCCCCCCGAAGGGGTCAAGATCTCGACGTTGTCTGAACGGCCTTCGGCCCCGGTCCGTACCACCTGGCGACCGGGCAGATCTGCGCAGACATCCGCACACTTCCGTGGAAGGGAACGTCAGCATGACCAGCGAATCGCTCCAGCCCGTACCAGGACCGGCCCGCCGCACGGTCATGGCGGCGGTCGGGGCCTCGGGCCTCGCCGTCGCGCTGACCGCGTGCGGCAACGACGACATGTCCTCCTCCGGCTCCACCGCCCCGAGCAAGAGCGCCGCGGGCGACGACAGCACGCCCGGCGGCGCCGCGCAGGGCAGCAGTTCCCCCGAGGGGGACTCGGGCGGCACGGTGCTGGCGAAGACGACCGAGATCCCCGAGGGCGGCGGCAAGGTCTTCGCCGACCAGGGAGTGGTGGTGACCCAGCCGTCCGCGGGTTCGTTCAAGGCGTTCTCGTCCAAGTGCACCCATCAGGGATGCGCGGTCAGGGACATCGCGAACGGGGTGATCGTCTGCCCCTGCCACATGAGCGAGTTCTCCGCGACCGACGGCAGCGTGCAGAAGGGCCCGGCGAACCAGCCGCTGGCCGCCGCGAACATCACCGTGGCCGGGGGCGAGATCAAGCTCATGTGACCGGATCCGGATCCGGCGCGCCCGATCGGCTCTCCTGTCGCGGTGCGAGGCAGGAGAGCACCTCGTCCGTCGTCGCGACGGTGGCGACCAGCGCGAGGGTGTTGCGGATCACCGCGGGTGTGTAGTCCGCGGGCACGCCGGCGACGGCGTCGGCGGGCACGACGACGGTGTAGCCCAGGTTGACCGCGTCGAACACCGTGTTGGGGATGGCGACGTTGGCGGAGACGCCCGTGACGATCAGCGTCCGGCAGCCGAGGTTGCGCAGCAGCGCGTCGACGTCGGTACCGGCGAGGGGCGACAGGCCGTGCAGCCTTCGTACGACGAGGTCGTCGGGCGCCACCTCGATGGGCTCGGCCACCCGCACCGCCGGGCTCCCGGACAGTTGCTGGACCCCGAGGCGTTCGGCCGCGCGGAACAGGCGCGCGTTGCGGCTGGCGCCCCGCCCGTCGGGGCGGCGCTCGGCGATCGCGTGGATCACCTGCGTCCCGCCCTGGTGGGCCGCGGCGACCAGCCGGGCCACGTTGGTGAGCGCGCCCGAGGAGCGCGCCTCGGCGGCGAGTTCGGGCAGCGCGCTGTCCGGGCCCACGACGCCCTGCTGGCACTCGACGGTGAGCAGCACGGTGGAGGGCGGGTCGAGCAGTGCGCGGAGGCGTTCGTACGACGGCATGACACTCCTTACGGGAGCGCGTTCGACAGGGGAACGACTGTTGCGGCCGGACGGCGGACGGCTCATTCTTCTCTGACGCAGTGTCAAACAAAAGGAGCGAGGGGGACTTCATGGCGGACACGCAGCGCCGGGGCCGGAAGATCATGATGACGGCCGGGGAGCTGGACGAGTTCCTGACCACGGAGCGCACCTGCCGGGTGGCGACCGTGTCGACCGACGGCTTCCCCCATGTGTCCGCCCTGTGGTTCGCCTGGGACGGGGTCTCGCTGTGGCTGTACTCCGTGGTGCGCAGCAGGCGTTGGGCCGACCTGCGGCGGGATCCGCGCATCGCCGTCGTGGTCGACACGGGTGAGGAGTACGACCAGCTGCGGGGCGCGGAGCTGTCGGGGACGGCCGAGTTCGTGGGCGAGTTCCCCCGCACCGGGGAACTGTGCGCCGAACTCGACGTCCCGGAGATTCTGTTCGCCCGCAAGAACTTCGGCCTCGAGGAGATGCCCCACGACGGCCGTCACGCGTGGATCCGGCTGACGCCCGAGAAGGTCGTCTCCTGGGACTTCCGCAAGCTGGGCTCGGCCTGAGGCTGTCGGTCGCCGGTGGCGCGCGGCACGGTCGCCCGCCCGACCTCTCGGCTGCGCTGCAGAGGGAGCGGCCCTGGCCACGGGCCCGGTGCCGGTGTCCGGACGGAGGCATCCGGACACCGGCCCCCTCCCGCTCGCCCGCTCAGCCGTAGCTTCGGGCCGGACCCGGGCCCGTGGCCGCGGTGATCGCGTCCGCCAGTCGCTCGATCTCCTCCTCGGCCAGCCCCGAGACGGTGATCCTGATGCCCTGCGGCGCACTCATCCGGAAGCGCGCGCCGGGGGCGACGGCCCAGCCCGCGTGCAGCAGCCGCGCCACCGCGCCCGTCTCGTCCGGCACGGGAACCCACACGTGCATCCCGCTGCGCCCTCGGGCGGTCACGCCCCGTCGGGCGAGCCCTTCGATGAGCGCGCCCCGTCGCCTGCCGTACTCCGCCGCGACCCTCCGCGCGTCCACGGTGCCCTCGGCCCACAGCCGTGCCACGGCCCGCTGGAGGATCAGCGCGACCCACCCGGGGCCCAGCCGCTGACGCCCGCGCACCCGGTCGACGGTCTCGGCGTCCCCGGTGAGCACGGCGAGCCGGAGGTCGGGCCCGTACGCCTTGGCGGCCGAGCGCATGAAGGCCCAGTGCCGGGTGGTGCCGGCGAGGGGGTTCAGCGGCACGTCGACGATGCCGTGACCGTGGTCGTCCTCGATCAGCAGGGTCTCCGGGTGCTCCCGCAGCACGGCACGCAGCGCACGCGCGCGTGCGGCACTCACCGCGGCCCCCGTCGGATTCTGCGCCCGGCAGGTGACCACCAGGGCGCGCGCCCCGGCGCGCAGCGCGTCGCGCACGTCGTCCGGCAGCGGCCCCTCGTCGTCGATGCCGACCGGCAGCGTGCGCAGCCCGAGCGCCGGGACGAGATCGAGGGTCCTGCCCCACCCCGGGTCCTCGACGGCCACGGCGTCCCCCGGTCTGAGGTGGACGGCAAGGAGGCGCTCGACGGCGTCGAGCGATCCGGAGACGACGGCGACAGGGCCGTCCGGCACCCCGTCGGCGTCGAGATCGGATCGCGCGATCCGCGCGAGGTCGGGGTCCACGGCGCCATCGCCGTACAGCACGGGGTCCCGGTCGGCCCGCGCGGCCGCCGCGGCGAACGCCGGCGCCAGCGGCGGCAGCAGCGCCGGATCCGGATTGCCGTTCGACACGTCGCGTACACCGTCGGGCACCTCCACCCTGATGCTGTCCCGCCCGGTCGTGGCGGGCGCGGGCCGCACCCGGCTGCCGCGGCGTCCGGCGGTCTCGATGACCCCGCGCTCACGCAGGATGCGGTACGCGGCGGCGACGGTGTTCGGATTCACTTCCAGTCGCGCCGCCAACTCCCTCATGGGGGGCAGCACTTGACCAGGATCCAGCGCGCCGGACCCCACCGCGCGTTCGACGCTGGCCGCGATCTCGGCTGCACGTCGCCCTTCGATCCGATAATCTTCTAGCACAAAGCTTATTATGCACTAGTGCAATCGGGAGTGTCCATGCAGGGAACCCGGCCGTCGACGTCGCCGCCCGCCACCTACACACCGAGCGAGCGCACCGTCCCCACACGCTCCGCCGACCGGGCGTCGTACGACAGGGAACTGGTGCACTCGATCCTCGACGAGGGCCATGTGTGCCATCTCGGCTTCGTGCGCGACGGCGCGCCCGTCGTGCTGCCCACGCTGTACTGCAGGATCGGCGAACGGCTCTACGTCCACGGCTCGACGGGTTCACGCCCGCTGCGTGCGGCCGGTGAGGCGGATCCGGGTCTCGCCGTGTGCCTGACGGTGACGCACGTCGACGGTCTCGTGCTGGCCCGTTCGGCCTTCCACCACTCGATCAACTACCGCTCCGTGGTGGTGCACGGCACAGCCCGCCAGGTCACCGACCCGAAGGAGAAGTCGACCGCTCTGGACGCGCTGGTCGATCAGGTGGTCCCGGGCCGCTCGCGTGACGCGCGGCCCGCCGACAAGAAGGAACTGGCCGCCACGGCCGTGCTCCGGCTCGACCTGGACGAGGTCTCCGCGAAGGTGCGCACCGGCGGCGTGAACGACGACGCCGAGGACCTGCCCCTGCCCCACTGGGCCGGCGTGGTCCCGGTCCGCACGTCCTACGGCGCCCCGATCCCCGATCCCGGCCTTTCGCCCGACACCGCACTGCCCGACTACCTGGGAGCACTCCGATGCTGATCCGCCCCTTCGACGCGATACGCGACGACAGCGAGTGGCAGGACTGGCTCGCCGCCCACGACTTCGGGCAGCTCGTGGTGAACGGCCGGCCGGGCGAGGCGCCGTACGCGCAGCCGACGCACTTCCTCTACGACGCCTCCCGCGGCGAGGTGGTGACCCATCTGGCCCGACCGAACCCGTTGTGGCCCGCCCTGGAGGCGAACCCGGACGTACTGCTGAGCGTGGTGGACGACCACGTGTTCGTGCCCGGTCCCTGGCAGGCCGCCGCGGACATCCCGCCCGAGCACGGTGAGCCCACGAGCTTCTACGCGGCGGTCCAACTGCGCTGCACGGCCCATGTCATGGACGATCCCGCCGAGAAGGCGGAACTGCTGAACCGCCAGGTCGGCCACTTCCAGCCCGAGGGCGGTACCGCGCGGGTAGCGGCGGGTGAGGAGCCCTTCAGCCGCAAGCTGGCCGCCCTGCGCGGCCTAAGACTGGAGGTGACGGAGGTCCGGGCGAAGTTCAAGTACGCCGGGAAGCGTTCCGGGCAGGTCCGGGAACGTATCGCGGACGAACTGGCCCGGCGGGACGGCCCCCGTGACGACGTCGCGCGTGCGCATCTGCTGCGCAGGCACGGGGCGGGAGGGGCCGCGGGTCCGGCCTGAGGCCCGCGGGCGAGCGCGCGCGTCCACCCCCAGGCCTCAGGCCGACCGCGAGGGCTCGGAAGGCCGCGCGCCCCGCGACGACCCGGTGGGCCCTGCGGGCTGCGGAGGGAGCGCGTCCTCCTCGGTGAGGGTGCGGATCGCCGACTGCTCCAGCCCCACGCCGCCGCTCGCCACCGGTTCGGCGGGAGCCTTCACCGGAGCCGACGACTGCGCCGTGAACGCGCCCACCAGGACGATCGCCCCTCCGATCAGCTGGGGCACGGAGAGGTGCTCGCCCAGCAGCACCCAGGCGAGGACGGTGGCGATGACGGCTTCCAGGCAGGCCACGACACCGGCGACCTGGGGCGAGAGCCGGCGCACCGAGAGCACGCCGGTGATGTACGCGAGCACGGTCGCGACCAGCACGATCCAGGCCAGCAGCAGCGCGGCGGGTACGGCCGCGCCGTGCAGTCGCGCGGTACCCGCGAGGACGGACCAGTCCAGGTTCCAGGGGCGGGCGACGACGGTCAGGACGGCGGCGCCGACGAGCAGGCCGTATGCGATGACGCCGAGCGGGTCCGGGGCCTTCTCGCCCGCCGCACCACCCTGGTCCGACAGCACGAAGTAGCCGACCTGGCAGCAGGCGGCGCCGAGCGCGAGGAGCAGCCCGAGGGCGTCGAAGCTCAGACCCGACCACACCTCCACGACGCAGGCGAGTCCACCGACCGCGAGGATCACCCCCACCGCGGCCGCCCGCGACACGGGCCGGCGCTGCACGAAGCGCACCCAGCCGAGCAGCAGCGCGGGCCCCAGGTATTCGACGAGCAGCGCGACACCCACGGGAATGCGGGAGATCGCGGCGAAGTAGCAGGCCTGGACACCGGCCACGGCGAGCAGGCCGAACCCGGCGAGCAGGGCGGGGCGACTGCGGGGCAGTTCCCGGTGCCGTACGGCGAACGGCAGCAGCACGAGCGCGGCGCCCGTGACCCGCAGCCACACGACATGAAGCGGGTCGAGCCCCGCCTCGATCAGCGGCTTGGCCGCGACACCGGAGCCACCGAAGGCGACCGCCGACAGGAGAGCGAGCCCCAGCCCGATGCTCCTGCCGCGATCGCTCCCACTGCCTTGAGAGGTCTGCACCGGCACATCATGGCAGGACTCGACATGAGCGTCACCCTTGATTGCTCCTGTCTCAGCGGCTGGACCGCCCCCCTCCGGCCGTGCGACGTCCGCCATCTTCTGACGGTTCATCAGTATTGAATATTGAGGCCCGCGCGACTACGTTCCGCACACCGCAGCTGCGCCCGGCGCAGCGCCCGACGCGAAGGGGTGGTCGCATGGCCGAAGTCAGCGCGGAGGCACGCATCGCCGCGCCCGCCGAGAAGGTCTGGGCCCAGCTCACGGACTGGCCCGCGTACGGCCGGTGGAACGCGACCCACACGAGCTTCCCCCGGGGCGGCCCCGACGCGCTGGAGGTGGGCGGGACCTTCGAGGAGAACATGAAGCTCATGGGCTTCCCGGCCGAGGTCCTGTGGACCATCGAGGAACTGGAGCCGGGGCACGTTCTCGCCATCCGCGGCAAGGGCCCGATGGCGGTGAACCTCGCCACCCGCTACACGCTGACACCGCAGGACGGCGTCACCTCGGTGCGCATCGACGGCGAGTTCACCGGCGCGGCGGTCTCCCTGATGGCCGCCAGACTGAGGGACTCGGCAACGGCCGCGCTGACGGAGTCGCTGCGCAAGCTCGGGGCACTGGTGTCCTGACGAGCCACTCCCCCTCGGGCCGCCTACCCGTCGGCTCCCCGCGGCCCCTCGGACATGAGGGCGCCCCGCGGCATCGTGTCTCGTCGCCGCGGGGCGCCACCCCGCTTCCCCCGGGGCCGGGCCGACCGTCAGTCCTCGTCGGCGAGGATCAGGTACAGCTTCTTGCGCGCTTCGTTGATGACCGTGAGCGCCTTGTCGCGCTGCTCCTTGCTGCCGGTCTTCCAGACCTGACCGAACGCCTCCATCAGACCGAAGCCGGCCTGCCGGATCTCCTGCAGGGCCTCCCAGTCGACCCCCTTGGAGGCCTCCTCCCAGGGAGCGTCGGCCCCCTCCTCGGCCGCCTCGCGGCCGGTCTCGGTGAGCGCGAAGAGCTTCTTGCCGCCCTCGCTCTCACTGCTGATGAACCCCTCGTCCTCCAGCAGCTGGAGGGTCGGGTAGACCGAACCCGGGCTGGGCTTCCACGCGCCGCCGCTGCGCTCGGCGATCTCCTGGATCATCTCGTAGCCGTGCATGGGCCGGTCCTTGAGCAGCGCCAGGATCGACGCGCGGACATCTCCACGCCGCGCCCTCCCCCTGGGCCCGCCCCGACCGCGCCCACCCCACGGGCCACCGGGCCCGAAGAACCCGGGCCCTCCGAAACCGGGACCGCCCGGGCCGCCGGGTCCACCCGGCCCGAAGGGGCCGAAGGCCGCCCGCCGCCCGTCGAAGCCGCGCCGCCCACGGGGTCCGTGGTGTCCACGACGCTCGTGCCCCTCGAATCCAAAGCCTTCCGTACGGGAACGCATCGCCATCACTCCATTCACTCGTTGATCGATCGCGATGCCTCAACGATATATCGGACCTGTTCTCACGACAACCCCTCGGACGGACGCCTCGCCGGAGCAGGCGGGGCGGACCGTCGAAACGCGCCCGCCGCGCAGCACGCAGCCGTCCGGACCTGCCGTGTTTTACTGCACGTCATGGCCCTGCTCCTGCTGGACCTCGACAACACCCTGGTCGACCGCGACGCGGCCATGCGCGCAGCCGTCGTCGCCTTCCTCGCCGAACACGAGCTGCCCGCCGCCGACCTCGCCTGGGTGATGGCCGTCGACGGCAGCGGCTACACCGCGCGGGACGACGTCGTGGCCGCCCTCACCGACCGCTACGGCGGCAAGGTGCCGGATACCGCCGTCGACGCCCTTGTCGACGACGGCGGCGCCGGCCGCGTCACCCTGGCCCCGTCGTCGCGCGCGGCGCTGGGCAGAGCGCGGGCGGCCGGCTGGGCTTGTGCCATCGTCACCAACGGCCCGACCGGGCAGCAGCGGGCGAAGATCCGTCGCACCGGGCTGGACCGGCTCGTCCAGGGCTGGGTCATCTCCGAGGAGATCGGCCACAAGAAGCCGGAACCGGAGATCTTCGAGGCGGCGGCCGCCGCCGTCGGTGTACCCCTGCGGGGCGCCTGGGTGATCGGCGACTCGCCGCACGCCGACATCGCGGGCGCCGGAACACTGGGGCTGCGAAGCGTGTGGGTGACGGACGGGAGTCCCTGGACGCAGGACGCGTACCGGCCCACCCGCATCGCCGGCGACGTCGCCTCCGCGATCGGACACGCCATCGGGGCCACGGGGTAGGTGGCCGCCAGCACGACCGGGGCGAAGCCAGAGACTGCGAATTGGCCTTGTCCTCCCACCCGCACGAGCCTCTAGCGTCGGTGCATGCGGATTCGAATCGTCGATGCCTTCACCGACCGCCCCTTCGCCGGCAATCCGGCCGGCGTCCTGCTGCTCGACTCCTTCCCCGACGACGCCTGGCTCCAGGACGTGGCCCGCGAGGTCAACCACGCCGAGACCGCGTTCGCCCACCCGTTGCCCGACGGCGGCGAGGCGGACTGGGCCCTGCGCTGGTTCACGCCCACGACCGAGGTCGCCCTGTGCGGCCACGCCACGCTGGCCACCGCCCATGTCCTGCACACCACCGGAGCCCAGCGGGGCCCCGTGCGGTTCGCCACCCGGAGCGGCGTGCTCACCGCCACGCCCCGCGAGGACGGCTCCCTCACCCTGGACTTCCCCACGGCGCCGCTCACCCCCGTCGAGATCCCCGAGCAGGTGACCGAGGCCCTCGGCGCACGGCCCGTCAACGCCGTCGACACCGGTCCCCACATCGGCGACCTGATCCTCGAACTCGCCGACGAGAAGACGGTCGTGGGTCTCGTCCCCGACCACAAGGCGCTCGGGCGCCACTCGCAGCGCGGCATCATCGCCACCGCACGCGCCGAGGACCCCGGCAGGGGCTACGACTTCGTCTCGCGCTGCTTCTTCCCGAACGTCGGCATCGACGAGGACCCGGTCACCGGCAGCGCCCACACCGCGCTGGCCCCCTACTGGTCCGAGCGCCTGGGGCGCCCCGACCTGACCGGGCTCCAGGCCTCACCCCGCTCCGGCCTGGTGCGCACGGAACTGCGCGGCGACCGGACACTGCTCAGCGGCCACGCGGTCACCGTCATCGACGGCGAGCTGCTCGGCCAGGGCGTCGCGCCCGGATCAACCTGACCCACACGAGGGACCCGCTCGACCGCCGGGCCCTAGGCGGTCGGCAGCCAGCCCACCTTGCCCGCCAGCAGCGCGTATCCGACGAACGCCCCGATGTCGAGGAGTGAGTGGGCCACCACCAGCGGCCCGACCCTTCCCCAGCGCCGGTACAGCCAGACGAAGACCACGCCCATCGCCATGTTGCCGAGGAAGCCGCCGATGCCCTGGTAGAGGTGGTACGAGCCGCGCAGTACCGCGCTGGCCACCAGGGCCGTGCCGGCCGTCCAGCCCAGTCGGTCGAGCCTGCGCAGCAGATACCCGACGACGATGACCTCCTCCAGGACCGCGTTCTGCACGGCCGACAGGACGAGGACGGGGAACTTCCACCACACGGCGGGCAACGCCTCCGGCACCACCGTGAGGTTGGCGCCGAAGCCGCGCGCGGCGAGGTAGAAGGCGATGCCGGTGGAGCCGATCACCGCGGCGACGGCCGCCCCTCGGCCCAGGTCGGGCCAGGGGCGGGTCCGGTCGAAGCCCAGCACGCGCAGCGACGCGCCCTCGCGCATCAGGAAGTGCGCGACGAGCACGACCGGCACCAGGGCCGTCGCGATCCCGAAGAGCTGCCAGGCGAGGTCGAGCCAGGGCCGGCCGGGCGCCGCGGAGGCGTTGAGGGTGGCCGCCTGGTCCTTCAGACCGCCCGGCTTGGTGACCGAACCGACGAAGCTGATCAGCGCGGACACTCCGCTGGCGCCGAGCGAGAGGCCCAGCACCAGCAGTGTCTCGTCCCGGAGAATCCTTCGCGTCGGCCGCTGATCCGGATGGGCATCCGCCACCGACTCCGCCTCCACCTGCACTCCCGCCTCCCTTGAACGATCCCGCATCGTCTCATCTTCGCCCGGCGGGGGCTCCGAATGAAGTGACGAAGATCGCCGTAAAGGCGGACGGGCAGGCCAAGAGCAAGGGCAAGCACTCGACCGAGCTCGCCCGACCCGGGCAGGCGGCCGCGGCGGCTTCCGGCCGGGCCGGGGCCGCCGCGTCGGCTCACCCCAGCGGCACCGGCTCGGGGGACCCGACCGGCCAGGTGTGCACCGGCTCACCCACGTACATCAGCTCCCGGTACCTCCTGGTCGTCGCGGCCAGCGCGGCCTGCCGGTCCAGCCCGCTCTCCAGGGCCCGGTGGAAGGTGGCGGCCTGCCAGCTCGCCCCGTTCGTCCGGCGCCGGCACCGCTCCTCGATCACCGAGAGATACAGGTCCCGGTCGGCCCGTTCGACACCCCAGGCGTCGAGTCCCGCCTCCGCCAGCGGCAGCAGCTCGTCGCGCACGAGGTCGACGGCCTCCACCTCGCTCACCCCACCGTGCCGTCCGCGCCGCGGCCAGCGCAGCCGGGCCTCGATGCCGTGGCGGCAGGCGGTGTCGAAGTTGGCCGCGGCGGCCTCGAACGGCAGCCGTGTCCACACCGGGCGCGGCTCCTCGGCGAGCGCGCGCACGAGCCCGTAGTAGAAGGCGGCGTTGGCGATGACGTCGATGACGGTGGGGCCCGCGGGCAGCACCCGGTTCTCCACCCGCAGATGCGGAACCCCGTCCGCGATGCCGTACACCGGCCGGTTCCAGCGGTAGATCGTGCCGTTGTGCAGGACCAGCTCGGCCAGCTTGGGGATCCCGCCCTCGTCCAGGACGCGCAGGGGGTCCTCCTCGTCGCAGATCGGCAGCAGCGGCGGGAAGAACGTCAGGTTCTCCTCGAACAGCTCGTGCGCCGAGGTGATCCAGCGTTCACCGAACCAGGTGCGTGGCCGCACGCCCTGTGCCTGCAGTTCCGGGGGCCTGGTGTCGGTGGACTGCTGGAACAGCGGCGGACGGGACTCGCGCCACAGCTCGCGTCCGAAAAGGAAGGGGGAGTTGGCGCCGACGGCGATCTGGACCGCGGCGACCGCCTGGGCGGCGTTCCACAGATCGGCGAATCGCGCCGGCGTGACCTGGAGATGCAGTTGGACCGACGTGCAGGCGGCCTCGGGCGCGATCGAACGCGAGGTGCACTCCAGGCGCTCCACCCCGTCGATCTCCAGCCTGAAGTCCTCGCCGCGCGCGGCCACGATCTGATCGTTGAGCAGGGTGTAGCGATCGACGGCGGAAAGATTGGAGGAGACGAGATCGTCGCGGTCCAGGGTGGGCAGAATGCCGATCATGACGATACCGGCGGCCACCTCCTGGGCTTTCCGGTCGGCATAGCCGAGCGAGGTGCGCAGTTCCTCGGCGAGACGATCGAATACCCGGCCTCCCAGTCGGTGCGGCGCTATGTTGACTTCCAGATTGAACATGGCGAGCTCGGTCTGGAAATCACGGCTCGCGATCTTTTCCAATACCTGCGCGTTCATCATCCGCGGCATACCGTCGGACCCTGCGAGATTCAGCTCGATCTCCAGCCCCATCAGATTCCTGGGCCGATCGAACCTCTCCTCCTCCAGCAGTCGCATGAAACCCGCCAGGCACTTCCTGAGCTTGTGGCGGTAGCGCTGGCGATCGGACAGGTCGAACGTCCCTGCCACGACCTTCTCTCCCATCGAAGCGTCCTTCCTCTTGATGGGCAGGCCGATGATCGGCCGCTGCTGTCCTGGGTCACGATGGATGATGCCCCGGCAGCGCGATCGATAACGTCCCGAGCGCGGCCGTCACGCGCTAGTGTGGCGGCACGGGCCCGACGGCACATTCACGAGGCATGCGGCACTGTGCAGTTTCCCCCGAACGCCGTGTCGTCAAAATCACCGGCGACAACCGGCCGACCGCCGCCGCCGAGTATGTCGAGGTCACGGGCGCGGACCCCGAGTAATACCAGGAAGAATATCTCTTCACGCCGTCCTGATATCGCCTTGCGCGACCCACGCAGGACGTCTAGACGAAACAATGCATGAACGCGCGTCATATAAACTTTGCGCACGGGGTAGAGAGTTGGCACTCGCGGTCCTGAGCCATCTCGTCACAGCGCCGCCATTCATCCGGGCACCCTCACCCGGCACACCTCCGGCCCCGAGAGCTGACAGCGCCGTCCGCCCGCCCCACCCCTTTCTGGCTCCACCGTGCCTGTCGAATGAGAGGCGACCCACCATGCATCTGCATGTCCCCCCGGCTCCCGCGCCCGCACTCCGCTCCGTCCTCGCGGCGCTCGCTTCCCCCACCGCGGTCCGCGAGGCCCCCATCCCCTCCCTGCGCGGTGCCCAGGGACCTGTGACACCCGAACTCCCCCTGCCGGTGCACGTTCTGGACCGGATCGCCCCCGCGGGCGCGGCGATCACCCGGTTGGCGGGATGGAGATTCCTCCTGCGCCGCGGCGGGCACGCCGTGGCCGCCGCCGAGACGATGCTGACCCCGGACGGCTGGGCGTTCTCGCACTTCTTCGAGGGCCCCTACGTCGCCTCCACCGAGCGGGCTCTGCGCCAGGCGGAGACGATGGCGCAGCCCCACCAGGCCCGGCTGCTGTCCGTGCCCGAGCTGTACATGCTGACGCTGTGGCTGCACGGCGACCGCGACGCCGACGGCGCGACGGGCCAGCCCGCCGCGACCGACCTGCTGGTACCGCTCGCGCCCGCACCCCCGGGCATCGCCGCCCACCGCCCGCACTCGGTCGCTGACCTCCTCCCGGTGCTCACCCTGCGGGTCACCAGAGCCGCCACGATGCTCGGCTCACCCGCACCCGCGTAGCCACCCCGGGCACGACCCCGCGGCCCGTGTGCCCCGCCGCTCCTGAGGACGGCGGGGCACGGTGCGTCCACGGAGCGACACGTCTGTCGCCCATTCGTGCTCTCTCGCACTCTTACGAGGGACAAAGCACTGGTCGGCCCATACGGGCTAGTTCTTTTTAGTCATGCCGAACCACCCAAAGTAGCCGCCGAGTTGGATTGAACCGTCCGCGCGGGTGATGCGTCATGAATGTGAGAAGCGGTGCCGCGAAATCCCTGCGGATTGACGCCCGTGGGGCAACACTGGGTTCGACACCGAAGCATCAGCAACGGGGAGCGGCCATGAGCGACCGGAAGAGCCGCACGACGCACACGCCAGCCATACCAGCCGTCCCACACACGCCAGAGCGAAAGATCGCATCCATCATGTGCCAGCACCAGCCGCCGTGCCCGACCGCCGAATCCGCCGACCGGGAGTCCGCCCGCCTCGTGGCGCACCACCCGGAGCAGGGATGGAGCCTGCTGTGCAACGGCGTTCTGCTGTTCGAGGACACCGGTGAGCTTCTGCCCGACGGCCAGATCATCGCCCCGCACCGCCCGATGGGCACCGGCCAGGTGATGACGGCCGCGTAAGGCGGCGGAGCGCGGGGGACGTACGACCGCTCCCCCGCCAAGGGCGTCCGACGCCCTGGACAGACCAGGGGCCGGCCCGGAGACGCACTCTCCGAACCGGCCCCGACGCATGTCCGAGGTCGACTACTCCTCGTAGGCGTCCAGCGGCGGGCAGGAACAGACCAGGTTGCGGTCGCCGAACGCCTGGTCGATACGGCGCACCGGCGGCCAATACTTGTCGGCGGCCGAGACACCGCTCGGGAAGACGGCCTCCTCCCGCGTGTACGCGTGCTCCCACGTGCCGCCGAGCGCCGCCGCGGTGTGCGGAGCGCCCCGCAGCGGGTTGTCCTCGTCGGGCCACTCACCCGAGCCGACCTTCTCGATCTCGGCCCGGATGGCGATCATCGCGTCGCAGAACCGGTCGATCTCGGCGAGGTCCTCGGACTCGGTCGGCTCGATCATCAGCGTGCCGGCCACCGGGAACGACATCGTCGGCGCGTGGAAGCCGTAGTCGATCAGGCGCTTGGCGACGTCGTCGACGCTCACCCCGGTCGCCTTGGTCAGCGGGCGCAGGTCGATGATGCACTCGTGGGCCACCAGGTTCCCGGGGCCGGTGTAGAGCACGGGGAAGTGCGGCTCGAGGCGCTTGGCGATGTAGTTGGCGGACAGCACGGCGATCTGCGTGGCCGCCTTGAGGCCCTCGCCGCCCATGAGCCGCACGTACGCCCAGGAGATCGGCAGGATGCCCGCGGAGCCCCACGGCGCGGCCGAGATCGGGCCCACGCCCGTCTCGGGGCCCGCCGCGGGCTGGAGCGGGTGGTTCGGCAGATACGGCGCGAGGTGCGCGCGCACGCCGACCGGGCCGACGCCCGGGCCGCCACCGCCGTGCGGGATGCAGAACGTCTTGTGCAGGTTGAGGTGCGAGACGTCGCCGCCGAAGTGGCCCGGCTTGGCGAGCCCGACCAGCGCGTTGAGGTTGGCGCCGTCGACGTACACCTGGCCGCCGGCCTCGTGGACGGCCGCGCAGATGTCGGCCACGTGCTCCTCGAACACGCCGTGCGTGGAGGGGTAGGTGATCATCAGGACCGACAGCTCGTCGCGGTACTGCTCGATCTTGGCCCGCAGGTCCGCCACGTCGATCTCGCCGTCGTTCGCGGTCTTCACGACGACGACCTTCATGCCGGCCATCACGGCGCTCGCCGCGTTGGTGCCGTGCGCGGAGGACGGGATGAGGCAGACCGTGCGCTGCTCGTCGCCGTTGGCGCGGTGGTAGCCGCGCACGGCCAGCAGACCGGCCAGCTCGCCCTGGGAGCCGGCGTTGGGCTGGAGGGAGACCTTGTCGTAGCCGGTGACCTCCGCGAGCCGCTCCTCCAGCTCACGGATGAGCGTGAGGTAGCCCTGCGCCTGCTCGGCGGGCGCGAAGGGGTGCAGCTGTCCGAACTCGGGCCAGGTGACCGGCTCCATCTCGGTGGTCGCGTTGAGCTTCATGGTGCAGGAGCCCAGCGGGATCATGCCGCGGTCAAGCGCGTAGTCGCGGTCCGCGAGGCGGCGCAGATAGCGCAGCATCGCGGTCTCGGAGCGGTGCGCGTGGAAGACCGGGTGCGTGAGGTAGTCGTCGGTGCGCAGCAGGTTCCCCGGGAGCGCGTCCTCGGTGCCGGCGTCCAGGCTCTCGGCGTCGGCCTCGACGCCGAAGGCGGTCCACACGGCACGCAGCTGTGCGCGGCCGGTCGTCTCGTCGCAGGCGATCGACACATGGTCGGCGTCGACGAGGCGCAGGTTCACCCCGCGCTCGCGTGCCGTGGCCACGACGGTCTCGGCGCGGCCGGGCACCCGCACGGTCAGGGTGTCGAAGTAGGCGCCGTGGACGACCTCGACGCCGCCGGCCGTCAGGCCCGCGGCGAGTATCGCGGCGTAGCGGTGGGTGCGGCGCGCGATGGTCCGCAGCCCCTCGGGACCGTGGTAGACCGCGTACATGCCGGCCATCACGGCGAGCAGCACCTGGGCGGTGCAGATGTTGCTCGTCGCCTTCTCGCGGCGGATGTGCTGCTCACGCGTCTGCAGGGCGAGGCGGTACGCCTTGTGCCCGTCGGCGTCCACGGAGACGCCCACCAGGCGGCCGGGCAGGCTGCGGGCGAACTTCTCCTGCACCGCCATGTAGCCGGCGTGCGGGCCGCCGAAGCCCATCGGTACGCCGAAGCGCTGCGTCGTGCCGACGGCGATGTCGGCGCCCAGCTCGCCCGGCGAGGTCAGCAGCGTCAGGGCGAGCAGGTCGGCGGCGACCGTGACGACCGCGCCGAGCCCGTGGGCCTGCTCGACGAGCGGCCTGATGTCGCGTACGGCACCGGAGGCGCCCGGGTACTGGACCAGTACGCCGTTGATCTCCCGCTCGGCGACCTCGGCCGGGATGCCGTCGCTCAGGTCGGCGACGACGACCTCCACGCCGGTAGGTTCGGCGCGCGTCTGGATGACGGCCACCGTCTGGGGCAGCGCGTCCGCGTCGACCAGGAACAGGCCCTTCTTGTTCCGGCCCATGCGCCGCGACAGCGCCATGGCCTCGGCGGCGGCCGTGCCCTCGTCCAGCAGGGAGGCGCCGGAGGTCGGGAGCCCGGTGAGCTCGGCGACGACGGTCTGGAAGTTGAGCAGGGCCTCCAGGCGGCCCTGGGAGATCTCGGGCTGGTACGGCGTGTACGCGGTGTACCAGGCGGGGTTCTCCATGACGTTGCGCAGGATCACCGGCGGCGTGAAGGTCCCGTGGTAGCCGAGACCGATCATGGAGTCGAGGACCTGGTTGCGGTCGGCCAGGGAGCGCAGCTCGGCCAGCACCTCGGCCTCGGTGCGCGCGCCCGGCAGGTCCAGGGCGTCGGTGCTCTTGATGACGTCGGGGACGGCGGCGGCCGTGAGCTCGTCCAGGGAGCCGTAGCCGACGTGCGCGAGCATCTTGGCCTGCGCCTCGTGGTCCGGGCCGATGTGGCGCTGCTCGAAGGGGATCCCCCGTTCGAGCTCGGAGAGCGGGATGCGGTGGGCGGTCATTACGGAGGCCTCCTGGTCAGACACGACCTTCGAGGGGCACCACGGCGCGGGCACCCCGACGGCCTCCCCCTCTGTCATCTCGACCTGAGAGCTTCACCGGCCCGCCGTGAGGCGTTCCGGCTTTCACCGTCGGTGAGAGCGGAAACCGTCGGAAACCGCCCTGCTTTCCAGAGTGACCTCGTCCGTGCGGTACGTGTGCCTGAGAGATTCCGGGGAGGGTTTGCTCCTTCGGCGCCTCCGGTTGGTTCCGAAGGACTCTCCCGCGCGGGGTCGTCAGCCGTTTGCCAGCGTACCAGCGGGTGCAACCAAGGACCCGGGGTGCGACCTGGAGCTTTCGAGTGGCCGCCGTGCCGGATGTGCTCTTTTGTAGTGGTTGTGAATGAGTTGCGATCAGTTGGAGGGACCGTGAAGACCGATATCGATCCGCGGAATCTGATCGGCCGCAAGGCGTTCGACCGCAACGGCAACAAGATCGGCACGGTCGACGAGGTCTACCTCGACGACGCGACCGGGGTACCGGAGTGGGCGGCGATACGGACCGGTCTGTTCAGCCGGGACGCGTTCGTCCCCCTGGAACCGAGCGAGGTGGTCGAGGGGGCGCTGTACGTCCCCTTCGAGCGCGCGCTGATCAAGGACGCACCCGACTTCGGCGTAGGACGCCATCTTTCCCCGGAACAGGAACTGCAGCTGTACCACCACTACGGGCTCGACGTGTCCTCGCCCACTCCCGCGCCGGACCGTGACTTCGGACGTCTGGCGGGGTCGGACGAGGCCTGAGGCGTCGGCGTGACGAGCGGCAGCGGATCGGCCGGTTCCAGACAGGGGTCGTCGGTGCGGAACGTGCGCACCCGCCCCGGCGCCGAGTCGGGCGTCTCGAAGCGTACGGTCACCCGGCCCAGGCCGCTTCCCTGCACCCACCCGTGCCCGTGCTCGCTGTGCCGGACGTCGTGGCCCGCCCGCCACACGTGCTCGGCCGGTGCCGGCGGCTCGTCCGCGATGTCCCCGGCCGTCCGCCGCGCGCTCTCCGCCGCCTCCCGATGCTCCTCGCCGACCGCCGCGCCCGCCGCCTCTTCGCCCCCTCCCCCCGCCGTCCCTCCCGTCGCACGCCCGACCGGGCCCGGCTCTCCCTCCGCCTCCCCCGCGCCGAGACGTGCCTGGGCGAAGAGGTCCTCCTGCGTGTAGTCGGCCAGCCCGCTGACGCCGACGCCCAGCAGCCGTACCCCGCCCGTCGTGTCCACCGCGTCCAGCAGTCTCGCCGCGGCCTCCCGCACCACCGCCGGATCGTCGGTGGGCCCGCGCAGGGTCTCCGACCGGGTCAGCGTCGAGAAGTCGTAGCGGCGGACCTTCAGCTGGATGGTCCGCCCCGACAGGCCGGCGTCCCGCAGCCGGCGCACACACCGCTCCGCGAGGTGCTGCACCTCCAGGCCGACGCGCATCCGGTCGTGGATGTCCACGTCATAGGTGTCCTCGACGGACACCGACTTCGCCTCCCGCTCGGCCACCACCGGCCGTTCGTCCCGGGCCAGCGCCATCGCGTGCAGCGCGTGTCCGTGCGCCTTGCCGAGGAGGCGGACGAGTTCGTCCTCGCCGGCCTCGGCCAGGTCGTCGACCGTGGTGATCCCGGCCCGCCGCAGATGGTCGCCGGTGGCGGGGCCGACCCCCGGGAGCGTGCGCACCGGCATCGGGCCCAGCAGCGCGCGCTCGGTGCCGGGGCGTATCACCACCAGTCCGTCCGGCTTGCCCTGCTCGGAGGCGATCTTGGCGAGCATCTTGGAGGCAGCCAGGCCCACCGAGCCGGTCAGCCCGGTGACGGCCCGGATGTCCGCGCGCAGCCTGGCCCCGGTCAGCCGCGCCGACTCCTCGTCCCAGGCCGCCCCGCCGGCCTCGAGATCCACGAACGCCTCGTCCAGGCTCAGCGGCTCCACCAGCGGGGACAGCTCCCGCAGCAGCCCCATCACCTGCTCGCTGATCTGCCGGTAGAGCCCGAAGCGCGGTACGAGGCAGGCCGCGTTCGGCGCGAGCCTGCGGGCCTGGGCCATGGGCATGGCCGAGTGCACTCCGAAGGCGCGTGCCTCGTAGGACGCTGTGGCCACCACACCGCGCGGGCCGAGCCCACCCACGATCACGGCCTTCCCGCGCAGACTCGGCTTGGACGCCTGCTCCGCCGAGGCGTAGAAGGCATCCATGTCGAGGTGCAGGATGGTGGGCACGGATCTCACATGTCCGATGCTGCCCTACGCCACTGACAACGGGGGCGCGCCGACGGGCGCGCCGACGGCGGCGCGGCCTCGACACGGTGGTGGCACGGCCGGCTGCCGCGCCACACCACGTCTCACACGGCGCGGTTGCGCCGCCGCGCCAGCTCGTCCGCCGGGTTGTCGCCGACGATGGTCTCGCCGGTGTCCACCCGCTCGCCGTGCAGCTGGGACAGCGCGCTCTCCACGTCCCGCCGGACCACGCCGACGGCGATCCCGAAGATGCCCTGCCCGCCCTGGAGCAGGGCGTGGACCTCGTCCGGTGACGTGCACTCGTACACCGTCGCGCCGTCGCTCATCAGCGTCATCCGATCCAGGTCGCCCAATCCGCGCTCCCTGAGGTGCTGGACGGCGGTGCGGATGTTCTGCAGTGACACACCCGTGTCCAGGAACCGCTTGACGACCTTCAGGACGACCACGTCCCGGAAGCTGTACAACCGCTGCGTCCCCGAGCCGTGGGCAGGGCGCACACTCGGTTCCACGAGCCCGGTCCTCGCCCAGTAGTCCAGCTGGCGGTAGGTGATGCCCGCCGCGGCGCACGCCGTGGGGCCGCGATAGCCGACCTGGTCAGTGTCGCCGAAAGCCGCGTCCTCGTCGCTCGGCACGACCAGGGGCCGCCGCGGGGCGGAGCCGGTCGCGCCGCCGTGAAGCGGGTGCGGGCCGTTCTCCCCCAGACTGCGTCCAGGGGCTCCCCCCGCCGTGCCGCCGCCGCTCATTCTCACGCCGACCTCCGTCCTCGAACTGCCTTCTCGACGGTAGGCAGTCACCAGGGGTGCGTCAACGATCGCCACACTCGGCACGCCGAGTGATAATCACCCTAAGGGTGGTTTCCCGTGCCCATCCGCGGGGAAAGGCTAGCCGAATGCGGCGCCCCGGTCCGTGAGACAGGCGCACTGGCCGCGGGCACATGCCGGATCGCGTGCCCCTCGCCCGCCATCGTGCGGCAGACCCGGCCGTCACTGGTTGCTGGTGCCGAAGTCCTCGGGCGAGATCTGGTCGAGGAACTCGCGGAACTTCTCGACCTCGTCCTCCTGCTCGTCCGGGATCGCGATGCCCGCGTCGTCCAGGACTCCTTCGCTGCCGTAGATCGGCGTTCCGGTCCGCAGCGCCAGCGCTATGGCGTCGGAGGGGCGGGCGCTCACCTCGACACCGCTCGCGAAGACCAGCTCCGCGTAGAAGACGCCTTCGCGCAGGTCCGTGATGCGTACTTCCGTGAGCTCCTGGCCGACCGCCTCCAGCACGTCCTTGAACAGGTCGTGGGTCAGCGGTCGTGCGGGGGCCATGCCCTGCTGGGCGAAGGCGATGGCGGTCGCCTCCCCCGGGCCGATCCAGATGGGGAGGTAGCGATCGCCTCCCACTTCGCGCAGGAGCACGATCGGCTGGTTGGAGGGCATCTCGACCCGGACACCTACGACATCGAGCTCGTTCACACAGCAACCCTAGGCCGTGCCCGGGACGTTTGGGTAGTCGGGCACAGAACGGCCCACCTGTCCGCCGACGGCGAACACCGCGATCAGGACCCGGTTCAGCGCCGATGAAGGTCGGGCGAAGCCTTGGTGAACCACCGGCCGAGAACACGCTCAGGGCAGTCGAAGACCCAGCGCGGACTGCACCAGGGCGGTGTGCAGCTTCACCGAGAGCCCCGCCAGCTCCCTCGTCCGGGCCTCGGCATGCGCCCTGGTCTGCGGATTGCGATGCAGCCGCAGCGGGGCCACCACCTGGTCCACCAGCCCGGCCTCTCGGTCCGCGGCGGCCTTCATCACCCGTAGATGGCGTGGCTCGATCCCGTGTCTGCCCAGTTCGGCCACCAGAGTGGCCACGGTGACCGTCTCCGGTTCGTACCCTCCGCCGGGCAGCGGCGCGACAAGGCCGTACGACTCCCACTCCGCGAGCTGCTCCGCGCTGATCCCGGCGGCGGCGAGCAGGTCCTCCCGGCCGAGCCGTGACACCGTGCCGGCCTCGGACTCGGGCAGCGTCTCGCCCAGCCCTTCTCCGTCTCCCCCGTCACGCGGACGGCCCAAGGTGGGCAGCCGTACCTCCTCGCCCCGCTCCACGGCGTCGAGATACTCGCGGATGACCTTCAACGGCAGGTAGTGGTCCCGCTGCATCCTCAGCACCTGACCGAGCCGCTCGACGTCGCGCACGCCGAACTTGCGATATCCCGCAGGGGTGCGCTGCGGATCGATCAGTCCCTCGGTCTCCAGAAAGCGGATCTTGGAGATGGTGACCTCGGGGAACTCCTCGCGCAGCACGTTCAGCACGGTGCCGATGCTCATCAGCCCGCCGTCCGCGGCGGTGCCGCTGCCGGCACCGCCGCTCGGTGTGTGAAGCATGAGGCCTTCCCTGGGGTCTCCCCGGACGGAGTCTGGGGGAGGGTCAGATACTCCGCTGATTCGCGAAGAAGACCAGCCTGTACTTGCCGATCTGAACCTCGTCGCCGTTGGTGAGCGCGACCTGGTCGATGCGCTCACGGTTCACATAGGTGCCGTTGAGACTGCCGACGTCGGCGACCGTGAAGGATCCGTCCCCACTGCGACGGAACTCCACATGCCGACGTGAGACGGTCACATCGTCCAGGAAGATGTCGCTCTGCGGATGACGCCCCGCCGTGGTCAGGTCACTGTCGAGCAGAAAGCGGCTGCCCGAGTTGGGACCGCGGCGCACCACCAGCAGCGCCGAACCGAGCGGCAGCGCGTCGACGGCCGCCTGCGCCTCCGGAGACAGCGTCGGCACCGGCGTCTGGCCGGTCACCTCGGCGTCGTAGGCCTCCAGGCCCGAGATCGAGATCGTGGAGGTCGTCTCCGACGCGCGCTCCGGGACCGCACCGGGGCGAAGCGGCGCACCGCAGTTGGAGCAGAAGCGGCTGTTCTCCGCGTTGCTGTGACCGCACCTTGTGCACACCTGGGCCGACATGTCCCCGAAACCTATGGGGCCGGACGCGGCGGGGTCAACCGACGACGCGCCGTGACCACCTGAAATGCCGCCACCCGGACCAGCGACCTGGTCCCGGAACAGCGGACGCTGACCCTCGGCTTCTCCCGGCTGTGCGCGATGGCGGGCGGTCGCGTCGACCCCGCCCTCTCGCGCGCTCTTGCCGAACAACTTCGCAAACAACTTCACGGGCGATTCCCCTTGACCGAAACAGACCCGCCCGTGGGGCAGGACGAACCCTGACTGTGTACACCGGCCGACCCGGACATCTTCACAACGTCCGTAGCCACCGGACAGTTTCCACCACGCACCACCCAATCGGTGCGTCGACCCCCCGCAACCTGATGCCCCTGCCTGACCGCCTCCACGCACCCCCGGTTCACTGCGAGGACGACCGAGCGTAGTCAGGCCGCTTCGCTGCTCGCAAGGCATCCACGACGATCTTCGTCGAACTCTCCACGGTGACCGTGGCCTGCTCCTTCTCCAGCGTCTGCACAACTCCTCCAGGGATGTTCAGTGCCGGCTCCAGGTCCTGCGGCTTGCCGATGACTTTGAAACGGTAGGGCTGAGCGATCTTGTTCCCGTCCACGCTCACGCCCTTGCCCGAGTCCGCGAGATAGGTACCGGCCACCACCCGCACTCCGTTCACCTGGATCGCCTCCGCACCCGCGGCGCGCAGCTCCTGGATCGCGTCGAGCAGCATGTCGGCCTGGACCGCTCCCTTCGTGTCCTGGACGGTCATCGTGATGCCGGGGCCCTGAGCCGCCAGGGTTCCCGCGAGGATGCCGAGTTGCTTCTCCTTCTCGGCGGTCTGCCTCCGGGCCTCCTCCGCCCGGTCCGAACTGTTCTCGAGCTCGGACCGCTGGTCCTCAAGCCCCTGCTTCTCGTCCTGAAGACGCTGGGTACGGTCATCCAGTTCATCGAGGATGCGCACAAGATCCTCTTGTCGCGCGCCGCGCAGCGCACTGCTGCCGTCGCTGTTCGAGGCGACCTGCACAGCGAGTCCGAACCCCAGACCGAACAGCAGCACGGCGACGATGAGTTGGGCTCGCGACGCGCGCGGCGGCCACAGCCCCTCCACCAGACGCTGACGGCCGCTCTGCGTAGGCGCGGCGGCGCTCCCGCCCCCGTCCGGCTCCTGGGGGCCGTCGGGTGTGCGCGGAGCGTCGGGTGTGCGGGGAGGAGCGTCGGCGTCCGCCGCGGGCACCTCCTGCGGCAGTTCCCTGCGCAGCCACGGGTCAGGCGTCCCGGACGGCTCGCCCGACTCGCCCCGCGCGCGGGGCTGCCCGTCGCCGGTCGGCCGCTGCGGCTTCGCCGGCTCGTCCTGAGGCCGCCCGGGCGTCATGTCGTCGTCGTTCATCGGCCTCACGCCCGGAACACATGCCGGCGGATCGCGGCGGCGTTGGAGAAGATGCGGATGCCGAGGACGACCACCACACCCGTGGACAGCTGCGCGCCGACGCCCAGCTTGTCACCCAGGAAGACGATCAGCGCCGCCACCACGACGTTCGACAGGAACGACACGACGAAGACCTTGTCGTCGAAGATGCCATCGAGCATGGCCCTGAAGCCACCGAACACGGCGTCGAGGGCCGCCACGACGGCGATCGGGAGATACGGTTCGACGACGGCGGGAACCTCCGGCCGGACCAGCAGACCGACCACGACTCCGACGACGAGGCCCAGTACGGCGATCACGATGTGCCCTTCTCTGTACTCGGTTGTGCTGTACGTACGATCACACTCGGTGCGGCCGGCAGCCGGACGTCGCCCTGGACGGAGATGGCGGTCCGGATCCCGTAGTTCTCCTGGAGCGCGTGCAGGTACAACCCGTCGGCGCTGTTCTGGAACCTGGTGCTGAGCCGCTCCCCGTCCCCCACCGCCAGCACCGTGTACGGCGGTACCAGGGGCCTGTTGTCGACCAGTATCGCGTCACCGGCGGCCCGGATCGCCGAGAGCGCGGTCAGCCGCTGCCCGTTGATCGCGACGGCCTCGGCCCCCGACTCCCACAGCCCGTTGACGACGCGCTGCATGTCGCGGTCGCGGACGCGTCCGGTGTCGGAGAAGTCGGCGGTCTCCCGCGGATTCCCGTTCCCACCCGAGGTCGCCTCTTTGGCGTCGTTCACGACGAGCTTGACGCCGGGACCGTGCACCGCCACGGCACCGGAGAGGATGTCGACGAGATCGGTCTCGTCGCCGCTCTTCTTCAGCGCCTCACGCTGTCGCGCGCTCACGTCGTCCCGCAGTGTGTCGACGGTGCTCTCCAGCTTGTCGGCCGCCGTGGTCTCCCGCTGGATGCGGTCGATGAGTTCCTGACGTTCCTTGGCGACCGTCGGGGCCGCCACACGCGCCTGCGCCGCGCCCAGTGTCACCACGAGAGCGGCGAGCACCAGCCCCGCCGCGAGGCCGAGCTTCGCCCGCACCGTCTTCGGCATGCCGCCCGTGCCCGCGGCCTTCTTCCGGGTAGCCGCCTCGGCGTAGCCGTCGTCCAGGCTGTGGTCCATGACGTTGGTGAGCAACGACATGGACGCGTCCGGACGCGCGGAGCGTACGGGCGTGCTCCGAACGGGGGGTGGCTGCGGCATGCAGCACATCGTCGCACGTTACGCGCGCATACTCCGAATGGCCCCACCGGCGTGCCGGACGGGCACCCCCGAGGGCACCCGTCCGGTACGTGTGTGTCCCGCGGATCCGCGCGCGGCGACGCGGTGCGACGGCTACCGGCCCGCGCTGTCCACGATCGCCGCCCACTCGTCCAGCAGGGCCTGCGCGGAGGCGTCGTCGGGTCCTTCCGCCCACAGATGGGTGACGGCCTCGGACGGGTCGGGGAGCACGAGGACCCAGCGGCCGTCGGCCTCCACCACGCGCACTCCGTCCGTCGTGTCCACGAAGCGGTCGCCGGCCGCCTCCACGACCCGGCGCATCACCAGGCCCTTGACGGCCCAGGGGGTCGCCAGATCCCGCTTAAGGACGTGGGCCCGCGGAATCCGCGCGTCGATCTGGCTGAGCGTGAGCTGGGTCCGCGCCACCAGGCCGATCAGTCTGACGAAGGCGGCCGTACCGTCGAAGACGCTGCTGAACTCGGGGATGATGAACCCACCGCGCCCGTCCCCGCCGAAGATCGTCGACTCCTCCCGGCCCACCCGGGTGAGGTCGTCCGGCGAGGTCGTCGTCCACTCGACCTGCGTGCCGTGGTAGGCGGCGACCTGCTCGGCGATGCGGGTCGTCGTCACCGGCAGCGCCACCTTCCCGCTGCGGCGCTCCGCGGCCACCAGGTCCAGCATCACCAGGAGCGCCCGGTCGTCCTCGACGATGCGGCCCTTCTCGTCCACGAGCGACAGCCGCTCGCCCACGGGGTCGAAGCGGACGCCGAAGGCGGCCCGCGACGAGGCCACGATCTCGCCGAGCCGCACCAGCCCCGCGCGCCGGGTGTCGGCACTCTCCGTGGGCCGGGCCTCGTCAAGGCCGGGGTTGATGGTCAGCGAGTCCACGCCGAGCTTGCCGAGCAGGCTGGGCAGCACCAGGCCCGCGCTTCCGTTCGACGCGTCCACGACCACCTTGAGCTCGGCTTCGGCCGTGCCCGAGGTGTCGACGCTTCTCAGCAGCGAGCCGGTGTAGGAGTCGAAGACGCTGGACGGGAAGTACAGGTCGCCGATCTCGCCGGGGAAGGCTCGACGGTACTCCTGCCTGGCGAAGATCCTGTCCAGCTTCCGCTGCCCGGCCTGGGACAGGTCTCCGCCCTGGCCGTCGAAGAACATGATGTCGACGGAGTCCGGCACACCGGGCGACGTCCTGATCATGATGCCGCCGGCGCTGCCTCGCGCGGTCTGCTGGCGGGCGACCGGCAGGGGTACGTTCTCCAGGTCCCGTACGTCGATGGCACTGGCCTGAAGCGCCGAGATGACGGCGCGTTTCAACGCCCGGGCACCACGGGAGTGGTCGCGCGCCGTGGTGACCGTGGACCCCTTCTTCAGCGTCGTGGCGTACGCGCCGGCCAGGCGCACGGCCAGTTCGGGGGT
The DNA here is from genome assembly GCF_040650555.1 of Streptomyces sp. NPDC048664. Lineage (NCBI taxonomy): Bacteria > Bacillati > Actinomycetota > Actinomycetes > Kitasatosporales > Streptomycetaceae > Streptomyces > Streptomyces sp. NPDC048664. The sequence continues at coordinate 2,102 of NZ_JBEZHK010000027.1, read as the reverse complement.
GATCTCCACGTTGAGGATCCCGGAGACGCCGCGGGCGCCGAAGAGGTGCGCCTGGCTGCGGGACTCCCAGATGACGGAGGTGTTGACGAACGCGCCGGCCTCGATGGTCTTGAACGGGTAGACCCGCACATTGCCCTGGACGATCGATTCCTCGCCGATGAGGCACTCGTCGCCGATGACGGCGCCGTCCTCGATGCGGGCGGCGCGCATGATGTCGGTGTTCTTGCCGACCACGCAGCCGCGCAGATTGCTGTGCTGGCCGACGTACACGTTGTCGTGGACGACGGCGCGGTGGAGGAAGGCCCCGCTCTTCACCACGACGTTGGATCCTACGACGGTGTGTTCGCGGATCTCGGCGCCGGCCTCGACCTTGGCGTAGTCACCGATGTAGAGCGGTCCACGCAGGACGGCGTCCGGGTGGACCTCCGCGCCCTCCGCGACCCATACGCCCGGGGAGATCTCGAAGCCGTCGATCTCGACGTCGACCTTGCCCTCCAGGACGTCGGCCTGCGCCTTCACATAGCTCTCGTGCGTGCCGACGTCCTCCCAGTAGCCTTCGGCGACATAGCCGTAGATCGGCTTGCCTTCCTTCATCAGCTGGGGGAAGACGTCGCCGGACCAGTCGACGGGCACATCGGGGTCGACGTAGTCGAAGACTTCGGGCTCCATGACGTAGATGCCCGTGTTCACCGTGTCCGAGAAGACCTGGCCCCAGGTCGGCTTCTCCAGGAAGCGCTCGACCTGTCCCTCCTCGTCGACGATGGTGATGCCGAATTCCAGCGGATTGGGCACACGTGTCAGGCAGACGGTGACCAGTGCGCCTTTTTCCTTGTGGAAATTGATCAGTTCGGTGAGGTCGAAGTCGGTCAGAGCGTCACCGGAGATGACGAGGAACGCGTCGTCCCTGAGTGCTTCCTCCGCGTTCTTCACACTCCCGGCGGTACCGAGTGGCTTCTCCTCGTTGGCATACGTGAGCTCCATGCCGAGCTCTTCGCCGTCGCCGAAGTAGTTCTTGACGAGTGAGGCCAGGAACTGCACGGTGACGACGGTCTCGTTGAGCCCATGCCTTTTGAGCAGCCGCAGCACATGCTCCATGATCGGCCGGTTGACGACCGGCAGGAGCGGCTTGGGCATGCTTGAGGTCATCGGACGAAGGCGGGTGCCTTCGCCTCCGGCCATCACGACGGCCTTCATGTCGGAAGCGTCCTCCTCTAAGAGACGACGGTTCAGCCGACTTCACCCGTCATGATTGTCCCGCAGATTCCCCGCGCGGGCCATCGAGCCGCTGCGGTCGCCCCTGGGCAGGCTCAACCGGTCGAGGTGTCCGCCCTGACAAGGCGCCGGACCTGAACCACGTAGAGGACTCCTGCCCACCAGTACAGGGTTGTACCCCATCCGGCGAAGGCCCATCCGAAAATGGCAGCCAGTGACGCGATCCAGCCGCTTCCGTCGCTGAGCAGCAGCAACGGGAAGGCGTACATCAGGTTGAACGTGGCTGCCTTGCCAAGGAAGTTCACCTGGGGCGGCGGATAGCCGTGCCGTCTGAGGATGCCCACCATGACCGCCAGGACCAGCTCCCGGGCCACGAGGATCCCGGTCAGCCAGAGAGGAAGGATCCCCCGCCAGGTGAGTCCGATCAGGGTCGAGGCGATGTAGAGCCGGTCGGCGGCCGGGTCGAGGAGCCGGCCGAGGTTGCTGATCTGGTTCCAGCGCCGGGCGAGCTTGCCGTCCAGGTAGTCGCTGACGCCGCTCAGCACCAGGATGAGCAGGGCCCAGCCGTCGCAGTTGGGTCCGCCGAACTCGGGCCAGAGGATCAGCCACAGGAAGAAGGGCACGCCGACGAGCCGCGCCATGCTGAGGATATTCGGGATGGTGAGGACCCGGTCCGTCTGGACACGCGTCTCCTGGACCTCCACCCGGGGGCCTCCTGTGGAAAATGAGCCAATGATGCCCCCTGACCCTACCTGCCCGGTTCGCCGACCGGTACAGAGGGGGCGGCGGAAAGGGCCGTAAACGCAGAAGACCCCGCACCATGAGGTGCGGGGTCTTCCCACAATTTGTTCGGCGGCGTCCTACTCTCCCACAGGGTCCCCCCTGCAGTA
>NZ_JBEZHK010000026.1:0-112729 GCF_040650555.1 Streptomyces sp. NPDC048664 | reverse complement strand
TCTTCCTACCTGTGACCCCCCACACCTCCTGTGCGACCCCGCCTCCCGCCGCCGGGCCGGTCGCGGCCGTCCTGCGCAGGACGGCCGCCCCCGCCGCGGTGCTCGCCGGCGTCGCCGGAGCGTTCGCGTACGTCGGGGCGGTGGACCCCAACCACCCCGGCCACTACCCGGCCTGCCCGCTGCTGCGCCTGACCGGGATCTACTGCCCCGGCTGCGGCGGTCTGCGCAGCGCCCACGCCGTCGTCCACGGGGACCTCCTGACGGCGCTTCACGACAACGCCGTGGCGACCCTCGGCTACCCGGTCCTCGCGGTGCTGTGGACCCTCTGGGCCGTCCGCGCGGCGCGCGGCAGGCCCATGGGCCTGGACCCGCGGCCCGCGCACCTGTGGAGCGTGGGCGTCCTGGTCCTGGTCTTCACCGTGGTGCGGAACCTGCCGTTCGGCGGCTGGCTGCACCCCTGACCACCCGGGAACGTCCAGGTGGCGGGACCAGGCGTCAACCGGATGCGGAGCCTTCGCCCTCCTGCGGATACCATCGAGGTGACCATTGGTTTTCGCCCCCGGGCGCACCGGTGGACCGAGGCCCGACCCGGTGCGGGCCGGCCGAAACCTCAACCGTCAGGAAGGGGGCCGCTCGCGTGAGTGTGCTCGACGAGATCATCGACGGAGTCCGTGCCGACCTCGCGGAGCGGCAGGCGCGCGTCAGCCTCGACGAGCTCAAGGAGCGCGCGGCGAAGGCACGCCCGGCCAAGGACGGCGTCGCCGCGCTGCGCGGTGAAGGCGTCACGGTGATCTGCGAGGTCAAGCGCTCCAGCCCCTCCAAGGGCGCGCTCGCCGCGATCGCCGACCCCGCGGCCCTGGCCGCGGACTACGAGGCGGGCGGCGCGGCCGTCATCTCCGTGCTGACCGAGCAGCGCCGCTTCGGCGGCTCGCTGGCCGACCTGGAGGCCGTGCGGGCCCGGGTCGACATCCCGGTGCTGCGCAAGGACTTCATCGTCACGTCGTACCAGCTGTGGGAGGCACGGGCGTACGGCGCCGACCTGGCGCTGCTGATCGTCGCCGCGCTCGACCAGCCCGCCCTCGAGTCCCTCATCGAGCGCGCCGAGTCCATCGGGCTCACCCCGCTGGTCGAGGTGCACGACGAGGACGAGATCGAGCGCGCCGTGGACGCCGGGGCGAAGGTGATCGGCGTCAACGCCCGCAACCTGAAGACCCTGGAGGTGGACCGCGGCACGTTCGAGCGGATCGCCCCCGACATCCCCGACAACGTCGTGAAGGTCGCCGAGTCGGGCGTGCGCGGACCGCACGACCTGATCGCGTACGCCAACGCGGGCGCCGACGCGGTGCTCGTCGGCGAGTCGCTGGTGACCGGGCGCGACCCGAGGACGGCGGTGGCCGACCTGGTCGCGGCGGGCGCCCACCCGGCGCTCCGGCACGGCCGGAGCTGACACCGCACCCGGTAGAGTTGGCCCCGATGACGCCCCTGACGATGACGCCCGCCCCGGACCGGCAGCACGCCCGCCTCGCGCGCGGCTGCCGCCCCCGGGGCTGCCGCGCCCCGGCTCGCAGGGTCCACGGCCGCAGGGTCCGCTACGTCATCGGCGACGAACCCGGCCAGGTGAACGGCATGCGATGGCAGCCCGCCCCCCGGGGCGAGGACCACTGCCCGATACCCCCCGCGAACTGACCCCACCACGCCACGGAACCACGCGGCGACGGAACGGGGACGCGGGGCACCGCGCGGCCCACGGACGGCCCGTGGCGATCGGCGATCGGCGGCACCTCCGCCCCCACGGCGACCAGTGACGACCACAGACTCACCGTGAGGTACCCGCATGCCCAGCACCTTCTTCATCCCCGACCCGGAGGGCCGGACCCCCAGTCCCGACGGCTACTTCGGCGCGTTCGGCGGCAAGTTCATCCCGGAGGCCCTGGTGGCCGCCGTGGACGAGGTCGCCGTCGAGTACGACAAGGCCAAGGCCGACCCCGGGTTCGCCCGCGAGCTCGACGCCCTGATGGCCCACTACACCGGCCGCCCCAGCGCCCTCACCGAGGTGCCGAGGTTCGCCGGACACGCCGGCGGCGCCCGGGTCTTCCTCAAGCGGGAGGACCTGAACCACACCGGATCGCACAAGATCAACAACGTTCTGGGTCAGGCCCTGCTCACCAAGCGCATGGGCAAGACCCGCGTCATCGCCGAGACCGGCGCCGGCCAGCACGGCGTGGCCACCGCCACCGCCTGCGCCCTGTTCGGCCTGGACTGCACCATCTACATGGGCGAGATCGACACCCGGCGCCAGGCCCTCAACGTCGCCCGCATGCGGATGCTGGGCGCCGAGGTCGTCGCCGTGAAGTCCGGCTCGCGCACCCTGAAGGACGCCATCAACGAGGCGTTCCGCGACTGGGTCGCCAACGTCGACCGCACCCACTACCTGTTCGGCACCGTCGCGGGACCCCACCCCTTCCCGGCCATGGTGCGCGACTTCCACCGGGTCATCGGCGTGGAGGCACGCCGCCAGATCCTGGAGAGCGCCGGGCGCCTGCCCGACGCCGCCGTCGCCTGCGTCGGCGGCGGCTCCAACGCGATCGGCCTCTTCCACGCCTTCATCCCCGACGAGGGCGTCCGCCTGATCGGCTGCGAGCCGGCCGGACACGGCCTGGACAGCGGTGAGCACGCCGCCACCCTCACCGCCGGTGAACCCGGCGTCCTGCACGGTTCGCGGTCCTACGTGCTCCAGGACGACGAGGGCCAGATCACCGAGCCGTACTCGATCTCCGCGGGCCTGGACTACCCGGGCATCGGACCCGAGCACTCCTACCTCAAGGACACCGGCCGCGGCGAGTACCGGGCCGTCACCGACGACGCGGCCATGCAGGCCCTTCGCCTGCTGTCCCGGACCGAGGGGATCATCCCCGCCATCGAGAGCGCCCACGCCCTCGCCGGCGCCCTGGAGGTCGGCAGGGAGCTCGGCCCCGACGGGCTGATCGTGGTCAACCTGTCCGGCCGCGGCGACAAGGACATGGACACGGCCGCACGCTACTTCGGGCTGTACGACCCGGACGCCGAGGTGGCCGCCGACGAAGCCGACACCGCCGAGATCGAGGGGGACGTCAAGTGAGCGGGAACATCGCACTGCTGTCCGACACCCTCGCCGCGGCGAAGGCCGAGGGCCGGGCCGCGCTCATCGCCTACCTGCCGGCCGGGTTCCCCACCGTCGACGGCGGTATCGCCGCGATCAAGGCCGTCTTCGAGGGCGGCGCCGACGTGGTCGAGGTGGGTCTGCCGCACAGCGACCCGGTCCTGGACGGCCCCGTCATCCAGACCGCCGACGACATCGCCCTGCGCGGCGGCGTGCGGATCGCGGACGTGATGCGCACGGTCCGCGAGGCGCACGAGGCGACCGGGAAGCCGGTCCTGGTGATGACGTACTGGAACCCGATCGACCGCTACGGCGTGGAGCGCTTCACCGCCGAACTGGCCGAGGCGGGCGGCGCCGGCTGCATCCTGCCGGACCTGCCCGTGCAGGAGTCGGCCCTGTGGCGGGAGCACGCCGACAAGCACGGCCTCGCCACGGTCTTCGTGGTCGCGCCCAGCAGCAAGGACGAGCGGCTCGCCACGATCACCGCGGCGGGCTCCGGCTTCGTCTACGCGGCCTCGCTCATGGGGGTCACCGGCACCCGTGAGTCGGTGGGCGCCCAGGCCCAGGACCTGGTCCGCCGCACCAAGGCGACCACGGACCTCCCCGTCTGCGTCGGCCTCGGCGTGTCCGACGCCGTGCAGGCCGCGGAGGTGTCCGGCTTCGCCGACGGTGTGATCGTCGGATCGGCGTTCGTCAAGCGGATGCTGGACGCCCCCGACGAGGCGACCGGCCTGGACGCGGTGCGGGCGCTGGCGGGCGAGCTGGCCGCGGGCGTGCGCGGCGGCCGGTGAGCACGGCCGTCCCCGCCGGGGCGATCAATCCCTGACAAGGAAATTCGCTCACCCGAACGGGTGGACCTTCGGCCGGGGAGGCGCATTGCGCCTCCCCGGTTCGTTCTGCCGGATGTGAGCGACAAGAACCGTGATGGAAAGCGCACCGCCCGTGAGCGGATGGCGGACGAGCGCGAGAAGCAGAAGGCCACGGACCGGCGCCGCCGGGGGTTGATCGTGGGCGCCTCGATCGTCTGCGTCCTCGCCCTGGCGACGGTGATCGGCGTCCTGGCGGCGAACAGCGGCAAGAAGAGCAGCGCCGCGGGCCCCGCGATCGCGCCCTCGGGAGCGACCGGCCAGGACAGCCTCGCCATCCCGCTCGGCAAGGACTCCGCCAAGTCGACCCTCACGGTCTGGGAGGACTTCCGTTGCCCGGCCTGCCAGGCCTTCGAGACCGCCTACCGCCCGACGATCCACCAGCTCGTCGACGCCGGGCAGCTGAAGGTGGAGTACCACCTGGTCACCCTGATCGACGGGAACCTGCACGGCAGCGGCTCCCTGAAGGCGGCCAACGCGGCGGCGTGCGCCCAGGACGCCGGCAAGTTCCAGGAGTTCCACGACGTGCTGTACGAGAACCAGCCGAAGGAGACCGAGGACACCTACGGGGACAACGCCAAGCTCATCGAGCTGGCGGGCAAGGTGGACGGCCTGCGCACCCCCGCGTTCGAGAAGTGCGTCGACAACGGGACGCACGACAGCTGGGTGCAGAAGTCCCACGCCGCGTTCGAGAGCGGCGACTTCAAGGGCACGCCGACCGTGCTCCTGGACGGAAAGAGCCTGTACGACGACCAGACGATGACGCCGGCGAAGCTGAAGCAGATGGTGGAGGCGGCGAACAAGTCCTGACGGCGCCCGCACACCGCTCCGCCCCCGGTGCCGACGCGCCGGGGGCGGCCTGTGTTACGGACCCGTAGCCGGGTGAGTTCCCGTGTCGTGCGTCCGGCAAGGTAGCGTCGTTCTTGCCATGGAACTTGCCTACATCCCGAGCCCGTCGCGCGGAGTGCTGAATCTCGGCCCCATTCCGCTGCGCGGCTACGCGTTCTGCATCATCATCGGCGTCTTCGTAGCCGTGTGGCTCGGCAACAAGCGCTGGGTCGCCCGGGGCGGCCGGACCGGCACGGTGGCCGACATCGCGGTCTGGGCCGTGCCCTTCGGCCTGGTCGGCGGCCGTCTCTACCACGTGATCACGGACTACGAGCTGTACTTCAGCGACGGCCGTGACTGGGTGAACGCGTTCAAGGTCTGGGAGGGCGGCCTCGGTATCTGGGGCGCCATCGCGCTCGGCGCGGTCGGTGCCTGGATCGGCTGCCGCCGCCGGGGCATCACGCTCCCGTCGTACGCCGACGCCGTCGCCCCCGGCATCGCCTTCGCGCAGGCGATCGGCCGCTGGGGCAACTGGTTCAACCAGGAGCTCTACGGACGCCCGACGGACGTGCCCTGGGCGCTGCACATCACCTCCACCACGGACGGCCGCGTACCGGGCTACTACCACCCGACGTTCCTCTACGAGTCGCTGTGGTGCGTCGGGGTCGGCTTCCTGGTGATCTGGGCCGACCGCCGCTTCCAGCTCGGGCACGGCAGGTCGTTCGCGCTGTACGTGGCCGCGTACTGCGTGGGTCGCGGCTGGATCGAGTACATGCGGGTGGACGACGCCCACCACATCCTGGGCCTGCGGCTGAACGACTGGACCGCGCTGCTGGTGTTCCTGCTGGCCGTGACCTACATGGTGCTCTCCTCGCGGCTGCGGCCGGGCCGCGAAGCGGTCGTGGAACCGGGTGCCGACCAGGCGGAGGCCGAGGCCATCGCCGGCGAGACCCCGGCCGACGGCCCGGCGACGACGCAGGACTCCCCGGCGAAGGACTCCCCGGTGGACGACTCCCCGGCACAGGACTCCCCGTCCGGGCCCGGGGACAGGGCCGACGCGGCGGCGGACGACGCGGAGTCGGCGAAGAAGGTCTGAACAACCACCACGCGCGAGCGACGAGGGCGCCGTGTCCGACCGGACACGGCGCCCTCTGCGTCCGCGCCGGCGCCCCCGGGCGTGGTGCGGCGCGCTCAGCGTCGCCGGCGCGCCAGGGACAGCGTCAGACACGCCTCCCTCACCACCGCCGTGTCGATGAAGCGGCCGTCCGGGAGGGCCTGGGCGCCCTGCTCCCGGGCCGCCGCCTTGATGATCTCCTCCGCCCGGACGATCTCCTCCTCGGCGGGCGCGTAGGCGTTCTCGATGACCGGGAGCTGGCGGGGGTGGATGGCCGCGCGGCCCAGGAAGCCCAGCGCACGGCCGTGGGCGCAGGACGCCGCCAGCCCCGCCAGGTCCCGGGTGTCCGGATAGACCGACTGGGACGGCGCGGGCAGCGCCGCGGCCCGCGCGGCCACCACCAGCCGCGCCCGCGACCAGTCCAGCCCCGCGTCCTGCCGTACCCCGAGGTCCGCCCGCAGATCCGACTCGCCCAGCGCGACCCCCCGTACGGCCGGATGCGCCGTCGCGATGTCGAACGCCCGCTCCACACCCAGAGCCGTCTCCAGCAGGGCGTAGAGGGGGACCGTGCCGCCCCTGGCCGTGGCGGCGTACTCCGCCACGGCCACCACGTCTGCAGGCGAGGTCACCTTGGGCAGCCGCAGACCCGCGAGGCCGGGCAGTGCCGCGAGCGCCGTGAGGTCGTCGTCCGCCCAGGGGCTGTCCGGCGCGTTCACCCGCACATGCACCGGCACCGGCGTCAGGTCGGTGAGCCGTTCGGCCGTGGCCGCCCGCGCGTACGCCTTGCGGTCCGGGGCCACGGCGTCCTCCAGATCGACCAGCACCACGTCCGCCCCGGACGCCAGCGCCTTGCCGACCACCTCCGGGCGGTCCCCGGGGGCGTACAGCCAGGTGAGCGGGGGAAGGCCGTGGTTCGTGCTCACAGTGCGCCCTCCGCCGCGAGGGCGGCGATCTCCGGGGCCGTCAGGCCCAGCTCCGTCAGGACCGCCTCGGTGTCCGCGCCGTGCGGGCGGCCCGCCCAGCGGATCCTGCCGGGCGTGGCGGACAGCCGGAACAGGACGTTCTGCATGCGCAGCCGGCCCAGCTCCGGGTCGTCGGTGATGGTGGTGATCGTGTCCAGCGCCGCGTACTGGGGGTCGGCCATGACATCCCGTACGTCCTGCACCGGGGCCACCGCGGCCTCCGCCCGCTCGAACGCCGTCAGCACCTCCGCGCGCGGTCGGGCGGCGATCCAGTCGCCGACGGCACGGTCGAGCACGTCGGTGTGCCGGGCCCGGCCCTCGCCCGAGGAGAACCACGGCTCCTCGATCAGTTCCGGGCGGCCCACCAGGCGCATCACCCGTTCGGCGACGGACCGGGCGGAGGCCGAGACGGCGACCCAGCCGCCGTCCGCGGCACGGTAGGTGTTGCGCGGGGCGTTGTTCTGGGACCGGTTGCCGGTGCGCTCCTGCACATGCCCGAGCTGGTCGTACCAGATCGGCTGCGGACCCAGCACGGTCAGGATCGGCTCGATGATCGCCATGTCCACGACCTGGCCCCGGCCGGTGCGGTCGCGGGCCGCCAGCGCCGTCATCACCGCGTACGCCGTCGCCAGCGCCGCGATCGAGTCCGCGAGGCCGAACGGCGGGAGGGTGGGCGGCGCGTCCGGCTCCCCGGTGATGGCCGCGAAGCCGCTCAGCGCCTCGGCGAGGGTGCCGAAACCCGGGCGGTGCGCGCTGGGGCCGAACTGCCCGAACGCGGTCACGCGGGCGAGGACCAGACGGGGGTTGGCGGCGGACAGCTCCTCCCAGCCCAGGCCCCACTTCTCCAGGGTGCCGGGCCGGAAGTTCTCCACGATCACGTCGGCGCCCGCCGCCAGCCGCAGCAGCGTCGTACGGCCTCCCGGCCTGGACAGGTCGAGCGTCATCGTGCGCTTGTTGCGGCCCAGCAGCTTCCACCACAGGCCCACGCCGTCCTTCGCGGGGCCGTGCCCGCGGGAGGGGTCCGGTGTGCGCGGGTGCTCGACCTTGACGACCTCGGCACCGAAGTCTCCGAGGAAGGTCGCGGCGAGGGGACCGGCGAAGAGGGTGGCCAGGTCCAGGACCCTGAGGCCGGCCAGGGGTGCGGTCATGAGCGCTGGGTCTCCCGGTGGGTGAGGTGGGCCAGGGAGTCGAAGCCGATGCCGTCGAAACCGCCGACCGAGGTGGCCAGCCGGTTCTTGAGGGGGGCGGTCCAGCGGTCCGGGAGCCGGCCGGGGTGCCCGGCCAGCAGGCCCGCGACACTGCCCGCCGTGGCGCCGTTCGAGTCGGTGTCCCAGCCGCCGGACACGGCACGGCAGACGGAGCCGGTGAAGTCGCCGTCGGCGTGGGTGAGCGCGGCGGCGATCAGCGCGGTGTTGGGGATGGCGTGCACCCAGTGGTAGGCGTGGTGGGCGGCGTGGAGTTCGTCCACGACCGTGTCGAAGTCCTCCGTCTCCCGCGCCAGGTGGACGGCGTCCCGGACGGCCCCGGCGAGGCGGGAGCCCGGCGGGACCACGGTGAGACCGGTGCGCAGGCAGTGGTGCACGTCGTGGCCGCCGCCGGCCGCCTCGGCGATGGTCGCCGCGACGAACATCGCCGCGTAGACGCCGTTCGCGGTGTGCGTCAGCGTCGCGTCGCGGTGGGCCTGTTCGGCGGCGGCGCCCGGATCGCCGGGGTTGGTCCAGCCGTGGACGTCGGCGCGGATCAGGGCGCCGATCCACTCGCGGAACGGGTTGCGGTGGCGGGCCGTGCGCGGGGGTTCGATCCCGGCCAGGAGGTTGCGGTAGGCGACGCGCTCGGCGGTGAACGTGCGGCCCGCGGGCAGCTCGTCCAGCCAGAGCCCGGCCACGTCGGCGGTGGTGAAGGACCTGCCGTGGCGGGCGAGCAGCAGCAGGTTCAGCAGGGGGTAGTCCAGGTCGTCGTCCTCGGGGGCGCCGTCGATGTTCTCGGCGAGGCAGGTGGTGGCGGAGCGGCGGTTCCAGGGGTGGGCCGCGAGCAGTTCACCGGGGACGCCCCTGGCCGTGAACCAGGTGTCCAGGGGCCAGTTGCCGGTGGCGCGGGCCAGCGCGCGGATGCCGTCCAGGGGGAGCTTCTCGACGGGCTTGCCGAGGACGCAGCCGACCGCTCTGCCCAGCCACGCGGCCTCCAGCCGCGCCGGGTCCGGGGCCGCCCCCCGCTCGTCGGGGGCGGCGGGCCAGGCCGGGCACAGCGCCCTGATCCGCGCCAGGTCCGTCGGTTCCGAGTCCGCCGACCGGCTGGGCAGGTCGGCCAGTTCGTCCAGCAGGTCCGTCGCGAGCAGCCGCAGATAGGGCGAGACCGGATGCCGCGACGCACCCGCCCTCAGCGGCGCTTCGGGGCCACCGGCCCGCCGCCACCGCTCCTCCACGGCGGCACTGACGCGCCCCTCCTGCGCGGCCTGGCGCAACTCGTGCCCGAGCAGGTCCTCCGGCTGGACCCAGGTCAGTCGCAGCACCTCAGCCCCCGATCCGGGCGAAGGCCGCCTCATGGGTCCGGCGGCGCTCCACATCACGGGCGAAGACCTCCCGGGCGACCCCGGCGAGCGCCCGTGCGGGAGCGTGCAGATCCAGGCGGCTCGCCTCCGCGACCTCCTTCGCCCAGTACGCCGGGACCTCCGAACCCAGGGCCCCGGTGATGGCGCCGGTCATGGTGGCGATCGAGTCGCAGTCCCTGCCGTAGTTGACCGCGCCGAGCACCGCGTGCCGGTAGTCGCCGCGCGCGACGATCATCATGCCCAGCGCCACCGGGAGTTCCTCGATCGTGTGCACCCGGGACGGACGGCGGGCGCCCAGCGAGGGCGCACGGTAGTCGGGGCCGACCGTGTCGTAGGGAGCGACCGCCTCCCGCAACGGCCCGAGTGCCGACTCGAAGTCCGCGTACCGTGCTGCCGTGTCGCACACCGTCTCGATGGCGGCGCGCGTCCCGTCCTTCGCGAGCGACAGGCAGGCGGCCACGACCGAGTCGGGGGTGGCGTCGGGGGCGCAGGCCGCCGCGACCGCCGCCGCGAACACACCGGCCGCCTCCCTGCCGTACGACGACTGGTGCGCGCCCGCCACGTCCAGCGCCTCGGCGTAGGCGCCCGCCGGATGGGCCGCGTTGACCAGGCCGACCGGCGCCATGTACATCGCGGCACCGCAGTTGACGATGTTCCCGACCCCGGCCTCGCGCGGATCGACGTGCCCGTAGTGCAGCCGGGCCACGAGCCACTTCTCCGCCAGGAAGATCCGCTGGAGGGGGAGCGCCTCGCTCTCCAGCTCGGGAATCCAGCGGGGGGTGGTCATCAGGTCGGGGACCAGATGGGTGGCGACCGCGTAGGCGTCCAGGTGGTCGCGGACGGTGGCGTACACCCGTACCAGGGCGTGGGTCATCAAGGTGTCGTCGGTGACGTGGCCGTCGCCCTTGTGGTACGGGGCGATGGGGCGGGCGGTTCGCCAGGCGTCGCCGTGCCAGGGCCCGACGATCCCGTGCACCCGGCCGCCGTGCCGTTCGGCGATCTGGTCGGCGGACCAGCCCTCGACGGGTCCGCCGAGGGCGTCGCCGACGGCCGCGCCGACCAGGGCGCCGGTGACGCGTTCGTCGAGAGGGGAGTTCTCGTCGGGGTCGGGAAGGAGCGCCCCGCCGGGAGTGGGCGTATCGCCAGAAGTGGACGTCATGTCCGAATCATCCTCCCGGGGTGGTCAGTTCCGTCGTCTCCAGGAGTTCGGCGAGGTGTACGAGGTCCGTGCCGCTCAGCCGGGGCAGCGCGCAGCCGGAGAGGGTGCGGCAGGCATCCCGCCAGGCGGGCGGGACGCTCTCGCCGCCGCCCAGGGCTCCGGTGAGGGCGCCGGCCAGGGCGGGGGCCGAGTCGGCGACGCGGGAGAGGCAGGCGGCGGCGGGTACGGCGTGCGCGATCCGGCCGCGGGCCGCGCTCGCCAGGGCGAGCGCGACGGGGACGGTCTCGGCCGCCGCGATGCCGTAGCTGTAGACGTGGTCCACGATCTGGTGCTCCAGCGCCGGCACCACCGAGAAGGCCCCGCCGTCGCTGTCGGCGTCCTCGGCCAGTGCCAGCGCGTGCCGGGCGTTGCGGCCGATCTCGGTGGACTCGGGAAGCTCGGCGAGCGCCGCCGCCACACAGGTGTCCACGTCCTGGCCGGCGAGCGCCAGGGAGAGCGCCGCCGCCATGGCGCGGGCGCCGTGCACCCCGTCCCCGTCCTGGGTGTAGCGGGCGTCGAACTCGGCCAGTTCGGCGGCGGGCCCTGGATCGCCCGGGTGCGCCACGGCGAGGACGCAGGCCCGCACGCAGGCCGCGTCGTCGAAGTAGTGCGGGTTGTCGTGGCCGGTGGCGGGCGGGCGCAGGCCGGCGGCGAGGTTGCCGAGCCCCGCGCGCACCGAGATCCGGGCGCGCAGGGCGAGCCGCGCGGACTCGACCTCGGGAGCCAGGTCGGCCGCGGCGGCGACCTCGCCCGCGATGGCGTTCCACGACAGGTCGAGGGCGGCGCGCATCCGCCGCGCGCGCCCGAGACCGCCGAGCGCGCCGCTGTCCCCGGCGCGCAGCACGGCGTGCGCCGCGAAGGCCGCCCACTCGGCGTCGTCGGAGGGGCCGAGCCGGAGCGGCTCCGGCGGCTGGTTGAGGGCGATCGGCACGGGCAGGGTGGTGGTCGCGTTCTGCTCGGCGAACGTGTCCAGCTCCCGGGTCAGCCGCCGGGTCCACTCCGGCATCCGGGCGGCCCTGTGCCGCGCGGCGGGCCACCCCGCCGCGTCCCCGGCGGCGAGCCCGAGCAGCAGCCCCTCGATGCGCCGGCTCACGGCTCCACCTCCGCCGGGTCCACGAAGGCGGCCTCCGCGTAGGCGGCGGGGTCGGCCTGCCCCCACGCCTCCCGCCCGGCCGCCGCGACGGGCCGGGCCGGGACCTCCGGCCCCGCGGACGGGATCTCGCCGTGTCGGTCCCGCCCGGCGGCCGGGCCGGGTTCGGCCGCGCCCCCGTGCCACAGGCCCGCGACCGCCGCGCCCCACTTCTCGCCGTCCCCGGGGGTGAGCAGTTCCGCCACGTCCAGGATGTGGTGGCCCTCCATGGACGGCAGGCAGCGGCCCCGGGCCGGGCCGATCGCCGCGGCCCAGGCGGTGGGGATCGCCGAGATCCCGCGGGCCGCCCCCGCCAGGGCGCCCGCGACGGCCGCCGTGGTGTCGGCGTCACGGCCCATGTTGACCGCCATGAGCACCGACTCCGCGAAGTCGCCGTCGGCCGCCGTGTACGCGCCGAAGGCCAGCGCCACCGCCTCGGGCGCGAGGTCCGTCCAGGGGTAGCCGCCGACCACCACCGCGGAGCGCACCGCGCGGGCGCCCCGGTGGGCGGCGGTGACGGCGCGGCGCAGGGAGCGAGCCGTCCACGAGTCGTCCGGGACGACCGCGAGCGCGGCGGCGACCACGTCGCCCACCGGCGCCCCCGCCATCGCCGCCGCCACTCCGGCGGCGACCGCCTGGCCGCCGTAGATGCCCTCCCCCTCGTGGCTCACGGAGCCGTCGATCGCCACCAGTCGGGCGGCCTCCGCCGGGCGCCCCGCGGCGAAGACCCCGAAGGGCGCCGCCCGCATCGCGAGCCCGTCGCTCCACGCGTGCCGATGCTGCGCCGAGATGGGCGCGGCCAGGCCCCGGCGCAGGTTCTCCAGCGTGCCCCGCTCGCTGAACCCGGCACCTCGCAGCGGCCCCTCGTCGCGGTCCGCGATCCACTGGTGCCAGGCCGCCTCCACGTGCGCCACGGTCAACGCCGCACCGTGCCGGGCCAGCAGCAGCCCCGAGAAGATCGCGTACTCGGTGTCGTCCGTGCCCGAGGGCCGCTCGGCGACGTACCCCGTGATGCGGCCCCAGCGGGCGCGGATCTCGGACGGCTTCATGTTCTCCGCGGGCGCGCCGAGCGCGTCCCCGACGGCGAGGCCGAGCAGCGCGCCGCGCGCCCGTGCGCGAAGGTCCGCGGGGTCCGGTGCGCGAAGGTCCGCGGGGTCCTCTCCGGACGGGCCGGACGCGGGCGCCGGGGGAATGCCGGCGATGGCCATGAGGCGCCTCTCCTCTCGCGCGCGTGGGCTCCCCCTGTGCGGATCTGTGCCACGGCGGCGCCCGGCGCGAGCGCCGGGCGCCGCAGCATCACCCTTCCGGCATCTGCGCAGCCCTCGGCTCGGATGAGCAAGAAAAGGTAAAGTCGCAGGTTAGCCCAGCCTTTCCTTGCTGGCGGCGCGGAGATTCCCGGCGTACTTTTGGCGTTGTCGAAAAGTGGAAGAAGTCCAATCAGCAGGCCGATCAAGCGGGTCGATCAGATACCCGCGGGCCCGATCGAGAATCCAGGGGGGCCGGACATGGCCATCATCGAGACCGAGGCGACGCTGCACGAGGCGCACCGCGACAACCACACCCACCGCGACGTCAACGGTGGCTGGCTGCGCCCGGCGGTCTTCGGCGCGATGGACGGCCTGGTGTCCAATCTGGCCCTGATGACCGGCGTCGCCGGCGGAGCCGTGAGCCAGCAGACCATCGTCATCACGGGTCTCGCGGGCCTGGCCGCCGGCGCCTTCTCCATGGCGGCGGGGGAGTACACCTCCGTGGCCTCGCAGCGCGAGCTGGTGGAGGCGGAGCTCGACGTGGAGCGACGGGAACTGCGCAAGCACCCCGAGGACGAGGAGCGCGAGCTGGCGGCGTTGTACGAGGCGCGGGGCGTGGATCCCGCGCTCGCCCGCGAGGTCGCCAGGCAGCTCTCCCGCGACCCGGAGCAGGCCCTGGAGATACACGCGCGCGAGGAACTCGGCATCGACCCGGGCGACCTGCCCTCCCCGGCGGTCGCCGCCGTCTCCAGCTTCGGCTCGTTCGCCCTCGGCGCCCTGCTGCCCCTGCTTCCCTATCTGCTCGGCTCCCACGCCCTGTGGCCCGCCGTGCTGCTCGCCCTCGTCGGGCTCTTCGTGTGCGGCGCCCTCGTCGCCAAGGTGACCGCCCGCAGCTGGTGGTACAGCGGCCTGCGCCAGCTCGCCCTGGGGGGCGCCGCCGCGGGTGTGACCTACGCCCTGGGCAGCCTGTTCGGCACCGCCGTAGGATGATGCGCAGCCTATCTATGCTACGAGCCGCATAAATAGTTGTTACCGCACGGTTTCGAATGCCTGAGCAGGGGGCATGAGCCGTAAGCGCCGCGAGCAACGACGCCCGCGTCGTACCCCCATCGCCCGCACCTCGCGTGACGCGGCGGGCGACGCGCTTCACCACACCCTTGGTCCGGCGGACACCGACCTGTCCGCCTGCCCCCGCATTGACCCCATCGCCGCACGTGGAAAACCCGTGCCACGCTCCGGCGGTGTCCGCATGTTGGAACGGGGTATCCGGTTTCCGAGATCCACTCCATCATGTAACCTGCACGAAATTTCGCCACAGCAGAGGGCCAACGTCGTCCCTCGGCACCTGTTCCGCAGGCCGCTCCCAGACGGTCCGAGGGAATTCCAGCCACATGACGACGACGGGAGAGCCGATGCGTACGCCGCGCCAGCCGTCCCAGCATTCCGAGAACCACCAGAACTGGTCGTTCATGGATGCTCGCCCTGCCGCGCAGGGTATGTACGACCCCCGCAACGAGCACGACGCCTGCGGCGTCGGCTTCGTGGCCACCCTCACCGGTGTGGCGAGCCACGCGCTGGTCGAGCAGGCGCTCACCGTACTGCGCAATCTGGAGCACCGCGGCGCCACCGGCTCGGAGCCCGACTCGGGTGACGGCGCCGGCATCCTCTCCCAGGTGCCCGACGCGTTCTTCCGCGAGGTGGCCGGTCTCGACCTCCCCGAGCCGGGCGGCTACGCCGTCGGTCTCGCCTTCCTGCCGGCCGAGGGGACCACCGAGGCCGTCTCACGGATCGAGACGATCGCCGCCGACGAGGGCCTGACCGTCCTCGGCTGGCGCGAGGTCCCGGTCGCCCCCGAGCTGCTGGGCGCCACCGCCCGCTCCACGATGCCCGCGTTCCGCCAGCTGTTCGTCTCCGACGGGGGCACCAGCAAGGGCATCGAGCTCGACCGCAGGGCGTTCGCCCTGCGCAAGCGCGCCGAGCGCGAGGCCGGCGTGTACTTCCCCTCGCTGTCCGCGCGCACCATCGTCTACAAGGGCATGCTGACCACCGGCCAGCTGGAGCCCTTCTTCCCGGACCTGTCCGACCGCCGCTTCGCCTCGGCCATCGCGCTCGTCCACTCGCGCTTCTCCACGAACACCTTCCCGAGCTGGCCGCTCGCCCACCCGTACCGCTTCGTCGCCCACAACGGCGAGATCAACACGGTCAAGGGCAACCGCAACTGGATGGTCGCCCGCGAGTCGCAGCTCGCCTCCGACCTGTTCGGCGCCCAGGACAACCTGGAGCGGCTCTTCCCGGTCTGCACCCCGGACGCCTCCGACTCCGCGTCCTTCGACGAGGTGCTGGAACTGCTCCACCTCGGTGGACGCTCCCTGCCGCACTCCGTGCTGATGATGATCCCGGAGGCGTGGGAGAACCACGACTCCATGGACCCGGCCCGGCGCGCCTTCTACCAGTACCACTCCACGATGATGGAGCCCTGGGACGGTCCCGCCTGCGTCACCTTCACCGACGGCACCCAGGTCGGCGCCGTCCTGGACCGCAACGGACTGCGCCCCGGCCGCTACTGGGTCACCGACGAGGGCCTGGTCGTCCTCGGCTCCGAGGTCGGCGTCCTGGACATCGACCCCGCCAGGGTGGTCCGCAAGGGCCGCCTGCAGCCCGGCCGCATGTTCCTCGTGGACACCGCCGAGCACCGCATCATCGAGGACGACGAGATCAAGGCCGCCCTCGCGACCGAGCAGCCCTACGGGGAGTGGCTGGAGGCCGGTGAGATCGAGCTCGGCGACCTGCCCGAGCGCGAGCACATCGTGCACACCCACGCCTCGGTCACCCGCCGCCAGCAGACCTTCGGCTACACCGAGGAAGAGCTGCGCGTCATCCTCGCGCCCATGGCCAAGGCCGGGGCCGAGCCGATCGGCTCGATGGGCACCGACTCGCCGATCGCCGCGCTGTCCGAGCGCCCGCGGCTGCTGTTCGACTATTTCACCCAGCTGTTCGCGCAGGTCACCAACCCGCCGCTGGACGCGATCCGCGAGGAGCTGGTCACCTCCCTGCGCTCCTCGCTCGGCCCGCAGGGCAACCTGCTGGAGCCCACCGCGGCCTCCTGTCGCAGCGTCCTGCTGCCCTTCCCGGTGATCGACAACGACGAGCTGGCCAAGCTCATCCACATCAACGCCGACGGCGACATGCCCGGCATGAAGGCCGCGACGCTCTCCGGCCTGTTCCGGGTCTCCGGCGGCGGCGACGCGCTCGCCGCGCGCCTGGAGGAGATCTGCGCCGAGGCCGACGCGGCCATCGAGAACGGCGCCCGCCTGATCGTCCTGTCGGACCGCCACTCCGACGCCGAGCACGCGCCGATCCCCTCGCTGCTGCTCACCGCGGCCGTCCACCACCACCTCATCCGCACCAAGCAGCGCACCCACGTGGGTCTGCTGATCGAGGCCGGCGACGTCCGCGAGGTCCACCACGTGGCCCTGCTCATCGGCTACGGCGCCGCCGCGGTCAACCCCTACCTGGCCATGGAGTCCGTCGAGGACCTGGTCCGTGCCGGAACGTTCCTGCCCGGTATGGAGGCCGAGCAGGCCATCCGCAACCTGATCTACGCCCTCGGCAAGGGCGTCCTGAAGGTCATGTCCAAGATGGGCATCTCCACCGTCGCCTCCTACCGCGGCGCCCAGGTCTTCGAGGGCGTCGGACTGGACCAGGCGTTCGTGGAGAAGTACTTCAACGGCACCGCCACCAAGATCGGCGGCGTCGGCATCGACGTCGTCGCCAAGGAGGTCGCCGCCCGCCACGCCAAGGCCTACCCCGCCTCCGGCATCGCTCCCGCGCACCGCGCGCTGGAGATCGGCGGCGAGTACCAGTGGCGCCGCGAGGGCGAACCGCACCTGTTCGACCCGGAGACGGTCTTCCGTCTCCAGCACTCGACGCGCACCGGCCGCTACGACGTCTTCAAGAAGTACACCTCCCGGGTGAACGAGCAGTCCGAGCGCCTGATGACGCTGCGCGGCCTGTTCGGCTTCACCTCCGACCGCGAGCCGATCTCCATCGACGAGGTCGAGCCGGTCTCCGAGATCGTCAAGCGCTTCTCCACCGGCGCCATGTCCTACGGCTCCATCTCCAAGGAGGCGCACGAGACGCTCGCCATCGCCATGAACCGGCTGGGCGGCAAGTCCAACACCGGTGAGGGCGGCGAGGACCCCGAGCGCCTCTACGACCCGACCCGCCGCTCCGCGATCAAGCAGGTGGCCTCCGGCCGCTTCGGCGTGACCTCCGAGTACCTGGTCAACGCGGACGACATCCAGATCAAGATGGCCCAGGGCGCCAAGCCCGGCGAGGGCGGCCAGCTGCCCGGCCACAAGGTCTACCCGTGGGTCGCCAAGACCCGGCACTCCACCCCGGGTGTCGGCCTGATCTCCCCGCCGCCGCACCACGACATCTACTCCATCGAAGACCTCGCCCAGCTGATCCACGACCTGAAGAACGCGAACCCCGCGGCGCGGATCCACGTCAAGCTGGTCTCCGAGGTCGGTGTCGGCACGGTCGCCGCCGGTGTCTCCAAGGCGCACGCGGACGTCGTCCTGATCTCCGGCCACGACGGAGGCACCGGTGCCTCCCCGCTGACCTCCCTCAAGCACGCCGGCGGCCCCTGGGAGCTCGGCCTCGCCGAGACCCAGCAGACGCTGCTGCTCAACGGACTGCGCGACCGCATCGTCGTGCAGACCGACGGCCAGCTGAAGACCGGCCGTGACGTCGTCGTCGCGGCGCTGCTCGGCGCCGAGGAGTTCGGCTTCGCCACCGCCCCCCTCGTCGTGTCCGGCTGCATCATGATGCGCGTCTGCCACCTGGACACCTGCCCGGTCGGCGTCGCCACCCAGAACCCGGTGCTGCGCGACCGCTTCACCGGCAAGGCCGAGTACATCGTGAACTTCTTCGAGTTCATCGCCGAAGAGGTCCGCGAACTGCTCGCGGAACTCGGCTTCCGCTCCATCGAGGAGGCCGTGGGCCACGCCGACGTCCTCGACGTGACCCGCGCCGTCGACCACTGGAAGGCGCAGGGCCTGAACCTGGCACCGCTGTTCCACGTGCCCGACCTGCCCGAGAACGCCGTGCGCCACCAGATCGCCGCCCAGGACCACGGCCTGGAGAAGGCGCTCGACAACGAGCTGATCAAGCTCGCCGCCGACGCCCTGGCCGCGGACTCCCAGGCCGACGCCCAGCCGGTGCGCGCGCAGATCGGCATCCGCAACATCAACCGCACCGTCGGCACCATGCTCGGCCACGAGGTGACGAAGAAGTTCGGCGGCGCGGGCCTGCCCGCCGACACCATCGACATCACCTTCACCGGCTCCGCGGGCCAGTCCTTCGGCGCCTTCCTGCCGCGCGGCATCACCCTGCGCCTGGAGGGCGACGCCAACGACTACGTCGGCAAGGGCCTGTCCGGCGGCCGTGTCATCGTCCGCCCGGACCGGGGCGCCGAGCACCTCGCCGAGTACTCGACCATCGCGGGCAACACCATCGCCTACGGTGCCACCGGCGGCGAACTGTTCCTGCGCGGCCGCACCGGCGAGCGGTTCTGCGTCCGCAACTCCGGCGCGCTGGTGGTCTCCGAGGGCGTGGGCGACCACGGCTGCGAGTACATGACCGGTGGCCACGCGGTCGTCCTCGGCGAGACCGGCCGCAACTTCGCGGCGGGCATGTCGGGTGGCGTCGCCTACGTCATCGACCTGGACCGGGACAACGTCAACCCCGGCAACCAGGGCGCGATCGAGGCGCTGGACGAGGGCGACAAGCAGTGGCTGCACGACGTGGTGCGCCGCCACGCCGAGGACACCGGCTCCACGGTCGCGGAGAAGCTGCTCGCCGAATGGCCGGTCGCCGTGGAGCGCTTCAGCAAGATCATCCCCAGCACGTACAAGGCAGTGCTCGCCGCCAAGGACGCCGCCGAGCGAGCCGGTCTGACCGAGACCGAGGTCACCGAGAAGATGATGGAGGCGGCGACCAATGGCTGACCCCAAGGGCTTCCTGACGCACGGCCGCGAGGTCGCCACGTCCCGCCCGGTGGACGAGCGCGTCAAGGACTGGAACGAGGTCTACGTTCCCGGCTCGCTGCTGCCGATCATCAGCAAGCAGGCGAGCCGCTGCATGGACTGCGGCATCCCGTTCTGCCACAACGGCTGCCCGCTCGGGAACCTCATCCCCGAGTGGAACGACTACGCCTACCGCGAGGACTGGACCGAGGCCTCCGAGCGGCTGCACGCCACGAACAACTTCCCGGAGTTCACCGGCCGCCTGTGCCCCGCCCCGTGCGAGTCGGCGTGTGTGCTCGGCATCAACCAGCCGCCCGTCACCATCAAGAACGTCGAGGTCTCGATCATCGACAAGGCGTGGGACGGCGGCGACGTCAAGCCGCAGGCCCCCGAGCGCCTGTCGGGCAAGACCGTCGCGGTCATCGGCTCGGGACCGGCCGGCCTCGCCGCCGCCCAGCAGCTGACCCGGGCCGGCCACACGGTCGCGGTGTACGAGCGCGCCGACCGCGTCGGCGGCCTGCTCCGCTACGGCATCCCCGAGTTCAAGATGGAGAAGCGGCACATCAACCGCCGTATCGAGCAGATGCGCGCGGAGGGCACCCGCTTCCGCACCGGCGTCGAGATCGGCCTCGACCTCAAGGCGACCGACCTGCGCAAGCGGTACGACGCCGTGGTCGTCGCGGCCGGCGCCACCACCTCCCGCGACCTTCCGGTCCCCGGCCGGGAACTGGCCGGCGTCCACCAGGCGATGGAGTACCTGCCGCTGTCCAACAAGGTCCAGGAGGGCGACTTCGTCACCGCCCCGATCTCGGCCGAGGGCAAGCACGTCGTCGTGATCGGCGGCGGCGACACCGGCGCGGACTGCGTGGGCACCGCCCACCGCCAGGGCGCGGCCTCCGTGACCCAGCTGGAGATCATGCCCCGCCCGGGCGAGGAGCGGAACGCGGCCGCCCAGCCCTGGCCGACCTTCCCGATGCTCTACAAGGTCACCTCCGCGCACGAGGAGGGCGGTGAGCGGGTCTACTCCGTCTCCACCACCCACTTCGAGGGCGACGAGGACGGCAACGTGCAGTGGCTGCACCTCATCGAGGTGGAGTTCGTGGACGGCAGGCCGACCCACAAGCCCGGCACCGAGCGCAGGATCCCGGCGCAGCTGGTCACCCTGGCGATGGGCTTCACCGGCACCGACCGGGCCAACGGCCTGGTGGAGCAGTTCGGCCTCGACCTGGACGAGCGCGGCAACGTCGCCCGGGACGCCGACTTCCAGACCAATGTGCCGGGCGTGTTCGTGGCCGGTGACGCGGGCCGCGGCCAGTCCCTGATCGTGTGGGCCATCGCCGAGGGCCGTTCGGCGGCGCGCGGCGTGGACCGCTTCCTCACCGGCGCCAGCGAACTGCCCGCCCCGATCCGCCCGACGGACCGCGCGCTGGCGGTCTGAGCGCTCCGCGCACGCGGCCTGATGTCATCTGACGGCCGCCCACCCACGTCCCGTACAAAGGCGTACGGAACACGGACGGCGCCCGCCCCAGTCCCCGACCGGACCAGGGGGCGGGCGCCGTCGCCCGTGCACGGGCGGACCGGACCGGGCGGGACGAGCCGTCAGGCCGTCAGCTGAGTCACCTTGCCCGCGGTCAGCACGACCAGCAGCGTCAGCAGCCCGAGGCAGACGGCCGTCTGGATCAGGCCGCGGCGCGGGCCGCGGGGCACGTACGCGAACACCAGCGTCACCAGGCCTCCCGCGAGCAGACCGCCGAGGTGGGCCTGCCAGGACGTGAGCCCGGCGGAGACCGCCATCCATATCAGCAGGCCGATCAGATAGCGGTTGACCTGGCTCATGTCGGCGCCGAGCCGGCGGCCCATGACGTAGTACGCGGCGCCGAGCCCGAAGATCGCGCCGGAGGCGCCGACCACGTCGTGGGTCGGGGCGAGCAGCAGGACGAGCACCGAACCGCCGAGCGCCGACAGCAGATAGAGCGAGACGTAGCGGACCCGGCCCAGCTGCGCCTCCACCACCCGTCCGATGTTCCACAGCGACACCATGTTCATCACGATGTGCAGGATCCCGAACGTCCCCTCGGTGGGCGGCAGATGCAGGAACGCGCCGGTCAGCAGCCGCTCCCACTGCCCGCCGGCGACCCCTTCCGGACTCAGTCCCAGGGGGTACGGGTGCTCCCACAGGTAGTGCCCGCCGTCCGGGCCGCGCAGACCCGCGCCCAGCATGGCGAACCGGTCCTCGACCGCCGGGCGCACCAGCTCCGCGAGGTAGGCGAGGACGTTGAGGCCGATCAGGACGCACGTCACCACGGGCGCCGTCGTGATCCGGCCGCCGAACGCCGTGCGGGCCTGGCGGATCGAGCGCGCGCCCTCCTTGACGCACTCCACGCACTGGTGGCCGACGGCCGCCTCGCGCATGCAGTCGGGGCAGATGTGGCGGTCGCACCGCGTGCAGCGGACGTGGGACTCCACCTTGGCGTGGCGGTAGCAGGTGGTGACGGTGGACTCGGACTCCACGGCCGGCTCCTTGAACAGGTACTGAGGGGGAGAGGGGGACGGATGAGCCGGTGGGGCGGGCGGACACCGTGCCGGTGGGGCGGCAGCGAACAAAGTAGCGAACACGGGTGACGCCCGGCCGGGCGGGGCACGGCCGCGGGGTTCTCGGAGGTGCCCGGTGCGAGGGCCGCGCTCTCAGGGGCGGGGGCGAGCCAGATCGAGGACGGTGTCCCGGCACTCCCGCGGGGTGCCCCACGCCGAGCGCAGCGCCCGGGCCTTCGTCAGCCACAGCGACAGGTCGTACTCCGCGGTGTACCCGATCGCGCCGTGCACCTGCAGCGCCGTCCGCGCCGTCCCGTAGGCCGCCTCGCAGGCCGCGACCTTGGCGGCGGCGACGTCCACCGGGTCCATGGTCACGGCCGCCCCGAACAGCAGGGGCCGCGCGAACTCCAGCGCGATCCGCGCGTCGGCGAGCCGGTGCTTGACCGCCTGGAACGAGCCGATGGGCACCCCGAACTGCTGTCGCTGCCCCGCGTACGCCACGGTCCGGTCGAGCAGCGTCAGCCCGACCCCGAAGGCCTGGGCGGCGGTCGCGAGACGCGCCCAGGCGAACGCGTCCGCGCCGGGAACCCCCGGCACGGGTTCACCGCCCGGCAGCGGCGTGGCGAGCCGTCGGGCCGGGTCCAGCGAAGCCCGCGTCACGGGGCGGCAGCCCGGCGCCAGCCGCATCCGGCACCCGTCGAGCGCCAGCACGGCGTCGGCCGCGTCCCCGTCCAGCGCGTACGGCGCGCCCACCGTGGCCATGACCTTGCCGGAGGCCAGCTGTGGCAGCAGCCGCGCGGCCTGCTCGGGGCCGCTGCCGGTGGAACCAGCCGCGGCCTTCGACAGCAGGACGGCCGCCAGCACCGTCTCCACCAGCGGACCCGGCACCGCGTGCCGCCCCAGCTCCACGAAGGCCGCGGCCAGCTCCACCGGCAGCGGGCCCAGGCCCTCGTAGGCCTCGGGCACCGCCAGCGCGAACACCCCGGCCTCCGCGATCCGCGCCCACAGCCTGCGTCCCGCGCCGTGTTCGCCCGCACTCCACGCCCTGACGACCGACGGTGTCGCCGCCGAGGTCAGCATCGCGTCCAGCGAGCGCGCGAAGGCACGCTGTTCCTCGTCGAGCAGGAAACGCATCAGCGGCGCCCCTTCGGCAGGCCGAGCAGCCGCTCGGCGATGATGTCGCGCTGGATCTCGTTCGTACCGGCGTAGACGGGACCCGCCAGGGAGAACACATAGCCCTGCCCCCACTCGCCGTCCGCCCACTCGCCGTCCTCGCCCAGCAGGTCGAGCGCCGTCTCGTGCAGCGCGATGTCGTACTCCGACCAGAACACCTTGTTCAGGCTGGCCTCGGGCCCCATCGCCTCGCCCTCAAGGACGCGGGAGGCGCCCGCGTAGGTGAACAACTCGTAGGCGCGGGCGCCGATCAGGGCGTCGGCCACCCCCTCCCGCGCCGACGCGGGGCAGCCGCGCTCCCGCCACAACCGCAGCAGCCGGTCGGCGGCGGCCCGGTAGCGGCCGGGGGAGCGCAGGGTGAGTCCGCGCTCGTTGCCCGTCGTGGCCATGGCCACCCGCCAGCCCTGGCCGGGCTCGCCGATCACGTCCTCGTCGGGCACGAACACGTCGTCCAGGAACAGCTCGGCGAAGGCCGGCTTGCCGTCGAGACGGCCGACCGGACGGACCGTCACCCCGGGGGCCCGCAGGTCGAACATCAGATAGGTGAGGCCCTGATGCGGCCGGGGAGTGTCCGGATCGCTGCGGAAGAGACCGAACGCCCGGTCGGCGAACGTCGCCCGCGACGACCAGGCCTTCTGCCCGCTCACGCGCCAACCCCCCGCCGCGCGCACCGCCCTGGAGCGCAGCGACGCGAGGTCGGAACCCGCCTCGGGCTCCGACCACGCCTGCGCCCACACCACCTCGCCACGGGCCATCGGCGGCAGCACCCGGGCCCGCTGCTCCGGCGTCCCGTGCTCGAACAGCGTCGGCGCCAGCAGACCGACCCCGTTCTGCCCCACGCGGCCCGGGGCCCCCGCCGCGTAGTACTCCTCCTCGAAGACCAGCCACCCCGTCAGCCCCGCGTCCCGCCCCCCGTACGCGGCCGGCCAGGACACCACCGACCAGCGGTCCGCCGCGAGTTCGGCCTCCCAGGCGCGATGGGCGGCGAACCCGCGCTCGGTCTCCAGGGACGGCAGCGGCACCGCGGGCACGTGCTCCGCGAGCCAGGACCGGGCCTCGGCGCGCAAGGCCTCGTCGGCGGGGGAGTGGGCGAGGTCCACGGTCACCATCCTTCCCTAACAAGTGTTTGGTAGGTTAGCGTGAGGCCATGACAGGCGTCGAGAGTCCGTCGTACACACCGGGCCATGGGCTGCTGAGGGGCCGCACAGCCGTCATCACCGCGGCGGCGGGTGCCGGGATCGGGGGAGCGACGGCCCGCCGCTTCCTGGAGGAAGGCGCGCAGGTGCTGATCAGTGACGCCCACACGCGCCGCCTGAAGGAGCACGAGGCCGAACTGGCCCGGGAGTTCCCCGGCGCCGTGACCGCCACCCCCTGCGACGTCACCGACGAGACCCAGGTGCGGGCCCTCTTCGAGACGGCCCACCGCACCCACGGCCGACTCGACATCGTCGTCAACAACGCGGGCCTCGGTGGCACCGCCCCCCTCACCGACATGACCGACGAGCAGTGGTCCACCGTCCTCGACGTCACCCTGAGCGGCACCTTCCGCTGCCTGCGCGCCGCGCTGCGCTCGATGAAGGAGACCGGCGGCGGTGTGATCGTCAACAACGCGTCGGTGATCGGCTGGCGCGCCCAGGCCGGACAGGCGCACTACGCCGCCGCCAAAGCGGGCGTCATGGCCCTGACCCGGTGCGCCGCGATCGAGGCCGCCGCGTACGGGGTGCGCGTCAACGCGGTCTCCCCGAGCCTCGCCCTGCACCCCCACCTCGCCAAGGTGACCACCCCCGAACTGCTGGAGGAGCTGACCGCCCGCGAGGCCTTCGGCCGCCACGCCGAACCCTGGGAGGTGGCCAACGTGATCGTGTTCCTGGCCTCCGGATACTCCTCCTACATGACCGGCGAGGTCGTCGCCGTCAGCAGCCAGCACCCCTAGGCGGCCGCGATGCGCCCGCCTGCCGGGACCACAATGGGACCGTGCCGACCAAGAAGAAGCCCCCGGTGACCGCCGCGCCCGCCCGTCGCCGCGAACTCCTGGACACCGCCGCCGAGGTGTTCGCCGAACAGGGCTACAACGCGACCACCGTACGCAAGATCGCGGACCACGCCGGAATGCTCGCGGGCAGCCTCTACTACCACTTCGACTCCAAGGAATCGATGCTGGAGGAGATCCTGCGCACCTTCCTCGACGAACTCTGGGACGGCTACGACACCGTCCTCGACGCCGGACTCGGCCCGCGCGAGACCCTGGAGGCGCTGGTCACCGAGTCCTTCCGCGAGATCGACCGGCACCGCGCGGCCGTCGCGATCTACCAGAAGGAGTCCCGGCACCTGGTGGCCCAGGACCGGTTCACCTTCCTCGCCGACTCGCAGCGCAGATTCGAGAAGGCCTGGCTGTCCACCCTCGAACGCGGAGTCGCCGCCCACGTCTTCCGCGCCGACCTCGACATCCGCCTCACCTACCGGTTCGTGCGCGACACCGTGTGGGTCGCCGCCTCCTGGTACCGGCCCGGCGGACAGCACAGCCCGGAGGAGATCGCCCGCCAGTACCTGTCGATGGTCCTCGACGGGATCGCCGTACGCGAGTAGCCCGATGTGAACGCCCTTTCCGAGCGAAGGAGCCGGCCATGGCCGAGGCATATGTGGTGCAAGCGGTCCGCACACCCGTCGGGCGGCGCCGGGGCGGACTCGGCACGGTCCATCCGGCCGACCTCGGTGCGCACGTGCTGCGCGCCCTGATCGAACGCTCGGGCGTGGACCCCGCCGCGGTGGAGGACGTCGTCTTCGGCTGCCTGGACACGGTCGGGCCCCAGGCCGGTGACATCGCCCGCACCTGCTGGCTCGCGGCCGGACTGCCCGAGGAGGTCCCGGGCGTCACGGTCGACCGCCAGTGCGGCTCCTCCCAGCAGGCCGTCCACTTCGCCGCGCAGGCGGTGCTGTCCGGCACCCAGGACCTCGTGGTCGCGGGCGGCGTCCAGAACATGACGCAGATCCCGATCGCCTTCGCCTCCCGCCAGGCCGCCGAACCGCTGGGACTGACCCAGGGGCCGTTCGCGGGCAGCGAGGGCTGGTGCGCACGCTACGGCGACCAGCCCGTCAACCAGTTCCACGGCGCCGAACTCATCGCCGCGAAGTGGGGCATCAGCCGCCGCGACCAGGAGGAGTTCGCACTCCGCTCCCACCGCCGCGCCCTGCACGCGATCGACACCGGGCGCTTCGCACGCGAGACCGTCCCCTGTGCCGGGGTCACCACGGACGAAGGCCCGCGCAGGGACACCTCCCTGGAGAAGATGGCCGCGCTGAGACCGGTGCTGGACGGTGGCACCGTCACCGCCGCCTGCTCCTCCCAGGTCTCCGACGGCGCGGCGGCCCTGCTGCTCGCCTCGGAACGCGCCGTCCACGAACACGGCCTGACCCCGCGCGCCCGCGTCCACCACCTGTCCGCGCGCGGCGAGGACCCGATCCGCATGCTCTCGGCTCCCATACCGGCGACGGCGCACGCGCTGAAGAAGACCGGCCTCACCCTGGACGACATCGACCTCGTCGAGATCAACGAGGCCTTCGCCCCGGTCGTCCTCGCCTGGCTCAAGGAGACCGGCGCGGACCCGGACAGGGTCAACGTCAACGGCGGCGCCATCGCCCTCGGCCACCCCCTGGGTGCGACCGGCGCCCGTCTGATGACCACCCTGCTGCACGAACTGGAGCGCACCGGCGGGCGTTTCGGCCTCCAGACCATGTGCGAGGGAGGCGGCCAGGCCAACGTGACCATCATCGAACGCCTCTGACCCCGCACCCGCACCCGGACGCGACCTGCTCGCCGCCGTCGCCCCGGGTTGCTGCCCCCCACCGGCCCGGCGGCCGGGCCACCAGGCTGCCGTGACCTCGCCCGAACCGTCGCCCCCGTCGGGTGGGCGACCGCGTGGGTCAACCGGTGGCGCGGCCGCCGAGGTCCGGCAGCGTGCCCAGGACCTCCCGGGCCTCGGCCATCACCCTCTCGACCAGCTCCGCGCACGACGGAAGGTCCTCGATGACACCGGCGACCTGCCCGGCGGCCATCACCCCCAGATCCGTACGCCCGTCCACCATCGCCGACTTCAGCAGCATCGGCGTGTTCGCCGCGAGCAGCGTCTGGCTCCACGTCATGCCCTTGCCGTGCCGCATCGCGAGACCGTCCCGCACCATCCGGGACCAGGTCAGGCCCGACAGCCTGCGGAATCCGGCCGCGCTGCGCACCGCCCGGAGCAGGGCCCGCCCCCGCCCCGCCCGCTCCAGGGACTCGACCAGCGCGGTGCGCAGCATCCGGTGCGGCAGACCGTCCACCGCCGTCGTCACGGTGACGTCCTTGACGGTCGCCGCCAGGTATCTGGCCTTCACCGCGTCCGGAACGGTGGAGTCCGAGGTGAGCAGGAACCGGGTGCCCATCGCCATGCCGGCCGCGCCGTACGCCAGTGCCGCGACCAGGCCGCGGCCGTCGTGGAAGCCGCCCGCCGCCACCACCGGTATGTCCACCGCGTCCACCACCTGCGGCAACAGCACGCTCGTCGCCACCTCCCCGGTATGCCCTCCTCCCTCGCCACCCTGCACGATCACCGCGTCCGCCCCCCAGTCGGCCACCTTCTCGGCGTGCCGGCGCGCACCGACGGACGGTATGACGACCACACCCGCGTCCCGGAGGCGGCCTATCAGTTCCTTCGACGGCGCCAGCGCGAAGGACGCCACCCGCACCTCCTCCTCCACGATGATCCGCACCCGCTCGTCCGCGTCCCCGGCGTCCGCGCGCAGATTCACCCCGAACGGAGCGCTGGTCCGCGACCGCACCTCCCGTATCGCCGCGCGCAACCGGGCGGGCGTCATGGTCGCCGAGGCCAGGATGCCCAGCGCGCCCGCGTTCGCCGCCGCGGAGACCAGGCGCGGGCCCGCGACCCACCCCATGCCCGTCTGCACGAGGGGATGACGCACACCGACGAGCCGGGTCAGCGCCGTCTCCATCAGCGGCCACCTTCCCCGCGCCTCGCACGCACCGGATCGGGCACCTCGCGCTCCCGCGTCCCCTGCGGATCGAGTACCTCGCGTATCAACCGCATTTCCTCGACCGTGGGTTCACGGGTGTGCGGCACCTCCCGGGGGACGGTCAGCTCGAAGCCCGTCGCCTCCCGCACCTCCTCGACCGTCACCCCCGGGTGCAGCGAGGCCAGCCTCATCGAGTGGTCGGCGGTGGCGAAGTCGAAGACCCCGAGGTCGGACACCACCCGCGGGATCCGGTGGAAGCGCGCGGTGGCCGCGAGCGGGGCCACCCGGTCGTAGCCCACCCCGCACACCATGTCGACCCGCTCCACGAACACCCGGCGCGCATGCCTGGGTATCCAGTAACTCGTCGGATTGTTGAGCGTGTTGACCGGAGCGCCGCGCACTCCGAGCAGCTGCCGCCGGGGCAGCTCCCACGCGCCGACGCAGGAGATGTTCTGATTGCCGAAGCGGTCGATCTGGCTCGCGCCCATCATCACGTGCCGCCGGCCGCCGGTGACCAGCGCCAGATGCTGGCGGTAGGGCAGCCAGCCCTCCACCGTGCCGTCCACCCCCACGAGCATCGCCTCGCCGTCGGTGAGCAGCAGATCCGGTGAGAACGTGTGCCGCGCGAGCCGTGCCCCGATGGACGGCACCGTTCCCATCGGGCTCGCGAGGATCTCGCCCGCGCCCCGCCACGCTTCGGCACAGGCGATCACGCAGTACTCGGCCCGGGTCGCGGCGCTCATGAGCCCTCCTCGTGCCAGGCCCGGACGGCCGCCCGGTAGTCGTGCTCGTCGCCGCCGAGGAACCGCGCGGCGAACGTCGGCCAGGGGGTGGTCGCGTAGTGCTTCTGGAAGGCCTCGTCGCGGCCTTGATCGGGGGCGCAGGACGTGAAGTGCGCACCGCCGGCGGCCTCCACCACACCGGTCACCGTGTGCCGTTTGATCAGCAGGGTCTGCGGCGCCGCCTCCTTCACGAGCTCCGCCGTGTCCACGATCCGTTCACAGGACAGGAACGCCGCGTCCGCCGCCTCGCAGAACAGATCGTCGAAGTACGGGTCCGGACCCAGATACTGGCCGTTGCCCAGCCGGTCCGCACGATTGACGTGCACCAGGGCCGCGTCCATCCGCAGCGCGGGCATCGCGACGAACTCCTCACGCGCACCGGACCCGTCGGCGCCCTCGCTCCCTTGCCCTTCTTCCCCGTCCCCGCCGCTCGCTCCGCCCGCGGTGAAGGGCCACCCGTCCGAGGCGTAGGGCGAAGCGACGGTCCGCAGACCGGGGTTGACCCGCATCACATCGGATCCCACACCCGCCCGCACCGGCATGAAGGGCAGTCGGTTCGCCGCGGCGCGCAGCCCCCACATGAACATCGCCTCGTCCACCTCCACCAGCTCGAACGCGCCGCTCTCCCGGGCCGCCCGGTAGTGCGGTTCGAGCGGCACCGTGTCCAGCGTCACGAACGCCGCCACGAGCCTGCGGATCCGCCCAGCCGCCGCGAGCATCCCGACATCCGGGCCGCCGTACGACACCACCGTGAGATCGGTGACGGGGGAGCGCAGCAGTGCCCGCACCAGGGCCATCGGTTTGCGCCGCGAACCCCAGCCCCCGATACCGACGGTCATGCCGCTCTCCAGTCGTGCGACGGCCTCGTCCGCCGTCATCGTCTTGTCCGTCATGCGTCCTCCTTCCCGGACGTCCGCGACCCCTTCGGTTCCTCCGCCTCGCCGGGCCCCCCGACCCGCTCCCCTTTCCCTCCCGCCGTTCCGAAGGTGTTCCGGACGCGGTCCGCCACGCCCGTGACATGCGCCTCGAAGGTGAACCCCTGCTCGAACCGGTAGCTGCGTCGCACATCGACCGGATCGATCCCGTTGATCGCGGCTTTGGCGAGCCGCAACAGCTCGCCGTCCTTGGCCGCGATCTCCCCGGCCAGCTCCAGCGCCGCCGCCGTCAGGCCCTCCCTCGGCACGACCCGCCACACCGAGCCGTGTGCGTGCAACTCGGCCGCCGTCACCGTGCGCGAGGTGTAGTAGAGCGTGCGCATCAACTGCGCGGGCACGAGCCGCGCCAGATGCGTGGCCGCGCCCAGGGCGCCGCGGTCCAGCTCCGGCAGCCCGAAGACGGCGTCCTCGCTCGCCACGATCGCGTCCGCGTTGCCGACCAGCCCTATCCCGCCGCCCAGGCAGAAGCCCCGCACGGCCGCCACCACCGGGACCTCGCACTCGTACACCGCGGCGAACGCCTCGAAGCAGCCGCGGTTCGCCCCGGCCAGCGCCCTGCCGCCCTCCTTCTGTATCTCCTTGATGTCCACACCCGCGTTGAAACCGCGCCCCCGGGCGGCTAGGACGACACAGCGGATCCCGGAGTCGCGGCCCGCCGACCTGAGGGCGTCGGCGAGGTCGTACCAGCCGCTGACCGGCAGCGCGTTCACCGGCGGGAAGTCGACCGTGACGACCGCGATCCCTTTTTCCGGGCACGAGGTGGAGACACCCATGGGCACATCAGCTACCTTTCCACCAAACGTTTGTTAGGTGTGATTCGAAGCTAGCAGCCGCCGCATCCCGACGGGAGAGCCTGTGGAAAACTCGCGCGACGGGACCGCCCAGGATCTTCGCGGCCGGACCGCCGTCATCACCGGAGGAACCCGCGGCGTCGGCGCCGGGATCGCCCGCGCCTTCGCCGAAGCCGGCGCCCACGTCGTCGTGTGCGCCCGGCGGCCCCCCGAGAACCCGATCCCGGGAGCCGAGTTCGCCCGACTCGACGTGTGCGACCCCCCTGCCGTACAGGACTTCTTCGGCGGACTCCCAGGCCTGGACGTCCTGGTCAACAACGCGGGCGGCTCCCCCTACCGCCCCCTGGCCGCCGCGGCACCCGAACGCCACGCCCGCGTCGTCCACCTCAACCTCATCGCCCCCCTGACCGTGTCCCTCGCCGCGTACGACCACCTCAAGCGGGCCGAAGGGGCGGTCGTCATGATCGGCAGCGTCAGCGGCGGCCGCCCCTCACCCGGCACCGCCGCCTACGGCGCGGCCAAGGCGGGACTGGAGAACCTGGCCCGCTCCATGGCCGTGGAGTGGGCACCCGAGGTACGCGTCAACACGTTGGTCGCGGGCATGGTCCGCACCGAACTGTCCCTTCTGCACTACGGCGGTCAGGACGGCGTCGCCGCCGTCTCCCGCACCGTCCCGCTCGGACGGCTGGCCGAGCCCTCCGACATCGGCCGGGCCGCCGTCTTCCTCGCCTCGGACGCCGCCGCGTACATCACCGGCGCCAGCCTCCTCGTCCACGGAGGAGGCGAACGCCCGGCGTTCCTCGACGCGGCGACCGTCAACAAGGACCGCGAACAAGACCGGAGAGGGTGAATTCACGTGACGGGTGTCGCTGAAGGCCGGGTCGTGATCGTCACCGGAGCGGGCCGTGGCCTCGGCCGCGCCCACGCCCTGGCGTTCGCCGCCGAGGGCGCCAAGGTCGTCGTCAACGACCTCGGAGTCGGCCTCGACGGCGCGTCGGGCGTGGACAGCCCGGCCGCACGGGTCGTCGAGGAGATCCGTGCGGCGGGCGGCGAGGCGACCGACCACGCGGGCGACATCGCCACCAGCGAGGGAGCCGCGTCTCTCGTGGCCACCGCCCTCACGGCGTACGGCCGCCTGGACACCCTCGTCAACAACGCGGGATTCCTGCGCGACCGGATGCTGGTCAACCTCGACGCGGACGACTGGGACGCCGTGCTGCGCGTCCACCTCACCGGGCACTTCCTGCCGCTCAAGCACGCGGCGGCGCACTGGCGGGCCGAGGCGAGGGCGGGACGCGTCCCGAGCGCCAGGATCGTCAACACCAGCAGCGGAGCCGGACTGCTCGGTTCGGTCGGGCAGGGCAACTACAGCGCGGCGAAAGCCGGGATCGTCGCCCTGACGCTGGTCGCGGCGGCGGAACTCGGGCGCTACGGCGTCCAGGTCAACGCCGTGGCCCCCGCCGCACGCACCCGCATGACCGAGCACACGTTCGCCGAGTCGATGGCGGCCCCCGACTCCGGGTTCGACGCGATGGCCCCCGAGAACGTCTCACCCCTCGTCGTCTGGCTCGGCTCCGCCGCCGACACCGTCACCGGCCGGGTGTTCGAGGCGGCGGGCGGCCGCATCACGGTCATGGAGGGCTGGCGTCCGGGCCCGACGGCGGACAAGGGAGCACGGTGGACACCGGCCGAGGCGGGGGAGACGGCCCGAAGGCTCGTGGCCGAGGCGGAGCTTCCGGGGACGGTGTACGGGGCGCGGTGAGCACCGTCGCGCCTGAACGTCGGTCAACCCGGCCCCCACGACGGTCGATGCGACCGCCACGCACCCGGGGAGACCGGCTCGGCACGCCCCCGGCGCACACGCCGACCGCGCTCGGGCCCCTTCCTCCACCCGCCCCCGCCTACCGGTCGGCTTCCCCGTCCCGCCGCCTACCGGCCCGCTTCCACGCCGTCCCCCGCCGCCAGCAGAGCCACGATCGCGGCATGCCCCGTCTGCTGGTCGTTCCCCGCCGCCGGCCGCCCGTCCCGCAGCAGCGACACCTCCACGGTCACCGTGCCCGGCTCCTCCTCCCAGCGGCGTGTCACATACTCGTGCCCCGGACCGTAGGCGGCCTCGAGTCCCGCGCGGAGCTCCGCCGCGACATCCAGCCCCGTCCAGCGCCGCGCCGTCGCGAGCGCCTGCTCCCGCCCCCGCGCCCCGTGTGCCACCAGCGCCTCGACGCAGCCGGGCGAGCCACGCCGGGCAGCCGCCACCAGCGGTGGCTCACCCTCGGGCCCGGGCAGGTTCGGATCCGCGCCCGCCGCCAGCAGGACCCGGACCACCTCCGTGCACCCCCGCCGCACCGCCCACGTCAACGCCCGGAACCCGTACTCCTCCGCCAGGTCCGGCGTCGCCCCGGCCGACAGCAACGCCCGCACGACCTCCACATGGCCCCCGCAGGCCGCCCCGCACAACGGGGCGTCGGCACCCGCGCTGAGACGGTCCGGATCCGCGCCCGCCGCCAGCAGCAGCCGCACCACGCCCGTCGCGTCCCCCACCGCCGCCGCGTACAGGGCCGTCTGGCCCTCCGGGTCGGCCGACTCCGCGCTCACCCCGGAGCGCAGCAGTCGTACGACCGCATCGTCATCCCCTTCGTACACCGCCGTGAACAGCTCCGGCGACTCGTGCGTGCTCATGTCCCGACCCTCACCCGCGCCACGGCGCACGGGCAAAGACATTCACCGTGTTCCCCGTCACCTCTCAGGTGTCGCACTCCAGCACCGTCCGGCACAGTCCGCAGCGCGCCCGCACCCGGCCCCGCACCGGCACCCTGATCCGCTGATGGCACGTCGGACACGGGAACACGACATGCAGCGGCCCCGAACCGGGCGACGTGAACGAGTACGCGACGCCCCCGGGCGCACCCGGCGCACCCTGACCCCCAGGCTCCCGCGCATGGCGGCGGTCCCTGGCGTAGCGGTGGCGACCCGCCCAGCCCGCCGCCGTCAGGGGCGGCTGCTGCCCGTCACGGCGAGCCAGATCCCTCCCCTTCGCATAGGCCGTGCACGCCTGCGGGCTGGTGAACCAGATCTCGGGGTCCTCACCGAACACCAGCGCACGCTTCGCGACGACGTAACCGAACTCCTCCGGCGTCAGGTAGCCCAGCTTCTGCGACGACACCCCGTCCTCCCGGAACGCGTCCAGCAGCAGCCACCCCGCACCCAGGTACGCCGTCGCCGTGTCCGTGAGGATCTCGTTGTCCCGCGTCCCGGGGAACGACAGGCCCAGACGATGCAGATACACATGCATCACCTCGTGCGCCAGGGCCGCGCCGATGTCCCTGCGGTGCGTGCGGAACCGGTCGTTCAGCTCGATGAAGTACTCCGGACCCGAGGTGAGTTCGACGTTCGCCGCGAACGTCATCTCACGGAAGCCGACCACCATCCGCGCGTCCGGCAGCCGGAAATGCCGCACCAGCTCCCGCGCCACCCGCTGCGCACCCAGATGCAGATCGTCCTGATCGCAGAACGCCACGTCGGCGGGCAGCACACTCGCCGCGAACACCTGGACGGTGTCGTACGACAGCCGCTTGTACAACGCCGTGATCGCCGCCCGCACCGTGTCCAGATGCGGAAAGCCATGCTCCACCGGCCCGCCGTCCGCCACGTCCGCACCCCCTGAAGACGCCGCCACCTCCTCCACTGTAAGCGCCCGCACCGACAACGGCCGGGCACGACCTACCCCATCACCCCGACCGGCGCCCCGTGGACCGATCCGCACTCCGGACGCCGGCCGTCAGGCACCGGCACGCCCCGTAGGGTGGACCGCCATGACCACCCGACACACCGCCGCGGGAGACGAAGACCCGGCCGTCCGTGCCGAACTCGCCCGACTGCGCGACAGCATCGACAACATCGACGCCGCTGTCGTCCACATGCTCGCCGAACGCTTCAAATGCACTCAGCAGGTCGGCCACCTCAAGGCCGCACACCAGCTCCCGCCCGCCGACCCGGCGCGCGAGGCCGACCAGATCGACCGGCTGCGCAGGCTCGCCGAGAACGCCAAACTCGACCCCGCCTTCGCCGAGAAGCTCCTCAACTTCATCATCGCCGAGGTCATCCGCCACCACGAGCGCATCGCCGAGGACACCACACCCACCAGCGCGAACCCCGGAGAATGACCCCTGGCGACCGGCCGGCCCGCCCCTGACCGGGGCCGGCCGGCCCGCCGTTCGTCCACAGGTCCCCGGACCACCCCTGTGTCCTGTCGGTGGCATCAGGCAGCATGTCCCTCATGTCCGTACTGACGCGCGACGAAGCGCAGACCCGCGCCCGGCTCCTCGATGTCCAGCACTACGACATCGCCCTCGACCTGACCCGTGGCGAGGACACCTTCGACTCCCGCACCCGCATCCGCTTCACCGTGCGCGAAGGCCAGGCCGCCACGGACACCTTCGTCGAACTCAAGCCCGCCGAGCTGCGCACCGCCACCCTCGACGGACACCCCCTCGACCCGCACACCCTCGCCGGGAACCGGCTCCCCCTGCCGGCCCTCACCCCCGGCGACCACGAACTGCGTATCGACGCCGTCATGCGCTACTCCCACACCGGTGAAGGCATGCACCGCTTCACCGACCCCCTCGACGGCGAGACCTACGTCTACACCCAGCTCTTCCTGGACGACGTCCAACGCGTGTTCGCGGCTTTCGACCAACCCGATCTCAAGGCCGCCTTCGACCTCACCGTCACCGCGCCCGAAGGCTGGAGCGTCCTGGCCAACGGGATCACCACCGAGCACGGCGACGGCACCTGGCGCGCCGCCACCACGCCCCTCATCTCGACCTACCTCGTCGCCGTCGCCGCCGGCCCCTGGCACTCCCTGCGCACCGAACACCGCGGGCTGCCCTTCGGCATCCACTGCCGCCGCTCCCTCGCTCCCCACCTCTCCGCCGACGCGGACGAACTCTTCGAGATCACCCGCCAGTGCTTCGACCGCTACCACCAGAAGTTCGAGGAGCCCTACCCCTTCGACTCCTACGACCAGGCGTTCGTGCCCGAGTTCAACGCGGGAGCCATGGAGAACCCCGGCCTCGTCACCTTCCGGGACGAGTTCGTCCACCGCTCCGCCGTCACCGACACCGAGCGCCAGACCCGCGCCATGGTCATCGCCCACGAGATGGCCCACATGTGGTTCGGCGACCTCGTCACCCTCCGCTGGTGGGACGACATCTGGCTCAACGAGTCCTTCGCCGAGTACATGGGCTACCAGACCCTCACCGAGGCCACCCGCTTCACCGACACCTGGACCGACTTCGGCATCGCCCGCAAGGCCTGGGGATACGACGCCGACCAGCGCCCCTCCACCCACCCCGTCGCCCCCGACGACGTCCCCGACACCGCCTCCGCCCTCCTCAACTTCGACGGCATCTCCTACGCCAAGGGCGCCTCCGCGCTGCGCCAGCTCGTCAGCTGGATCGGCGAGAAGGACTTCCTGGCGGGCATCAACCTCCACTTCACCCGCCACCGCTTCGGCAACGCGACCCTCGCCGACTTCATCGACTCCCTCGCCGCGGCCACCGACCGCGACGTCCACGCCTGGGCCGACACCTGGCTGCGCACCACGGGCGTCGACACCCTCACCCCCCGACTCACCACCACCGACGGCCACACCACCACCCTCACCGTCGACCGCGACGGCAGTCGCCCCCATCGCATCGCCGTCGGGCTCTACGACCACACCACCGACCCGGCCGACGGCCGGCGCCTCGTCGCGCGCGAACGCCTCCACCTGGACATCCCCCAGGACACACCCCACACCCTCACCAAGCCTCCCGCCCTGGTCGTCCTCAACGACGGCGACCTCACCTACGCGAAGATCCGCCTCGACCCCACCTCCTACCGGGTCGTCCAGGACAGCCTCTCCAGCCTGCCCGAGCCCCTGACCCGCGCCGTCGTCTGGAACGCGCTGCGCGACGCCGTCCGCGACGGCCACCACCCCGCCGACGCCTATCTCCTGACGGCCCGTGCCCATCTCCCGCACGAACGCGACCTCGCCCTGGTCGACGGCGTGCTCACCTTCGCCGCCCAGATCACCGACCGACTCATCGACCCCGACCAGCGCCCCGCGGCCCAGAGCACCCTCACCGACCTGTGCCGCGACCTCGTCCGCCGTACCGAGGACGGCACCCGGCCCGGCCTGCGCCTGATCGCCGTACGACACCTCATCGACGCCGCCGCCCACCCCGACACCATCGCCGCCTGGCTCGCCGACGGCACCGTGCCCGGCGGACCCGAACTGGACCCCGAGCTGCGCTGGCGCGTCCTCCACCGGCTCGCCGTCCTCGGCGCCGTCGACGACGACGCCATCACCACCGAACTCGAGCACGACCCCAGCGCCACCGGCCAGGAAGGCGCCGCCCGCTGCCGCGCCGCCCTCCCCGACCCCGACGCCAAACGCCGCGCGTGGGACGCCATGTTCACCACCGACGGCCTCTCCAACTACCTGTTCACCGCCACCGCTCAGGGCTTCTGGCAACCCGAGCAGAGCGACATCCTCACCCAGTACGTCGACCGCTACTGGGCCGAGGCCCCCGCCGTCGCTGCCCGCCGCGGCTCCGCCATCGCCATCGCCGCCGGCCGCCACGCCTTCCCCCGCTTCGCCATCGACGCCACCACCGTGCGCCGCGGCGAACAGTGCCTCCAGGAGGCCGACCTCACCCCTGCCATGCGCCGCAGACTCGTCGACGAACTCGACGACCTGAGCCGGGCCCTGCGTATCCGCCAGGGAGCGAAGGACGAGTGATCCTCCCCGAGGTTCGCACGGGGGACCGGGCCGCACCCGCGCACCAGACGTGACATAACCTCGTCAACGACCGATTCCGGCCATTGCGCAACGGCCGGGTACATTGTGAACGGGGACACCACACATGCGTGTTCGTCATGCCAGATCCCGAGCCACCGCCACGGGAACGGCGGCGCTCGCCATCCTGCTCGGTTCCGTCTGCCTCGCCGGGGCGGACGCACGGAGCGCCGCCGCGGACAGCGGTACGACGCTGCCCATCTCCGCGGACTGGCCGCGGGGCGAGATGGTGGTGGACGGGGTCCACCATTACGTTTTCATCAGCGACCCGAAGAGCGGCTCCGTCGTCGTCGCCGACTACACGGGCAGGACCGTGGGCCGGATATCCGGCGAGACCGGCGCCACCGGAATGGCGTTGAGCAGGGACTCGTCCACGCTCTACGTCGCCCTGCCCGACGCCGACGCGATCTCCGCCGTCGACACGGCCACCCTCAAGGAGACCGCCCGCTACGCGACCGGCGCGCACACCGCCCCGCTGGACCTGGCCATCGCCGGCGGCAAGCTCTGGTTCGGCTACGGCGCGTACGCCCGGGGCGGTGGAGACATCGGCTCCCTCGACCTCTCCGGCGCCCAGCCGGTCGTCACGCTGAACCAGTCGGGCGGGGTGCCGTGGGAGTCCGCACCGCAGCTGGCCACCGCTCCCGGCGACGGCCAAGGTGTCCTCGTCGCGGGCAACAAGGACCGCTCCCCGGAAGAACTCGCCGTCTACGACGTCTCCTCCGGCACGGCGCAGAGGCGCGCCCACCGCAAGCAGATCATGCCCGACAGCCTCGGAGGCCAAGAGGACCTCGCACTCTCGCCCGACGGGCAGGAGATCGTCACCGCGGACGGCATCGACGACTTCGTGACGAACCTCCGCCCCGACCTGGAAGGCGCCGCGGGCCTCAGGAGCTTCCAGATCCAGGGCGAGCCGAACGCCGTCCAGTACGCGCCGGACGGCACGCTGGCCGTGGGGGTCCGGTACGGCACCCACGTGGACACCTACGTCTACCGGCCCGGAGACAGTATCGCGATCCGGACCATCAGCACCGGTGACTACAACCTCGTGGAGCCGCACGGCCTGGCCTGGGCTCCCGACAGCAGCAAGCTGTTCCTCCTCACCAGCGACGGCGCGAGCGGGAAGAACCTTGTCCTGCGGTCGTACGACGACGCCACCAAGGCGGTGACCAGGCTGAGCGTCCGTGCGCCCGCGAAGGCCGCACTGGACGGGAAGCTGACCCTGACCGGCACGTTCGGCCTCACCCTGCCCTGGCTTCCCAGCTCCCTGCCGATCGAGGTGACACGGACCGACCTCGCCTCGCCCAAGGGAAAGTCGCTCGGCGTCCGCACGGTGTGGCTGTCGCGCGACAGGGAGTTCGAGATCGAGGACACTCCGGAGGCGGGCGGAAAGGTCACCTACGCCCTTCGCTACCCCGGCGACGCCACGCACGCCCCGGTAACCGCCACCGCCACGGTCGAGGTCCCGCGCAACAGGACGACGCTGACCCTGGACGGCAACGGAACCACCGTCAAAGCGGGGAAGAACGCCACGCTGACCGCCAAGCTCGGCAGGACGTGGAAGGAGCGCAAGGTCTCGGTCTACGCGCAGCCGGCGGGCGGCGCGAAGAAGCTGATTCGGGCCGCGTCGGTGGACCGCACCGGCAGGCTCGCCATCACCTGCAAGGTCACCAAGAACACGACCTTCACCGCGGTCTTCGGCGGCGACGCACGCACCGAACCCGCACAGGCCACCAGGCTGATCAAGGCCAGCACCCGCTGAGCCCTCCGGTTCCACGGCCGCGGCCGGCAGGCGTGTCGCACCACGCACACGTGCCGGCCGCGCGCGTCGGCCCGGACACCGGTGCCCGCCCGACCAGGCGCCGCGCCCGGCCCGCGCATCCACCCGCGCCCCACCCGCGCCCTCGCCGTGCACCCCACCCGACCCGGGCCGCGCACCCGTCCTCGTCGGGGGCGCGCACCCCGCGCTGACCAGGGGCGCCCCCTGCGCGACAGCTCACCCCGTGACCCACCCGCCTCACGCGATACCCCCATTCGGGTCGGATCGTTGTTCCCTCCGGACGGGCCCGGCCGCCACACAACCAGGCCCGGCCCCCAGCCGCCGCCCGCCTGGAGGACATCGCCGATGAGCCTGCCGCCCCTCGCCTCAGGACCCCAGGGCCCCAACGCCCTGCGCCCTCTCCTCACCACCGTCCTCCACGCCCTCGAGGAAGGCAGCCGCGCACGCGGCGGACCGCTCCCTCGAGGCGGTCCCGAGGCCGTCGTCGCCCGGCTTCGCGCCGCCCTCGGCGACGTGCTGCCGGAACAGGGCGACCCCGACGCCGCGGCACACCTCATCCGCACCCTCGCCGAAGGCGCGGCCGACCCCGCCCACCCGCACTGCGCCGCCCACCTGCACTGCCCCCCGCTCGCCGTCGCCACCGCGGCCGACCTGGCCGCCGCCGTGCTCAACCCCTCGCTGGACTCCTGGGACCAGGCGCCTTCCGCCACCGCCCTCGAAGCCCTCGTCACCCAAGCCCTCGCCCGCACCCTGTACGGCACCCCCGACGACCCCACCCGCCAAGGCGCCGACTGCCTCGTCACCACCGGCGGCACCGAGTCCAACCAACTCGCCCTCCTCCTCGCCCGCGAGGCGCACGGCCCCGTCCGCCTCGTCTGCGGCCAGGCGGCCCACCACTCCCTCACCCGTGCCGCCTGGCTCCTCGGGCTGCCCGACCCCCTCGTCATCCCCACCCCGCGCGGCACCCTCGACCCCGCCGCCCTCGCCACCGCACTGCGCCGGCACCCCGGCCCCCACCTGGTCGCCGCCACCGCGGGCACCACCGACGCCGGACTCATCGACCCCCTGCCCGCCCTCGCCGACGTCTGCGCCGCCCACGGCGCCCGCCTCCACATCGACGCCGCCTACGGAGGCGCGCTCCTGTTCAGCCGGCAGCACGCCCCCAAACTCACCGGCCTCGACCGCGCCCACACAGTC
This sequence comes from Streptomyces sp. NPDC048664, assembly GCF_040650555.1. Classification (NCBI taxonomy): domain Bacteria; kingdom Bacillati; phylum Actinomycetota; class Actinomycetes; order Kitasatosporales; family Streptomycetaceae; genus Streptomyces; species Streptomyces sp. NPDC048664. The sequence continues at coordinate 72,637 of NZ_JBEZHK010000026.1, read as the reverse complement.
ACCCTCGACCTGCACAAACTCGGCTGGCAGCCCGTGGCGGCCGGCCTCCTCGCCCTCCGCGACCCCGGGGACCTCCACGCCCTGCGCCACCGCGCCGACTACCTCAACGCCGACGACGACACCGAAGCCGGCCTCCCCGACCTCCTCGGACGCTCCCTGCGCACCACCCGGCGCCCCGACATCCTCAAGATCTCCATCACCCTGAAGACCCTCGGCCGCGCCGGACTCGCCACCCTCATCGACCAAGTCTGCTCACTCGCACAGCGGTTCGCCGACCTCGTCGAAGCCAGTCCCACCTTCGAACTCCATGCCCGGCCCACCATCACCACCGTGCTCTTCCGACCGCTGCACGCGACCGACGAGGCCATCGCCACCGTCCGCCGCACCCTCCTCCACAACGGCCACGCCGTCCTCGGCCGCGCCCACCACCACGGTCGCCTCTGGCTCAAGGCCACTCTCCTCAACCCCCACACCCGACCCGAAGACCTCAGCGCCCTCCTCACCCTGGTGGAAGGAACCACACCCCGATGAGCACCGCACCCCACCACCCCGAAGCCCCTCGCGACCTCGTCGGCATCGGCATCGGCCCCTTCAACCTCTCCCTGGCCGCCCTCGCCCAGCCCCTCACCCACCTCCACACCGCCTTCTACGAGCAGCGCCCCGCCTTCGACTGGCACCCCGGCCTCCTCATCGACGGCGCCACCCTCCAGGTACCCTTCCTCGCCGACCTCGTCACCCTCGCCGACCCCACCAACCCCTGGACCTTCCTCAACTACCTGAGGACCCGCGACCGGCTCTTCCCCTTCTACTTCGCCGAGCGCTTCCACATCCAACGCGCCGAGTACGACGCCTACTGCCGATGGGTCTCCGACAGCCTGCCCACCCTTCACTTCGGCCACCAGGTCGACGCCATCCGCTGGAACCCCGACACCGCCACCTTCGAGGTCGACTACACGCGCATCGCTCCCGACGGGGCAGCCGAAGCCCTCGGCCGCACCCACGCCCGCAACATCGTCCTCGGCATCGGCACCGAACCCCACATCCCCGCCGCGCTGCGCCCCCTCGCCGCCACCCACGGCGTACCCGTCATCCACGCCGCCGACTACCTCCGCCACCGCCCCGCCCTCACCACCGCCTCGCACATCACCGTCGTCGGCGCCGGCCAGACGGGGGCCGAGATCTTCCTCGACCTCCTCCGCCACCGCCCCGCCGGCCACGAGCGCATCCACTGGATCGCCAGAACCGAGGCGTTCGCCCCCATGGAGTACTCCAAACTCGGCCTCGAACACTTCACCCCCGACTACACCCGCTTCTTCCACGGCCTCACCGAACCCGTGCGCGACCGGCTCGTCTCCGCGCAGTGGCAGCTCCACAAGGGCATCGACGCCGACACCATCGCCGCCATCCACGACGAGCTCTACCGCCGCACCCTGCACGGCGGATGGCCCGATGCCACCCTCACCCCCGGCATCCACGTCCACACCGCCAGGCGCACCACCGACTCCCGCATCGAACTCCACCTGGAACACATCCAGCAGCACACCCGCACCACCCTCACCACCGACGCCGTCATCCTCGCGACCGGCTACCGCCAACGCCCCCTGGACCCCATCCTGTCCGGACTCGAACCCCACCTCGCCCGTGACAACAGCGGGCGCCCCCACATCGACCACCACTTCCGCATGGCTCTCCACCCCGCCATCACCGGCACCATCTACGTCCAGAACGCCGAACTCCACACCCACGGGGTGGGCACCCCCGACCTCGGCCTCGCCGCCTGGCGCAGCGCCACCATCCTCAACACCCTCACCGGCACCCGGCCCTACCCCCTGCCCGAACGCACCGCCTTCACCTCCTTCGGGCTCCAGCCGCCCCCCGACATCAGGCACCTCGACGGCATTCCCTCCTCGCGGCAACCCGCGGACCTCACCCCACCCCTCATCGACCGGCGATGAACCGCATCCGCCCACATCCCGCACCCGCCGGCGGGACGCGCCCCGAAAGCCCCTCCGGAATGTTCATCGGAGCGCGTCACCGTATTCTTCGGAACCCGTCAAAAACGCTTCATCGAAAGGTTGTTGGCCCGTCATGTCACCCCGGACGGCTACCCGTCGGTAAGGCATACGCTCGCCCCATGCGCCGAGCGAAAATCGTCTGCACTCTGGGCCCCGCCACTCACACGTACGACCAGATCAAAGCAGTGGTCGAAGCCGGAATGGACGTAGCCCGCCTCAATCTCAGCCATGGCACCCACGACGAACACGAACAGCGCTGTCGGCACACCCGCCGGGCCGCCGCCGAGACCGGCCGCAGTGTCGGCGTCCTCGCCGACCTGCAAGGCCCGAAGATCAGACTCGGCCGCTTCGCCGAGGGCCCCGTACTCCTCGAACCCGGCGACACCTTCACCATCACCACCGAAGAGGGAACCCAGGGCGACCGCCACGTCTGCGGAACCACCTATCCCGCGCTCGCCGGCGATGTCACCCCCGGCGAACACATCCTCGTGGACGACGGCAAGGTCACCCTGCGCATCACCGCCGTCGACGGGCCCCGCATCCGCACCACCGTCGTCCAGGGCGGCATGGTCTCCGACCACAAAGGACTCAACCTCCCCACGGCCGCCGTCTCGGTGCCCGCCCTCTCCAAGAAGGACCAGGACGACCTCCGCTGGGCCCTGCGGGCCGGCTGCGACATCATCGCCCTCTCCTTCGTGCGCAATGCCCGCGACATCAAGGACGTCCACCGCATCATGAAAGAGGAGGGCCGCCGGCTCCCCGTCATCGCCAAGGTCGAAAAGCCCCAAGCGGTGCAGAACATCGAGGAGATCGTCGCCGCCTTCGACGGCATCATGATCGCCCGCGGTGATCTCGGCGTCGAAATGCCCCTCGAACACGTTCCCATCGTCCAGAAACGCGCCATCAAACTCGCCCGCCGCAACGCCAAGCCGGTCATCGTCGCCACCCAGATGCTCGACTCCATGATCGACCACCCGCGCCCCACCCGGGCCGAGGCCTCCGACGTCGCCAACGCCGTCATCGACGGCACCGACGCCGTCATGCTCTCCGGTGAGACGAGCATCGGACACCACCCCGTCGACACCGTCAGGACCATGGCCCGCATCATCACGGCAGCCGAGGAGGACCTCCTCACCAGGGGCCTTCCGCCTCTCACCGACAGCAACAAGCCGCGCACCCAGGGCGGCGCCGTCGCCCGCGCCGCGGCCGAGATCGGCGACTTCCTCGGAGCCCGGTTCCTCGTCGCCTTCACCCAGTCGGGCGACACCGCCCGCCGGCTCTCCCGCTACCGGTCCCCGATCCCCCTCCTGGCGTTCACCCCCGAACCCGCCACCCGCTCCCAGCTCAACCTCACCTGGGGCGTGGAGACCCTGCTGGGCCCCCACGTCGACTCCACCGACGCCATGGTCGAGCAGGTGGACGAACTCCTCATGAAGTACGGCCGCTGCCGCAAGGGGGACACCGTCGTGATCACGGCGGGCTCGCCACCCGGGGTCTCGGGCTCCACCAACATGGTCCGCGTCCACCACATCGGCGAGGACGACAGCCCCGCGCCGTCACCTACGGCCACCCCGCGCGACCCGTCGTGACGGCGCACAGCGAAAAGCGGATGTCACGAGAACGTGGACATCCGCTTCCAGGTCACCGGTGCCGGGTGCGGGATTCGAACCCGCACGCCCTTGCGAGCAGAGGTGTTTGAGACCTCCGTGTCTACCATTCCACCAACCCGGCCAGGCACTGCGGAGAGTGTACCGGTTCAGCACGGGCGGATGCCTCTGGGTAGGCTGCATGAGCAGCACCATCTCCCGAGCCCGTACCGAGGAGCCCGAGTGACCTCCCCCGAGTCGCCCCAGCCCGCCCACGACGACGACAGGTCGCACGTGCCTCCGCTGACGACCCGCGTCGTCATCGCCGAGGACGAGGCGCTCATCCGGCTCGACCTCAAGGAGATGCTGGAGGAGGAGGGCTACAGCGTGGTCGGTGAGGCCGGCGACGGTGAGCAGGCCGTGGAACTGGCCCGTGAGCACCGGCCCGACCTGGTCATCCTGGACGTGAAGATGCCCAAGCTCGACGGCATCTCGGCCGCCGAGAAGATCGCCGAGGAGAGCATCGCCCCGGTGCTGATGCTGACGGCGTTCTCGCAGCGGGACCTGGTGGAGCGGGCTCGGGACGCCGGGGCCATGGCGTACCTGGTGAAGCCGTTCAGCAAGACGGACGTGGTCCCGGCGATCGAGATGGCGGTGTCGCGGTTCCACGAGCTGAAGACGTTGGAGCGCGAGGTCGCGGACCTCACGCTGCGTCTGGAGACGCGCAAGCTGGTGGACCGGGCCAAGTCGGTTCTGCAGACGGAGTACGGGCTGACGGAGCCGGCGGCGTTCCGCTGGATCCAGAAGACGTCCATGGACCGGCGGATGTCGATGCAGCAGGTGGCCGAGGCGGTCATCCAGGACGCCGAGGAGAAGAAGGCGGCCAAGGGCTGATCCCCCTGCGTACGAGGCGAGGCCCGCACCCTTAGGGGTGCGGGCCTCGCCGTGTGTGCGGGGGTTGTTCAGTCCTCGCCGAGGTAGGCCTTGCGCACGGACTCGTCGTGGAGGAGGTCCTGTCCGGTGCCGGACAGGGCGATGGTGCCGATCTCCATGACATGGCCCTGGTCGGCGAGTGAGAGTGCCGCCTGGGCGTTCTGCTCGACGAGCAGGATGGTGGTGCCCTGGGACTTCAGTTCGGCGATGGTGGCCATGATCTTCTGCATCATGATCGGGGAGAGGCCCATGGAGGGCTCGTCGAGCATGAGCAGTTTGGGCCGGGACATGAGGGCGCGTCCCATGGCGAGCATCTGCTGCTCACCGCCGGAGAGGGTGCCCGCGGCCTGCTTGCGGCGTTCGCCGAGGATCGGGAAGAGGTCGTAGGCGCGCTGGATGTCCTTCTCGATGCCTTCCTTGTCCTTGCGGAGGAAGGCGCCGAGCTGGAGGTTCTCCGTGATGGTGAGGCGCGGGAAGATGTGCCGGCCCTCGGGGGAGTGGGCGAGTCCGAGGGCGACGATCTTGTGGGCGGGGACGTCCGCGAGGGGCTTCCCGTCGAAGGTGATCCTGCCTCCGCTGGGCTTGAGGAGGCCGGAGAGGGTACGCAGGGTGGTGGTCTTTCCGGCGCCGTTGGTGCCGATGAGGGTGACCACCTGGCCGGCCTCGACGCTGAAGGAGATGCCCTTGACGGCCTCGATCTTGCCGTAGGCGACTCTGAGGTCCTCGACCTCCAGGAGTGCGGTCACTGGGATTCTCCCTTGGTGCTGCTGGTGGAGCCGGTGGTGCTTTCCGCGGGGCCGTCGGCGCCGGCGTCGGCGTCAGCCTGGTCGCTGTCGCTGTCGCTGTCGCTGTCGGCTTCCGCGGCTGTGGCTGCGGCGGCCCCGGCCTCGGCGGCCTCGACCGCGGCGGCTTCCGCCTCTCCCGGTTCGCCCTCGAAGGGGGTGCCGAGATAGGCGGCGACGACGCGTTCGTCGGCCTGGACGACCTCGGAGGTTCCTTCGACGAGCTTTTCGCCCTGGACGAGGACGGCGACACGGTCGCAGAGGTTGAAGATGAACCGCATGTCGTGCTCGATGACAAGGACGGCGATGCCCATGTCACGGATGGCGAACACCAGTTCTTCCGTGGCGCGTGTTTCCTGCGGGTTCATGCCGGCGGTGGGTTCGTCCAGCAGAAGAAGCCCCGGCTCGCTGGCGAGTGCGCGGGCGATTTCGAGTTTCCGCTGTTCGCCGTACGGGAGATTGCGGGCGAGGTGGTCGCGTTTGGCGGCGAGTCCCACGAATTCCAGGAGTTCGAGCGCGCGTGCCTCGGATTCCCGCTCGGCCTTCTTGAATCCGGGTCCGCGCAGAAGGGCGGACCAGAGGCCTTCCTTGGTGCGGGTGTGGCGGCCGACGAGGACGTTCTCCAGGACGGTCATGTTGGCGAAGAGCCGGATGTTCTGGAACGTGCGGGCGATGCCGGCCTGGGTGACGAGATGGGGTTTGGGCGGCAGGACGGTGCCCTTGTAGGAGACCTTGCCCTCGGTGGGGACGTAGAGGCCGGTGAGGCAGTTGAAGAACGTGGTCTTGCCCGCGCCGTTGGGCCCGATGAGGCCGACGATCTCGCCGCTGTTGACGGTGAAGTCGACGGAGCGTACGGCGGTGAGGCCGCCGAAGCGCATGGTGACGGAGCTGGCTTCGAGTACTGGTGTGGTCATGGTGGTGGTCACGCCCCCGCCTTGGTGACGGCCGGTTCGTCGGCGAGCGTTGTCTGTGCGGGTACGTCCAGTTGGCCGGTCTCGTGGAACTCGAGCTGGCGGCGGCGGTTGGCGATGATGCCCTCGGGGCGGAAGCGCATGAGGAGGATGAGGGCGATCCCGAAGGCGAGGAGCTCGTAGTTCTTGAGGAACTGGAGCTTCTCGGGGATGAGGTAGAGCATGCTGGCGCCGAGCAGGGGGCCGCTGACGGTGCCCATGCCGCCGAGGACGACGGCGGCCAGCAGGAAGGCCGAGTTGGGCGGTGCGGCGCCGGCGAACTGGTAGGGCTGGGGGTTGACGCTGTAGTTGACGTGCGCCATGACGGTTCCGGCGAGTCCCGCGAGGGAGGCGCCGAGGGCGAAGGCCACGAGCTTGACCCTGAAGCCGTTGATGCCCATGGCGGTGGCGGCGGTCTCGTCCTCGCGGATGGCGACCCAGGAGCGGCCGATGCGGGAGTCGGCGGCGCGGGTGAAGACGAGCACGACGATCGCCGTGACGATGAGCATCAGGAAGAGGTAGTTGGCGAATCGGCCGAGGGTGAAGGAGCCGATGTCGTGGGAGTCGCCGAGGTTGATCCCGAAGATCTGGAGGTCCGGGATGCGGGAGATTCCGTTGGGCCCGTTGGTGAGGTTGGGGCCGGAGTCGCCGTCGAGGTTGTTGACGGTGATGCGGAAGATCTCTCCGAAGCCGAGGGTGACGATGGCGAGGTAGTCGCCGCGGAGGCGGAGCGTGGGAGCACCGATGAGGACGCCGAAGACGAGGCTGGCGGCCATACCGGTGAGGGCGGCGGCCCAGAAGGGGAACTGGACGCCGGAGAACCGGGAGAACTCGGAGCCGGAGACGAGGGCGGCGGCATAGGCGCCGACACCGAGGAAGGCGACGTATCCGAGGTCCAGCAGACCGGTGAGGCCGACGACGATGTTGAGGCCGAGGGCGACGGTGGCGAAGATCAGGATGCTGACGCCGAGGTTGGCGTTGTGGTCGTTGGCCTGCGTGAACGGGAAGATCACGGCGGCGACGAAGGCCAGGGTGGCGGCGAAGCCCTTGTGCCGGGCGCTGATGGCCGCGTAGCGGTCCAGGAGTCCGGCGTGGATGAGGGCCCAGGCGGCGAAGACGATCAGGAGCAGATAGCCGACGAACGTCTCGCTGGCGTCGTCGTCGATGCCGATGCCGTAGGTGAAGGCGACCAGCGCGAGAGCGGTGCCGACGGTGATGACGGCGCGCTGGGCCAGCGGGCTGAGGTCGCGGGGGCGGGGCTGGTCGGGCTTGGCCAGGTAGCCGCGGAAGCCGGTGCCGGGTGCGGGGTGGGGCAGCGCGAGGGCGCCGACCACCGGGAGGGCGGAGGCGACCATGGCGACCCAGGCGCCGGGGTCGAGGTTGACCAGGCCGTTGAGGTCGACCGCGATGGCGATGCCGGTGAACCAGCAGACGGCGAAGGCGGACAGCGCCATCAGGAGGACGGGAGAGCTGGCACCCGAGGGGTTGAGCCTGCTCAGGCCCGGCACGTTCCACAGGGTGAGGGCGTACAGGAGGGTGAGCGCTCCGGCGACGAGGGCGAGGATCTGGAGTCCGGCGGGGTAGCCGTAGACGGTGAGGTCGCCGGGGAAGTCCGGGGTCCAGGTCCAGCTGAGGAAGGTGCTGGCGATGGTGCCGATCGCGCCGGCGCCGATGAGCAGGCGGGCGGCGGCCCGGGGCAGGGGCACGGGACCGTGCCCGGTCGTGGTGCTGGTGGTGCTGGTGTTGGTCATGGTGGTCACGCCCTGTCCGCGACGCGTTCGCCGAGCAGACCCTGGGGTCTGAAAAGAAGCACGAGGATGAGCAGGACGAAGGCCCATACGGCGGCCCAACCCTGTCCTCCGAGCTGGTGCATGCCGGGGATGTCGGCGATGTAGGCGGTGGCCATGGCCTCGGTGAGGCCGAGGACGAGTCCGCCGAGCATGGCGCCGTAGATGTTGCCGATACCGCCGAGCACGGCGGCCGTGAAGGCCTTGAGGCCGGCGATGAAGCCCATGTCGTAGGAGACGGAGCCGTACTTGAGGCCGTAGGAGAGGCCGGCGACCGCGGCGAAGAACCCGCCGATGGCGAAGGCGATGACGATGATGCGGTTGGTGTCGATGCCCATCAGCTGCGCGGTGTCCGGGTCCTGGGCGGTGGCCTGCATGGCGCGCCCGGTGCGGGAGAGGCGGACGAAGAACGCGAGGACGGCCATGCACAGGGGGGCGGCGATGATGAGGAAGATGTCGCCGCTCTGGATGGTGATCGACCCGAGGTGGTACGGCCCGAACGGGAGCTGGGGGAAGACGCGTGCGGACTTGGCGTCGGGGTACCAGTTGAAGACGGCCTGCTGGATGGCGAGGGAGAGGCCGATGGCGGTGATCAGGGGGGCGAGGCGGGGTGCTCCGCGCAGGGGGCGGTAGGCGAAGCGTTCCGCGCCGACCGCGATCAGGACGGAGACGAGCGCTCCGCCGATGAGCATGGCCGGCAGGGCAATCCACATGGATGTGCCGTCCGGAAGGGCGAGGTAGACCGTGAGGGCTCCGAACCCTCCGGTCATGAAGATCTCGCCGTGGGCGAAGTTGATGAGCTGGACGATGCCGTACACCATCGTGTAGCCGATGGCGATCAGCCCGTACATCGAGCCGAGGAACAGCCCGTTGGCCAGCTGCTGCGGCAGGGTGTTCACCGCATGGCCTCCATGTGGTGGGGAGAGTGAGAGGTAGAGGGCGGGCCGCGCGGTGACGGTGGTCTGCGCCGCGCGGCCCGGGGTGTAGCCGGTGGGGTGTCGGATCAGCTCTTCGGCTCGAAGGTGCCGCTCTTGACGGACTTCCACTCGTCGCCGGTGACCTGGTAGACGGTCAGCTGCTTGTTGGTGGTGTCGCCGTACTGGTCGAAGCTGATCTTGCCGGAGATGCCGTCGAAGGAGGTCTTCTGGACGGCGGAGACGACCTGGGCGCGGGCGTCGGCGGGGAGCTTGCCGTCCTTCAGGACCTGGCCGACGGCCTTGATGATGGCGGTGGCGGCGTCGTAGGAGTAGCTGCCGTAGGTGCCGTAGTCACCGGGGTACTTCTTGGCCTTGTAGGCGGCGATGAAGTCCTTGGCGGCGGGCAGGGTGTCGACGGGGACGCCGATGGAGGTGACGAGGTCGCCCTGGGCGGCCTTGCCGGCGGTCTTGATGTAGGTCGGGGTGAACATGCCGTCACCGCCGAAGAGCGGGATCTTGGCGCCGGCGTCCTTGAGCTGCTTGGTGAGGACCTCGGACTCGTCGTACTGGCCGCCGTAGTAGAGCAGGTCGGCGCCCGAGTTCTTGATCTTGGTGACGAGGGTGGAGAAGTCGCGGTCGCCGACGCTGACGTGGTCGGTGCCGGCGATCTTGCCGCCCTGCGCGGTGAACTGCTCCTTGAAGATCTTGGCGAGGCCGGCGCCGTAGGTCTGCTTGTCGTCGACGACGAAGACCTTCTTCTTCTTGAGGCCGTTGTAGGCGTAGTCCGCGGCGAAGCCGCCCTGGGAGGCGTCGGTGGTCGCGGTGCGGAAGTAGGTCTTGAAGGGGCGGCTCTTGCTCGTCTGCCAGTTCTTGCCCTGGGTCAGCTCGGGGGCGGTGTTGGAGGGGGAGATCTCGACCAGGTTGGCGGTCTCGAAGACCTGCTGCATCTGGGTCGCCACGCCGGAGTTGAGGGGGCCGACCACGCCGAGGACGGAGTCGTCGGCGACGAGCTGGGTGGCGTTCTGCTGGCCGGTGGCGGGCAGCGCCTTGTCGTCCAGCGCCTTGATCTTGAAGGTGACGCCGGGGACGGTGTGGTTCTTGTTGGCGTCGTCGACGGCGATCTGCGCGCCGTACTGGATGCCGAGGCCGGTGGCGGAGTTCTGGCCGGTCAGGGGGGCGTCGACGCCGATGGTGACGGTGACGCCGCCCTTGTCGCCGCTCTTGTTGTCGCTGTCGCGGGAGCCGCACGCGGTGAGGGTCAGAGCTCCGGTGGTGAGGACGGAGGTGAGGATCACCAGAGAACGCTGTCGCACAATCAGTCCTTTCCGCAGGCATGGCAGCCCTGTTGAGGGGCCGCGCGAATGCGGCGCTGGTACCGAACTCCCGATGGAGCGGTGACTGGCCGTGACTCTAAGCCTGGTGTGAGGAGATGGGTATCGGGGTGGGCTGGCTTGTGACTTTCTTGTTATGACGTGCGGGTTGGTGTGTATCGGTGAAGTCGGTTCTCGGACGGTTCGGCGAACTTTCGGCGTGGTCCGCATTTTGAGAATGCGCACTTCCGCTCGGCTGTGGGCGGCCCTTTGATCGGAGTGTGCCGGGACCGGCGCGCGAGGGTGGAAAAGATCGCGCGGCGAGGTGCGGAGGCGGGCGAGAGCATGATCATCAATTGCGCGCGTGTTACACAGCGTTACGCGGAGAATTCCAAGATCCGTATTCAGGGACGGTCTGGAACGGTCGGATTCGGATATCTGGCGGTCGATCCGACGTATTTGTCCGGGCACGCACGGTAACGGGCGGGTTGGGTGCGGTCCGGGGGCGCGGCGGAGAGTGGCGTGATCCGGTGGTGAGGTGGACGTCAACCGGACTGCGCCCGGCGGGGGCTGAGGGGGAGTCGGTGGCGGGTGCGTGAGGGTGGTGGGGTGACCGGAAGACGCCGCAGGGGTGCCCGCGGTGTCGCGGGCACCCCTGTGCGGGTCTGCCGTGGGCCGGTCCCGTGGTCGGCGTGGGGGCGGCCGTGGGGCGGCCGCGGGTCAGCTCCCGGTGGCGTCGGTGCGGACGTGTTCGGCGTCGCGGGGGTGGACGTCGCGCAGCAGGCAGGTCAGACGGGCGGTGCAGACGCGCTTGCCGTCCTCGCCGCTGATGACGATCTCGTAGGTGGCGGTGGAGCGGCCGCGGTGCACCGGGGTGGCGACCCCGGTCACCATGCCGGAGCGCACCCCGCGGTGGTGGGTGCAGTTCAGGTCGACCCCCACGGCGATCTTGGACACTCCGCCGTGCAGCATCGAGCCGACCGAGCCGAGGGTCTCGGCGAGGACCGCGGAGGCGCCGCCGTGGAGCAGGCCGTAGGGCTGCGTGTTGCCTTCCACCGGCATGACGCCGACGACCCGGTCCGCGGAGGCCTCGACGATCTGGACCCCCATGCGGGTGCCGAGGTGCCCGGCGGAGAAGAGGGCGGGCAGGTCGACGCCGAGCGCGGCGTACTCGTCGAGGACCTCTTGAGAGAACTTCACGCTGTGCTGCTCGCCCATGGTGGAAAGCTCCGTTCGTCGGATGGGGCCACGTGGCGGCCGTCGGCCGGCGACTGAGCAAACGCTCAGTCGGTCGGTGATTGTTCCAGGCGGATCACGACGGACTTGCTGGCGGGGGTGTTGCTGATGTCGGCGGTGGCGTCGAGCGGGACCAGGACGTTGGTCTCCGGGTAGTAGGCGGCCGCGCAGCCGCGGGCGGTCGGGTAGTGCACGACGCGGAAGCCGGGGGCGCGCCGCTCGGCCCCGTCCTTCCACTCGCCGATCAGATCGACGTACGAGCCGTCGGCGACGCTCAGCGCCCGGGCGTCCTCGGGGTTGATCAGCACCACCCGGCGCCCGTTCCTGATCCCTCGGTAGCGGTCGTCCAGGCCGTAGATGGTGGTGTTGTACTGGTCGTGCGAGCGCAGGGTCTGGAGCAGGAGCCGCCCTTCGGGCACCCGGGGGTACTCCACGGGCGCGGCCGTGAAGTTGGCCTTGCCGGTGGCGGTGGGGAAGCGGCGCTCGTCGCGAGGGGCGTGGGGCAGGGCGAATCCGCCGGGGTGGGCCACGCGCGCGTTGAAGTCCTGGAAGCCCGGCACGACGCGTGCGATGCGGTCGCGGACGGCGGCGTAGTCGTGCTCGAACTCCTCCCAGGGGACCGTGTCGTCCGCGCCGAGCACGCGGCGTGCCAGACGGCTCACTATGGCGGGTTCGGACAGCAGCTGGGGGCTCGCGGGCGCGAGCCGCCCGCGGGAGGCGTGGACCATGCCCATGGAGTCCTCGACCGTGACGAACTGCTCGCCGCCGCGCTGGACGTCGCGTTCTGTGCGGCCGAGGGTGGGCAGGATCAGCGCGCGGGCCCCGGTCACGACGTGCGAGCGGTTGAGCTTGGTGGACACGTGGACGGTGAGCCGGGCGCGGCGCATCGCGGCCTCGGTGACGTCGGTGTCGGGGGAGGCGGACACGAAGTTGCCGCCCATCGCGAAGAAGACCTTCGCCTCGCCGTCGCGCAGCGCGCGGATGGCCCGTACGACGTCGTAGCCGTGCTCGCGCGGCGGGGCGAAGCCGAACTCCTTCTCCAGGGCGTCGAGGAAGGCGGCCGCGGGGCGTTCGAAGATGCCCATGGTGCGGTCGCCCTGCACGTTCGAGTGGCCGCGCACGGGGCACACGCCGGCGCCGGGGCGGCCGACGTTGCCGCGCAGCAGCAGGAAGTTGACGACCTCGCGGATGGTGGGGACGGAGTGCTTGTGCTGGGTGAGGCCCATGGCCCAGCAGACGATGGTGCGCCGGGAGGCGAGCACCATGGCCAGGGCCCGCTCGATCTCCTCGCGGGTGAGGCCGGTCGCGGTGAGTGTCTCGTCCCAGTCGGCGTCGCGGGCGGCCTTGGCGAACTCCTCGAAGCCGTGCGTGTGTTCGCGGATGAACTCCTCGTCCAGCGCGCCGTCCGCCTCCAGGACCAGCTTGTTCAGGAGGCGGAAGAGGGCCTGGTCGCCGCCGATGCGGATCTGGAGGAACAGGTCCGTCAGGGCGGCGCCCTTGAGCATGCCCTGGGGGGTCTGCGGGTTCTTGAAGCGCTCCAGGCCCGCCTCGGGCAGCGGGTTGACGCTGATGATCCGCGCCCCGCCGGCCTTGGCCTTCTCCAGGGCGGAGAGCATGCGCGGGTGGTTGGTGCCGGGGTTCTGCCCCGCGACGATGATCAGGTCCGCCGTGTGCAGGTCGTCGAGCAGGACGCTGCCCTTGCCGACGCCGAGGGTCTCGGTGAGCGCGGAGCCGGACGACTCGTGGCACATGTTGGAGCAGTCGGGCAGGTTGTTGGTGCCCAGCCGGCGGGCGAAGAGCTGGTAGAGGAACGCGGCCTCGTTGCTGGTGCGGCCGGAGGTGTAGAAGACGGCCTCGTCGGGGGAGGCGAGGGCGGTGATCTCCTCGGCGACGATGTCGAAGGCGCGCTCCCAGGTGACCGGTTCGTAGTGCGTCGCGCCCTCGGCCAGGTACATGGGGTGCGTCAGGCGCCCTTGCTGGCCCAGCCAGTAGCCGCTGCGGCCGGCGAGGTCGCCGACGGGGTGCGCGGCGAAGAAGTCGGGGGTGACCCGGCGCAGGGTGGCTTCCTCGGCGACCGCCTTCGCGCCGTTCTCGCAGAACTCCGCCGCGTGCCGGTGCTCGGGCTCGGGCCACGCGCAGCCGGGGCAGTCGAAGCCGTTCTTCTGGTTCACCTGCAGCAGGGTGAGCGCGGTGCGGCGCACGCCCATCTGCTGCTGGGCGATGCGCAGGGTGTGGCCGATCGCGGGCAGCCCGGCGGCCGCGTGCTGGGGCGCGCTGACCCGCGGAGCGTCCTGGACCGGATCGCTCTTGGGCGGCTTGCTGGCCATCTGGGCCCTCCCCTTTTCGCTGCGTGTGTGCGGTGACGTCCTCGATCCTCGCACGGGGCGGTGACAGCGCGGCCGCCCGGTCACGTCACATCGAGGGGGGCGGCCCCGGCATCCGGGGCGGGCCGGCCCGGGCGGTGCTCCGCACGGTGGGTGGTGCGAGGGTCGCACCGGGTCGCGGGCGGGCCGCACCCGGGCCCGGGTGTCAGCGGGGCGTGGCAGGATCGGGGGCGTGGCAGAGAAAGCATCGAAGAAGACCGAGAACACCCCCGGCGGCGACCGTCCGCGGCTGATGCTCATGGACGGGCACTCGCTGGCCTACCGCGCGTTCTTCGCGCTGCCCGCGGAGAACTTCACGACCGCGACGGGCCAGCCGACGAACGCGATCTACGGCTTCGCGTCGATGCTGGCGAACACGCTGCGCGACGAGGCGCCCACGCACTTCGCGGTGGCGTTCGACGTCTCGCGCAAGACCTGGCGCTCCGAGGAGTTCGCCGAGTACAAGGCGAACCGTTCGAAGACCCCGGACGAGTTCAAGGGCCAGGTCGAGCTGATCGGCGAGCTGCTCGACGCGATGCAGGCGCGCCGTTTCGCCGTCGAGGGCTACGAGGCGGACGACATCATCGCCACCCTCGCCACCCAGGCCGAGGCCGAGGGCTTCGAGGTGCTGATCGTCACCGGCGACCGCGACTCCTTCCAGCTGGTCAGCGAGCACACGACGGTGCTGTACCCCACCAAGGGCGTCTCGGAGCTCACGAGGTTCACTCCCGAGAAGGTCTTCGAGAAGTACGGGTTGACACCGGCGCAGTACCCGGACTTCGCGGCGCTGCGCGGCGACCCGTCGGACAACCTGCCGGGCATCCCGGGAGTGGGGGAGAAGACGGCCGCGAAGTGGATCAACCAGTTCGGTTCGTTCGCGGAGCTGGTCGAGCGGGTCGAGGAGGTCAAGGGCAAGGCCGGGCAGAACCTGCGCGACCACCTGGAGTCGGTGAAGCTCAACCGCAGGCTCACGGAGCTGGAGCGGGGGGTGGAGCTGCCGGGCGCCGTCACCGACCTGCTGCGTGCCCCCTACGACCGCAAGACCGTCGCGATGGTCCTGGACACCCTGGAGATCAGGAACCCGTCGCTGCGCGAGCGGCTGTTCGCCGTGGACCCCGGCACCGAGGAGGCCGAAGCGACCCCGGTCGCGGCGGACGGCGTGGAGCTGGACGGCGCGGTGCTGGGCGCGGGCGAGCTGAAGCCCTGGCTGGCGCAGCACGGTGATCGGCCGCTGGGCATGGCGACGGTCGACTCCTGGGCGCTCGGCGCCGGGTCGGTGGCCGAGATCGCCCTGGCCGCGGCGGACGGGGCGGCGGCCTGGTTCGATCCGGCGGCGGTGGACGAGGAGGACGAGAAGGCGTTCGCCGCGTGGCTCGCCGATCCCGCGCGGCCGAAGGTGCTCCACAACGCCAAGCGCGTGATGCGGGTTCTGCCCGAGCACGGCTGGTCCGTGGAGGGTGTGGCCATGGACACGGCGCTCGCCGCCTACCTGGTCAAGCCGGGCCGCCGCTCGTTCGCGCTGGACGCGCTGTCGCTGGAGTACCTGGGCCGTGAGCTCACCCCGGCCGCGACGGCGGACGGGCAGCTCGCGTTCGGGGCGGACGAGGGCGCCGAGGCCCAGGCGCTCATGATCCAGGCCCGCGCGGTCCTCGACCTCGGCGACGCGTTCGAGGAGAAGCTGGGCGAGGTCGGCGCGGCGGAGCTGCTGCGGGACATCGAGCTGCCGGTGTCCGCGCTGCTCGCCCGCATGGAGCGGCACGGCATCGCCGCGGACCGCACCCACCTGGAGACCATGGAGCAGACGTTCGCCGGCGCCGTCCAGCAGGCGGTGAAGGAGGCGCACGCGGCGGCGGGCCACGAGTTCAACCTGGGCTCGCCGAAGCAGCTTCAGGAGGTCCTCTTCGGGGAGCTGGGTCTGCCCAGGACGAAGAAGACGAAGACGGGCTACACGACGGACGCGGACGCGCTGGCATGGCTGGCCGCCCAGACGGACAACGAACTGCCCGTGGTCATGCTGCGGCACCGCGAGCAGGCGAAGCTGCGGGTGACGGTCGAGGGCCTGATCAAGACGATCGCGCCCGACCGGCGGATCCACACCACGTTCAACCAGACGGTGGCGGCGACGGGCCGTCTGTCGTCCACGGACCCCAACCTGCAGAACATCCCGGTGCGGACGGACGAGGGCAGGGCGATCCGCCGGGGCTTCGTGGTCGGCGAGGGCTTCGCCTCGCTGATGACGGCGGACTACAGCCAGATCGAGCTGCGGGTGATGGCGCACCTGTCCGAGGACGAGGGCCTGATCGAGGCGTTCACCTCCGGGGAGGACCTCCACACCACGGTGGCCTCGCAGGTCTTCGGGGTCGACCGGGACGCGGTGGACGCGGAGATGCGACGCAAGATCAAGGCGATGTCGTACGGGCTGGCGTACGGCCTGTCGGCGTTCGGCCTGTCCCAGCAGCTGAACATCGACGCCGGAGAGGCCCGCGGCCTCATGGACACCTACTTCGAGCGGTTCGGCGGGGTCAGGGACTACCTGCGCCGCGTGGTGGACGAGGCGAGGGCGACCGGCTACACGGAGACGCTGTTCGGGCGCCGGCGCTACCTGCCCGACCTGAACAGCGACAACCGCCAGCGCCGGGAGATGGCGGAGCGCATGGCGCTCAACGCGCCGATCCAGGGCACGGCCGCGGACATCGTCAAGATCGCCATGCTGAACGTGGACCGGGCGCTGGGTGGGGAGGGGCTGGAGTCCCGCATGCTCCTGCAGGTGCACGACGAGATCGTGCTGGAGGTCGCCTCGGGCGAGCGTGAGCGGGTGGAGGAGCTGGTGCGCCGCGAGATGGCGGGGGCGGTCCGGCTGCGGGCGCCGCTGGACGTGTCGGTGGGCGCGGGAGGCGACTGGGAGTCGGCCGCGCACTGAGTCCCGGCCGGGGGCGTGGGGCGGCCACCCGGCTCCCCGCGCTCCCGCGCGGCGGGTGTCACCCGTGTGGTCGCGGTGGGCGGGGCAGGACGGCGGCCGGGGTGTAGAGAATGCCCCATGGGTATACGTCCGCCGCCCCGCTCGGGCTGTGCGCCCGGGGTGAGCACCGTCCGTCTGCCCGGCCTCTCCCGGACCGCCCGTGCCCTCGTGCTCGTCACCCTGGCGGCGAGGGCCCTGCGGGACGCCTGGAAGGCGCGGGCCGACCGCCTGCGGCGCCTGCCGGGCCGTTCGGGGCCGAGCTGCGCCCGGGTGGGCGACCTGCGGGGCCACGAGGCGGACGGTTCGGTGGCCGTGCGGTTCCGTGCCGTGGGCGCCGCCGTCCGCGCGTCGGTGGCGGCGCTGTGCGCGGCCGTCCACCGTCGCCGCTTCCCGTCCCGGCCCGCCGGAGCGGTCAGCGGGACGTCTGGCCCAGCGGCGCCGTTCGAGCGTCCTCCGGGCCGGCCGGAGCCGGACGCCAGGCCCTGACGCCGGCCGCGCACAGCGCCAGCCCCACGGCGAGACCCGCGCCGGCGCCGAAGCAGACCGTCGGGATCAGGTCCCAGGGCCGGGCCGCCGCTCCCCAGTACGCCCACCAGCGTGAGGCGCGCTGCACCGCTCCGGCCGCCGCGCACGCGCCGATCACCGAGCCCGCCAGCCAGCGGTCGGCCCACGACAGCAGGGGCACGGCCGAGATCGCGGTGGAACCGGTCGGCACCCGCCTCAGCGCCCGCGCCACGAACAGCGCGATCACCGCCGCCGCCAGCACGGAACTCCCGTACTGCAGGTACCAGTACAGCGGGGCACCGGCGATCTGGCGCCCCAGCGCGGGGATCTGCCGTGTCCCCCAGCGGTCGGGGTGGGTGAAGTCGTCCCACACGACATGTGTCAGCGCGCCCAGCGCCGCGGAGACGTACCACCACAGGACCGTCCGGAAGGAGAGCCTGCGGCGTGGGGCGCCGCAGCGCGCCAGCGCCGCCACCCGCTTCTGCCACGTCTGCGGCAGCAGCGCCACCAAGGGCTCGCGTACGGCCAGCCAGGCCCCCGCCAGTGCCCACGCGAGGAGCACGTCGATCGTGAACACCCCGCCCAGGGAGTGCGTGACGTCACCGAACCTCATGCCCCCGGACAGCACGCTGGCCGCGTAGTAGGTCAGGTCGGGTGCGAACGACCCCGCCACCAGGACCGCCGGGACCAGCCGCCCGCGACCGGTTCCGTCCGTGTGCACGGCGGGCAGCACGGCCGCGGCATGGCTGAGGGTGAACGGCACATCGGCTCCCCGCGGCAGTCGTCGGCCGGGTACAACCACCCGGCGATCACACGCGTCCAGTATGAGGGACACATGAGAAAGGCGGGGCGGTACGTCCGGCTTCGGCACGCGGCCCAACCGGACATGGCCAACCGGTGAATACCGGGCGCGTACGGGTCCCGGGTCAAAGGAAGTTGTCGTAGGGTCACTTGGTCGCCGCACCCGGTGAGGGGTGCGGACGGCATGACGACCGGACAGAAGGTCCACGGGAGGGGTTCAGTCGATGGCGGTGCATTTCGGCGCGAGGTTGCGCAAGGGGGCGACGACCACCGCCGTGGCCGCGGCGGCGGTCGCGGCTCTGGCGGCGTCCCAGGCACCGGGAGCGGCCGGCGAGCAGGGCCGGCATCCCACCGGCACCCCGGCCGCCCCCGACATCGAGGCCGCCGGCAGCGGCCGCAGCGGTGACGGCGACGGCTCCGCCACCGGAAACAGCCGCTACTACACCGACCTGCCGCCGCTCAACAGCCCCACCGCGACCCCCAGCCCGAGCGCGGGACCCGTCACCGGCCCGGGCGGGAGCTTCTCGGGCGGCATACCGGCCACCGTTCTCGACGCCTACCAGAAGGCCGAGGCCGAGCTCCGGCGCTCCAAGCCGCAATGCAATCTGCCGTGGCAACTCCTCGCCGCGATCGGCAAGGTGGAGTCGGGTCAGGCCGAGGGCGGCCGGGTCGACGCGGACGGCACGACGTACGGCAAGATCCTCGGCCCGGTGCTGAACGGCGACGGCTTCGCCAGCATCCCGGACACCGACGGCGGCGCGTACGACGGTGACAGCGCCTACGACCGCGCGGTCGGCCCCATGCAGTTCATCCCGTCCACCTGGCGGTGGGCGGGCCGCGACGGCAACGGGGACGGGGTCAAGGACCCGAACAACGTCTACGACGCCGCCCTCGCCGCCGGCCACTACCTGTGCCGTGCGGACCGCGACCTGACGGTCCAGGCCGACATGAACGCCGCGATCCTCGGCTACAACGACTCACAGGACTACCTGAACACCGTTCTGTCCTGGTACGAGTACTACCGCAAGGGGATCCACACGATCCCGGACGGCACGGGCGCACTGCCCTCGCACCACAGCGACGACCGTTCCGGCGCGAGGCCCGCGCCCACGCCGTCGAAGAAGCACCGGCCGCGCCCCGACACCCACAAGCCGGCCGGTGGGGGCACGGCACCCGACCCGAAGCCGTCGGCCCCGGGCAAGCCGGGGACGACGACGCCGCCCACCCCCACCGACACGGTGGACCACCTGGCGGACGGCGGCACCGGTGAACTCTCCGCGCGCACAGGGGACACCTTCGGCCGCAAGGCCGTGGTGAAGGCGGTGACCAAGGCGGGACGGGCCGTGGCGAAGGTGCGCGTGCGGTTCACGGTCAGCGGCGACACGGACGCCCTCTTCGCGGGCGGCGAGAAGGTGGCGACGGTCGTCACCGACGCGTCGGGCAGGGCCACCGCGCCCGCGCTGGTCGCCGGGGCGAAGACGGGCGACTTCAAGGTCAGCGCCTTCGTGGTGGGCCGCACGGTGAGCGTCCTCTCCCTCCCGGCCACCGTCACCGAACGCCGGGCGGACCTCCTCGCCCGTACCGCCGACACCGAGCTGACCTGCACTCCGGGCGGGGAGTTCGCGGACCAGGTCGAGGTGAAGGCCACGTACAAGGGTGCCGTCGCGGACGGCGTCGCCGCCACCGCCACCCTCGTCACCTCGGCCGACGACCCGGCCGAGAACGACGAGGGGCCCTCCTTCAAGGACGCGGACGGCAAGCCCGTACGGACCCTCACCGGCCTGAAGACCGACGCGCACGGCCTGCTGAAGCTTCCGAAGCTGTACGCCGACGACACGACCGGCACCTTCCTGCTCCGCGTCACCACCGCGGGCGGGGCCACCGTGACCGTCGAGCTGAAGGTCGCTCAGGCCGCGCCGTCCTCCGACCCCACCTCGGGCTCCTCGCCCACCCCCTCGCCGAGCGGCTCGCCGAGCCCGTCCGCCTAGTCGCGCTCCTCCACGGTGGCGTCCCCTTCGTCTTCGTCCGAAGGGGGCGCCACCGTCGTCGTTGGCACGACCTGTTCTCATCTCGTGCGCCCGTTGCTACGGTGGCCGACCTGACGATCCATCAGTTGTGGTCGGGGAGGCCCGGATGCGCGCCCTCGTAGCAGCCGCGATCGGTCTCGCCGCCGCGTTCGCCCTGGTGCTCGCCCTGACCGCCGTGGGTTCCCCGACCGGGAAGACGTCCCCGAAACCGCTGCTGACGACGGTTCCCAGCCACCCGTGACGCACCGGAGGACGACGAGATGCGACGCACGGCCGCTCTGATCCTGCTCGCCTTCGCCGTGTTCCTCACGGCGCTGTCCCCGCTGCTGCGCTGGTACGCCTACCCGCGCCTGGCGCGGATCCCCGCGAACCAGTACCAGGCCGTGGTCCTGGAGGCGAGGAACGCCACCCTCCTCGACTACGGCACCATGCAGGCCCGCACGGTCCCGAAGGTCACCATCGTGCAGACCCTCAAGGGCGACGTGGAGGCCGCCGCGGAGATCGACAGGACGGCCGGCCGGGACGTGGTGGTCTGGGACGGCCTCTCCTACGTGCAGGGCCCCGACGGCAAGATGGTCTCCCGCGTGCCCGAGCGCTACATCTTCGACGCGCACAGCCAGGAACCCGTCCACGCGACCGGCGAGACGGTGGACGGCGACCCCGTGCGCCGGGACGGTATCGAGTTCAAGTGGCCGTTCCTGACCCAGAAGAGGGACTACGAGTACTTCGACGCGCAGACGCGCACCACGTCCCCCATCCACTACAAGGGCACGCGGACCTTCCGGGGCCTGCGGGTCTACTACTTCGAGCAGACCGTCCCCTGGAGGAAGGTGCCCTTCCCCAAGAGCATGCCCGTACAGGGCATCACCCCCGAGTCGGTCGCGAGGACCGGCACGACCCGCTGGTACACCACGGTCCGCCGGTTCTGGGTCGAGCCCGTCACCGGCGCGCCCGTCTACGGCGAGGAGAGCCACAAGGAGGAGCTGCGCGGTGGCACGCTCCTCGGCGGCCGCGACAAGGTCACGGCGTTCGCGGGCGACGTGAAGATGCGCGAGGACTACGTCAGGTCGACCGTCGCCCTGGTCGAACACAACCGCGTGCTGATCCTGATGCTGACGTCGTACCTGCCGTGGGGCTTCCTGGGGCTGGGTCTCGGCCTGGCGGCGCTGTCCCTGTACGTCGAGGCGCGCGGCCGGCGGCCCGCCGAGCCGGCCCCCGGGCGGACCGGTGAGCCGGAGCCCGTCACCGCCTGAGCCGGGCGTTCGTGTGCCGGGTGGGCTCCGCGGTGGCCGGGTCCTCGGGCCAGGGGTGCTTGGGGTAGCGGCCCCGCAGCTCCGCCCGCACGGCGCGGTAGCCGCTGCGCCAGAAGGAGGCGAGGTCGGCGGTGACGGCGGCCGGACGCCCGGCGGGGGAGAGCAGATGGACGAGCACCGGCACACCCGCGATCTCGGGTGAGGAGCGCAGTCCGAACATCTCCTGGAGCTTCACGGCCAGTACGGGGCGCTCGGGGTCGGCGTAGTCGACGGTGATCCTGGACCCGCTGGGGACGGTGATCCGTTCCGGGGCCAGCTCGTCCAGGCGGGCGGCGTCCCCGGTGGACCAGGGCAGCAGCCGGGACAGGCACTGACCGGCGTCGATCCGCGCCAGGTCGGCGCGCCGCCTGGCGCGGCCGAGTTCGGGCTCCAGCCATTCGTCCACGCGCGCGTGCAGCGCGTCGTCCCCGACAGCGGGCCAGGGCTCACCCAGACGCAGCCGCAGAAAGGCGAGCCGCTGCCGCAGCAGCCGGGCCTCGGGGGTCCAGCGCAGCAGACCGAGCCCCTCCTCGCGAAGTCCCTCCCGAAGAGCCTCGCC
This sequence comes from Streptomyces sp. NPDC048664, assembly GCF_040650555.1. NCBI lineage: Bacteria > Bacillati > Actinomycetota > Actinomycetes > Kitasatosporales > Streptomycetaceae > Streptomyces > Streptomyces sp. NPDC048664. The sequence goes on along the minus strand of NZ_JBEZHK010000026.1, from coordinate 50,616 downwards.
CACGGCCGCCGGGGCGGGCTCCCGCAGGGGGCGCACCGTCAGCTCGACGGCGCCGAGCCGCTCCACGCTCCGGGCGACGACATCCCCGTCGGCCCAGCGCACCTCCTGGGCGGCGGAGCGCACCGCGCCCGCGGCCCGCCGCGCCACCTCCTCGTCCACGACGGCCGCGAGACGCACGCGCGCGTGCCGTGCCCCGACGGGCCGGTCGGCGACGGCGACCGCGAGCCAGGGGGCACCGCGCAGGGCAGAACCGTCCCCGGTCTCCGCCCGACTGCCGTTCACCATGAGATACGACCCGCCGTCGTCCCGCGCCAGACGCTCGGGGAAGGCGAGGGCGGCGACCAGGCCCACGGCATGGTCGTCCGACACGCGCGCCGCACCGGCGGAGGAGCCGCTCGCGTCGGCCCCGTCCGCCGCGTCGGCCGTGTCAGCGGGATCGGCGAGGCCGCCAGGATCGGCGAGGCCGTCAGGTTCGGCAGGGCCGTGGGAAGAAGCCGACGGCGCGGCGTTCTCGTACGCGGCCCGCAGCCGGCGCGCCTCCTCCCGCCAGCGAGCCGCGTACGCGTCGCCCCCGCGCCGGGCCGCCCGCCACACGGCCGCCAGATCGTCCCCGTACTCCTGGGGCGGCTCCTCGCTCAGGAGCGCGACGACCTCGGCGGCGCGCACCGGACCGACGGACGGCGCGGCGTCCAGCAGCGCCCTCGCCAGCCGCGGATGCAGGCCGATCCGGGACATCCGGGCGCCCCGCCGCGTGGCCCGCCCCGCCGTGTCCACCGCGCCGATCGCCGACAGCACCGACCGCGCCGCCGCCATCGCTCCGTCCGGCGGAGCGTCCAGGAAGCGCAGCCCGGTCGCGTCCGGGTCGCCCCAGCACGCGACCTGAAGGGCGAAGGCCGTCAGATCGGCGAGCCTGATCTCCGGCGCCGGGAAGGCGGGCAGCCGTAGGTCCTCGGCCTCGGGCCAGCAGCGGTACACCCGGCCCGCCGCCTCACGGCCCGCCCGACCCGCACGCTGCCGGCCCGCCGCCCGCGAGGCCCGTACCGTCGTCAGCGCGCTCAGCCCGCGCGCGTGGTCCACCCGCGGCTCGCGCGCGAGCCCCGAGTCGACCACCACGCGCACCCCGGGCACGGTCAGCGAGGACTCCGCGACGGAGGTCGAGAGCACCACCCGCCGTCGCGCGCCGGGGGACAGCACCGCGTCCTGCACGGCGGCCGGTGCCCTGCCGTGCACCTGGAGCACCTCCACGCCGTCCAGGCCGCCCAACCGGGCCGCCACGCGCGCGATCTCCCCGACTCCGGGCAGGAAGCACAGCACGTCCCCCTCGCACTCGGCCAGCGCCCGGCGCACCACCGACGCCACGTGCGCCACGAGCGCCGGATCCACGCGCAGCCCGTGCGGCGGCCTCACCGGACGGGCGGGCGGCGCCCACACCACCTCGACGGGATGCGCGACCCCCTGGGCCTCGACGACCGGGGCGCCGCCCAGCAGCCCGGCCCAGCCCGCGGCGTCCGTCGTCGCGGAGGCCGCGACCAGCCGCAGGTCGGGCCGCAGGGTCTCCCGGACGTCGAGCAGGAACGCGGCGGCCGTGTCGGCGTCCAGATGCCGCTCATGGCACTCGTCCAGCACCACCACGTCCACGCCGGACAGCTCCTGGTCGCGCTGCAGCCGCTGGAGCAGCACACCGGTGGTGACGACCTCCACGCGTGTGTGGCGCCCCCTCACCCGCTCCCCGCGCACGGTGTGGCCGACGCTGCCTCCGGGCTTCTCCCCGAGCAGCCACGCCATACGCCGGGCCGCGGCCCGCGCGGCGATCCGCCGGGGCTCGGCGACCACCACCCGGCGTGCCGGACCGCCGCCCACCAGACCGGCCAGGACCAGCGGCACGAGCGTGGTCTTGCCGGTGCCGGGCGGCGCGCACAGCACCGCGGCACCGTGCTCCTCCAGCGCGTCCTGGAGAGCGGGGACGGCGGAGTGGACGGGAAGGCGGTCCAGAGCGTCGTGGCGGATCACCGCACCAGTGTTCCAGGCGGCCAGGTCAGGGGTGGAAGGTGTGACGGCAGCGCGTGCAGTACAGCGTCCCGCGCCACGCGGCCCGGCGCCGCGCCGCCTGGACCACCCGGTCGCGCAGCGACACCAGCCACACGCCGCCGCCGGCCACGCCGACGAACCCCAGCCAGGCCTCCGAGACGAGCAGGGCGCAGCCCAGGACCAGCAGGGCGAGCGGCGCGGTCAGCCGGTCGTCGTGCAGCGGGGGAGGGGCCAGCCGGGGTGCCGCGGCCCGCCGGTCGGGCGGCAGCGACCGCCAGTAGGCGCTCAGCCCGGTGGTGCGGTCGCCGCGCTCGCAGACCGGGCAGCTCTGCATGCGCGGCACCCCCGTACGCCCGGCGCTGCGGCGGCACCTCCCCGACCCGCCCGGGTCGTCGGTGCCCCGTCCCTACTCCGCTCGGATCGTTGCTGCCCCGCGCGCGCCACGCCCATGCGCGCGCCCGCCGCCGTCACCGCGGATCGGCCGGAACCGGCCCCTCGATGACGTGCGGACGCGTGCGGGTCGTACGCGTTCCGGCCGTACGCGTTCCGGCCGTGCGCGTGCCGGTCGGACCGGGAGCGCGCGGGACGGTCGGCTCGGCCGTGCCCGTCAGCCGAGGTCCCGCTCGCGCTCGCACACGAAGATCGCGGTGCCCGGGATCAGGTTCCCGCGCAGCGGAGACCACCCGCCCCACTCGGAGGTGTTCCAGACGGGCCACTCCGGCTCGACCACGTCGACCAGGCGCAGACCGGAGGCGACGACGTCCCGCACCCGGTCGCCGAGCGTGCGGTGGTGCTCCACGTACACCGCGCGGCCCTCCTCGTCCTGCTCGACGTAGGGCGTGCGGTCGAAGTAGGACGCCGACACGGTCAGGCCCTCCGGCCCGGGCTCGTCGGGGAACGCCCAGCGGAGCGGATGCGTCACCGAGAAGACGAACCGGGCGCCGGGGCGCAGCACCCGGTGCACCTCGCGCAGGACCAATACGGGGTCCGCGACGAACGGCAGCGCGCCGTAGGCCGAGCACGCGAGGTCGAAGGAGGCGTCGGCGAAGGGCAGGGCGCCGGCGTCGGCCTGGACCAGGGGAAAGCCGCCACCGATGCGCAGCGCGTGCTGGAGCTGGCGGTGGGAGAGGTCGAGAGCCACCGGGCGGGCCCCCTGCGCGGACAGCCAGCGTGAACACTGGGCCGCGCCCGCGCCGATCTCCAGCACGTCCTTGCCCTTGAGGTCCTCCACCGGGCCGAGCAGCTCGGCCTCGGTCTCGTCCAGTCCCTCGGGGCACCAGACGAAACGGTCGTCCCCGAGGAACGTGCCGTGCTCGACCTGGTACTCGTCGGCGTTGCGGTCCCACCAGCCCCGGTTGGCCCGGGAGCTCTCCGTGACTCCCGCCGCACGTCGGGTGGCTTCCGGCTCGAACTGCTCGGACTCTTGGATGATCTGCTCCCTCGTCGTACTCTTCCGTCCGGCCCGCCTCGGCGGCGCCACGGTGGACTGTTCTGGTCAAAGTGGCCCAAAGGGGCGCGCCGCTGTCCGGTATACGGGTGGCGTCCGGCAAGGACTTGTGCCGGGAATGCGGGGAACCGCCCCCGGTGCGCGCTTCGCACATTGACCCTGTCCGCCTGCCCCCGTATGCTACAAGTTGCGCTGCGGGCCTGCGCGCCTCAGACCTAGCAGGCTGCGCTCGCATCTGTTGTATGTCCCCTCGGTTCTCGAGGCGTCGCCGGGCACTTGGTGCCCATGGTGACGCTTCCTAGGCTGTCCGGCTTCGGCAGAGCGAAACGGGCTCCCGGCGTAAGCAGTACCTACGACTTCAATGTCCGTACCGGAGCCCTTTCCCACATGACGAGCAGCACCGAGACCACCGCCACCACCCCGCAGGTAGCGGTCAACGACATCGGTAACGAGGAAGCCTTCCTCGCCGCGATCGACGAGACGATCAAGTACTTCAACGACGGCGACATCGTCGACGGCGTCATCGTGAAGGTCGACCGGGACGAGGTCCTGCTCGACATCGGTTACAAGACCGAAGGTGTCATCCCGAGCCGCGAGCTCTCGATCAAGCACGACGTCGACCCGAACGAGGTCGTGGCCGTCGGCGACGAGATCGAGGCCCTGGTTCTCCAGAAGGAGGACAAGGAAGGCCGCCTGATCCTCTCGAAGAAGCGCGCTCAGTACGAGCGCGCCTGGGGCACCATCGAGAAGATCAAGGAAGAGGACGGCATCGTCACCGGTACCGTCATCGAGGTCGTCAAGGGTGGTCTCATCCTCGACATCGGCCTCCGCGGCTTCCTCCCGGCCTCCCTGGTCGAGATGCGTCGCGTCCGCGACCTCCAGCCGTACGTCGGCAAGGAGCTCGAGGCGAAGATCATCGAGCTGGACAAGAACCGCAACAACGTGGTCCTGTCCCGCCGTGCCTGGCTGGAGCAGACCCAGTCCGAGGTCCGCCAGACGTTCCTCACGACCCTCCAGAAGGGTCAGGTCCGCTCCGGCGTGGTCTCCTCGATCGTCAACTTCGGTGCCTTCGTGGACCTGGGTGGCGTCGACGGTCTGGTCCACGTCTCCGAGCTGTCCTGGAAGCACATCGACCACCCGTCCGAGGTTGTCGAGGTCGGCCAGGAGGTCACCGTCGAGGTTCTCGACGTGGACATGGACCGCGAGCGTGTCTCCCTGTCGCTGAAGGCGACGCAGGAGGACCCGTGGCAGCAGTTCGCCCGCACCCACCAGATCGGCCAGGTCGTGCCCGGTAAGGTCACGAAGCTGGTGCCGTTCGGTGCGTTCGTCCGCGTGGACGAGGGCATCGAGGGTCTGGTCCACATCTCCGAGCTGGCCGAGCGCCACGTGGAGATCCCGGAGCAGGTCGTCCAGGTCAACGACGAGATCTTCGTCAAGGTCATCGACATCGACCTCGAGCGCCGCCGCATCAGCCTCTCGCTGAAGCAGGCCAACGAGTCCTTCGGTGCCGACCCGGCCTCGGTCGAGTTCGACCCGACCCTGTACGGCATGGCCGCGTCCTACGACGACCAGGGCAACTACATCTACCCCGAGGGCTTCGACCCCGAGACCAACGACTGGCTCGAGGGCTACGAGAAGCAGCGTGAGGAGTGGGAGCGCCAGTACGCGGAGGCGCAGACCCGCTTCGAGCAGCACCAGCAGCAGGTCATCAAGTCCCGCGAGGCGGACGCTGCCGCTGCCGCCGAGGGTGGCGAGGCTGCCGCTCCGGCCGCGACCGGTGGCGGTTCGTACTCCTCCGAGGGTGGCGACACCTCCGGCGCGCTGGCCTCGGACGAGGCGCTCGCCGCGCTGCGCGAGAAGCTGGCCGGCGGCCAGAGCTGACGCTCAGCGTTTGACGCCCAGCTGTTGATCGAGGGCCCGCACCCCACCGGGGTGCGGGCCTTCGGCGTGTTGTGCCCTCGGGCGGCACCGGGTGCTTCGCGCCGACTGCCGCCCGTGCCGCCCGCCCGTGCCGTCCGTGCCGTGCAAGCGGTGCGGCACAGGCGCTCCTGACGGTCCGTGACCGCGAGCCGGTACCCGCCTCCACCGGGCCCGCCCGGGCGAGCCTCGGACGAGCCCCGGACGTGTGCCCGAAGCGGGAATGACCATGCCCCGGCGCACGTTGTGCAGTACGAACACGAGGAGGAGCGGTCTGGTGCTTGATCCGCAGGGTTTGTACGCATGGGAGCCGAAGGGGCTGGCCGTCGTCGACATGGCGCTCGCCCAGGAGTCGGCGGGCCTGGTGATGCTCTACCACTTCGACGGCTACATCGACGCGGGGGAGACCGGCGAGCAGATCGTGGACCGGCTCCTCGACTCACTTCCCCAGCAGGTCGTGGCGCGCTTCGACCACGACCGGCTCGTGGACTACCGGGCCCGCCGCCCGCTGCTCACCTTCAAGCGCGACCGCTGGACGCACTACGAGGAGCCCACCATCGAGGTGCGCCTCGTCCAGGACGCCACCGGTGCCCCCTTCCTGCTGCTGTGTGGTCCCGAGCCGGACGTCGAGTGGGAGCGCTTCGCGGCCGCCGTCCGCCAGATCGTGGAACGCCTAGGCGTCCGGCTGTCCGTGAACTTCCACGGCATCCCCATGGGCGTCCCGCACACCCGCCCGGTGGGACTCACCCCGCACGGCAACCGCGCCGACCTGGTGCCGGGCCACCGCAGCCCCTTCCAGGAGGCGCAGGTGCCGGGAAGCGCTGAGTCCCTGGTCGAGTACCGCCTCATGGAGGCCGGGCACGACGTCCTGGGCGTGGCGGCGCACGTGCCGCACTACATCGCCCGCTCGGCCTACCCGGATGCCGCGCTCACCGTCCTCGAGTCCATCACGGCGGCGACCGGACTCGTCCTGCCCGGCGTCGCCCACGCCCTGCGCACGGACGCCCACCGCACGCAGACGGAGATCGACCGGCAGATCCAGGAGGGCGACGAGGAACTGGTGGCGCTCATCCAGGGCCTTGAGCACCAGTACGACGCCGCGGCGGGCGCCGAGACGCGCGGCAACATGCTCGCCGAACCGGTGGACATCCCGTCGGCGGACGAGATCGGGCAGGAGTTCGAGCGATTCCTGGCGGAGCGGGAAGGCGAGAGCTGATCCGCTAGGGTGACGGACGGTATGACCGCACCCCGCCCGGCCCCCCTCCCGCACGGAGGTCTCCCCTCCCGCACGGAGGCGACCCGGTCGCCCTGACCGGTGGGACGTGATCGGGGGCGACGGGTTCTCCCCGCGGCAGCGGGGCTGGGAGGTGGAGGCGCGGCCATGCTGTCCGTGGGCCTGACCGGCGGCATCGGCGCCGGCAAGAGCGAGGTGTCCCGACTGCTCGTGCGGTACGGGGCGGTACTGATCGACGCGGACCGCATCGCACGCGAGGTGGTCGAGCCCGGGACTCCCGGGCTGGCCGCGGTCGTCGAAGCCTTCGGCCAGGAGGTCCTGCTGCCCGACGGGGGGCTGGACCGCCCGGCGCTGGGCGCGATCGTCTTCGCGGACCCGGAGAAGCTCACCGCCCTCAACGCGATCGTGCATCCCCTGGTGGGCGCCCGCTCCCGGGAGCTGGAGGAGGCGGCGCCGGCGGATGCCGTGGTCGTCCATGACGTGCCGCTCCTGGCCGAGAACGGGCTGGCTCCCCTCTACGACGTCGTGGTCGTCGTCGACGTGAGCCCCGCGACCCAGCTCGACCGGCTCGTTCGGCTGCGCGGCATGAGCGAGGAGGACGCGCGCGCCCGCATGGCCGCCCAGGCGACGCGCGAGAAGCGCCTGGAGATCGCCGACGTCGTCATCGACAACGACGTTCCCCTGGAGCGGCTGGAGCAGAGCGTGGCAGCGGTGTGGGCGGATCTCAGCCGCAGGGCACGGGACGCCCAGGAATAGCGGGCGAGGCGGGGGGCGTTGAACGGGTCCAGCGAGGGAAGGATTCTGCCGTGCCCGAGAACAGCGATCCGGCCGGACGTACTCCGGAGACCCACGTGATCGACTTCCGCGCCGCGGAGCAACTGCTCGCCGCGCGGGACCCCAGGGGCGCGGTGAAGCTGCTCGACGGAGTGATAGCCGCGCACCCCGAGAACACGGCGGCGCGGCTTCTGCGCGCCCGAGCCTTCTTCGCCGCCGCGCAACTGCGCCCCGCCGAGCTGGAGTTCAGCATCGTGCTGGAGCGTGAGCCGGACAACGCGTTCGCGCACTTCGCGCTGGCCCGCACCTATGAGCGCCAAGCCCGGCACGACGAGGCCAAACGGCACTTCCGGCTGGCCGCCGCGCTCGACCCGAACCCGCGCTATCTGAAGGCGGCACGCTTCGAGTCGTAGGCGCGCCCACCGTGCCGCCCGCCACCGCCACCGTCAGCGGTCGTGGTGCTCCGGGGGCGTGTACGGCGGGATCTGGCGGCCGGGCTGCCAGTGCGGGCCCTGGTGGATGTGGTGCAGGATCACCGCGAGGTCGACCGAGACGACCAGCCACAGCACGCCGCAGGCGGCGGCCCAGCCGGGCTGCCCGACGAGTGCGAAGACCACCGTGCCGAACGTCGCCCACACCAGGCCCCAGACGCTCAGCCAGAAACGCGCCCGCAGGGCACTGCGCGCCGTCGTCGGCTCACTGCCTGTGCGCATGGGCACCACCGTTCCTCCCACCACGAGTACCCTCCGCCGCGCACCTGCACCACGGAAGAAGGAGCCCGGCGGGTCGCCCGGTCTCCGATGGAGAACATTCGTTCTCTTCTCGAACTGTCACCCCATCGAGTGATGGCATGCCGGAAACCAGGCGAGTGGGTCCGCCCGTTGAATCGGCATGAGGACAAACACGCGGGACGGATATCAGGGGACCGGCCCCGGCGCCGTCACGCCGGACGGCTGCGCGGTGGAGGTGTCGCCGGCGAGCGGGCGTCCACAGCCACTCGCCGTCCCCGTCTCCGTCCCCGGCCCGTCAGGACTCCCCGGTGCCTCCGGGGTCCCGCGGGCTGCCGGAATCCGTGGTGTCGTCCCGGCCGGAGGACCGGTTCCGGTCGCCCGGGCGGTGCCGCTTCTCCGCGGGACGGCCCTGCGCCCCCGAGCGGCCCTGGCCTCCAGGGCGCCCCCGGCCTCCGAGGGCGCTCGCGAAGCCGCTGCCCGGGGCTGCCGCCAGGCCGCGGAGGCGTTCCAGCTCACGTCGGTCGCGCTTGGTGGGGCGACCGGTGCCGCGGTCGCGGAGCCCGGCCGGGGCCACCGCCTCGCGGGGCGGCGGAGGCGGGCTGTTGTCGACGTAGCACTGGACCGCCTCCGGCGCGCCGACCCGCTTGCGGATCAGCCGCTTCACCACGACCACCCGTTCGCGCCCCTCGTGGCGCAGCCGCACCTCGTCGCCGACACGCACGGCATAGGCGGGCTTCACCCGTTCGCCGTTGACCCGCACATGGCCCCCTCGGCAGGCGGTGGCGCCGATCGACCGGGTCTTGACCAACCGCACGGACCAGATCCAGCTGTCGATACGCACGCTCTCGCCGCTCTGCGGCCCGGCGGCCTCGGCGGCGGTCACCGCGGCGGCGGTCTTCATGTCCGAGGTCCCGGTGTCCGAGGCCCTGGCGCCCGAAGCCTCGGTGCGCGGAGTACCGGTGCGTGAGGTCTCGGAGCCCGGGCGCGGTGTGTCCGCGGCCGCCCCGGCGGATGCGCCCGGGGCGTCGGCGCCCTGGCTCGTCCGCGCCGCGCCGGTGGCCGGACGGTGGGCCGCCCCGGTGTCCCGGCCCCTGGCGACCGGACGGGACGCGTCCGCGCCGACGCCCTTCTCCGCCCTGTTCTCCTCCACACCTGGTGCAGCCATGCCGTCGACCTTAGCCTCCCGGCACCGGCGGACCGGACGGCTTTTTCCGCGCGCGGCGGGGCGACGGCGCCCTCCCCGCCGTCGCCCGCGCTCCCGCGGCCTACCGTGGAGGAATGGACGGCAGCGGTCTGGCCAGGCTGGACGAGCGGATCACGGGATGCCGGGCGTGCCCCCGCCTGGTCGCATGGCGCGAGGAGGTGGCCCGTACCAAGCGGGCCGCGTTCGCGGACCGGACCTACTGGGGGCGGCCGGTGCCGGGCTTCGGGCCGCCGGACGCGCGCCTGCTCGTGGTCGGGCTCGCCCCCGCGGCCCACGGCGGGAACAGGACCGGCCGGATGTTCACCGGGGACCGCTCCGGAGACGTGCTCTACGAGGCGCTGCACGCCGTGGGTCTGGCGTCGCAGCCGACGTCGGTGTCCGCCGGCGACGGCCTCGAACTGTACGGGGTGCGCGTCACCGCCCCCGTGCACTGCGCCCCGCCCGCCAACAAGCCGACGCCCGGGGAGCGGGACACCTGCCGGCCCTGGTTCGTGCAGGAACTGCGGCTGCTGCGCCCGACCCTGCGGTGCGTGGTCGCCCTCGGCGCCTTCGGCTGGCAGTCCACCCTGACCGCCCTGGCGCAGACGGGCGTCCCACTGCCCCGACCCCGGCCCGTCTTCGGACACGGGGCCAGGGTGCCGCTGGAAGCAGTGGAGTTGTTCGGCTGCTTCCATGTCAGCCAGCGCAACACCTTCACCGGCCGCCTCACGCCTCGGATGCTGCGGGACGTGCTGCGTACGGCGGCGGACACGGCGGGCCTGCCCACGGTGCCGGAACCCGCGCCGGAGCCCGGCCGATAGCCCCTGCGGTCCGCCCCCTTGGTCGAATAATCCTTCGAACCACTCCCGGTCTCGTTGCTACCGTCTGCGGTGTGGCGAAACTCAATCAGATCATCGCGGTCGAGAAGGGCGTCAAGTCCAAGTCGCACCAGGACCTGACGGCCGCTCATCACGGTCTGCAGAAGCCCGCGTTGCTGGCCGGCATCTCGCGTACGTACCAGCCCCAAGGACGAGGAGGGCGAGCAGCTGCCGCCCGAGTCCACCCGGGTCCAGGTGCAGGCCGAGGACGTGCTGCGGCAGACCGCCGCGACCCTCACGCGGCTGTTCGACGTGACCGCCACCAAGGACTGGGCCAACTGCGCGGCCACGGCGGACGTGACGGTGGACGGGCGCGTGCTGATCGCCGATGTCCCGGTCTCGTATCTGCTCTTCCTGGAGAAGCAGCTCGTCGACCTCAACACCTTCGTGCGCAAGCTGCCGGTGCTCGACGCCTCCGAGTTCTGGACCCAGGACCCGTCCACGGACGCCTGGAAGACCGAGCCGGTGCGCACCCTGCGGACGAAGAAGGTGCCCCGCAACCACGTCAAGGCCGAGGCCACCGAGAAGCACCCGGCGCAGGTCGAGGTGTACTACGAGGACGTGCCGGTCGGGTACTGGACGACCGTGAAGTTCTCCGGAGCCCTGCCCGCCCGGCGGGTGAACGAACTGCTCGACCGCGTGGAGCGGCTCCAGCAGGCCGTCAAGTTCGCCCGTGAGGAGGCGAACGGCGTGGACGTCGCCGACCAGCGGGTCGGAGACGCGGTGTTCGGCTACCTGTTCGGGTAGTCTCACGAACTCCCCGGCCGCACCGAACGCGGTCGGGGTGCGCGAGGAGCGCAAGCTGAAACTGAGGCTTGTCGTGACTGCGCGGTCCCAGTGGAGGTTCGAGTCCTCCCCGCGGCGCACTCCTGCCGCGGTGGCCCAACCCGGCAGAGGCAGACCGCGATCAATCTCAGACTATTGCTCCAGATTCAGTATTCGCCGCCGATCGCCGGATCGAACGGGCCCAGGCCCCGGACGTCGAAATGCCGGTTCAAGTCCGGCTCGCGCAGCTCGATGCGCGATGGTCCAAAGGCAGGACGCGGCGACATCACGACTGACCTGGGTCCTCAAGCGTGCCGGCGTGCCCACATGGGCGGCATCACAGGGCCCGGGGGCCGGCTACGCCCTCGGGCCCGCTCCACGTCGACACCGTGTGTCAGGTTCGTCCCAATGCCGTCACCTCACGATCCGTTCGCACGGGTCGAGTCGTTCCTCCTGATGAGCCGATCGGGACCGGCTCGTCAGGATGCCGAGTCGTCAGGAGGTGCGCCGTGGTGAACGGGCGAACGGTGCTGGAGCGGTTTCCGGCCGGTGGACCGCGCGGATCATGGCCTGCGGAGGAGTTCGCGCGGGCGCGCCGTCTGGAGGGACAGCCCGCGGAGGTCGTGATGGATCTCGCGACGGACGCGTTCCTGGTCGTCGTTCAGGGGGTGGAGGCGGCGGACCGGTACCCCGGCGGGAAGCTCGCGACCGCCTCACGGATCGACCGGTTCCCGGGCACCCGACCTGGCGCCGACCGGTCAGGCACTGAGCGGGCGTGACCAGGCCGGAGCGGTCCCCGTCAGATGGCACAGCGCGACGTACAGCGGGATCGGCGGCGTGTAGGGGGCGGTGCCGGCGGGGCGGTGGATGAGCTCGGGGGCGTCCAGGGACTCCGGGACGAACGCGCCCGGCGCGTAGTGAGCGGGCGCGGGCCAGTCCAGCACGACGTCGGAGCCGCGCGGGACGATCCACCACCACTCGCCCCGGTCGGCGTAGACGCAGCCCGCCCTCGGCAGCCGGGACAGCAGCAGGGGCCCATGGTGGGCGGGCACGGCCACCGCGTCGCATCCGAGCGGGGAGGTCATGCCGGCGGGCAGGGCAAGCCTTCGGGACACCGTCGGCGTCCGACGGGCCCGTCCGAGACGGACCAGCGAGTCCAGGGCCAGGACCGGCGTGGTCACGGGCCCCGAGAGGCCCGTACGCCTCACCGTCATCCGGCCCCCGCCGCCGTCTGAGCGCCCCTGCCCGGGACGCCCGGGAGCGCGTCCGTGCCGGCGCCCCGCCCGTCGGCCGGAGGGCGTCGCGGGCCCCAGCCCGGGTCGGAACGCCCCTCCCCGACCGTCGGCGGCTTCCTGGCGCCCCAGCCGAGGTCGCCCCGCGCCTGTGTGCCCCCGGTCGTCCGGGACCTGCCGCCGGAACGCGGCAGGTCCCGGGACGGGTGTGCCGACAGGGGCGGCTCGGCGCAGGCGGGACGTCCCGCCTCGAGCTCGGCCCACACCAGCAGTCCAGGACCCGTCTCCTGGACTCCCCATGCCCGGCACAGACCCGCGACGAGAAGCAATCCCCTCCCGTGCTCCTCGTCCGGGCGCTGCGGAACGGGGCGCGGCTCGCCGGGAGCGCACCCCTCGTCCCGTACGGCGATGCGCACCACGCCGTCCGTGTCGCTCAGTTCGCACAGAACGCGCTCGCCGGCGGTGTGCACGATCGCGTTGGTGACCAGTTCCGAGACGACCAGGGCGGCCGTCTCGCAGGTGTCCTCGCACACCGCCAAGACGCCGAGACGGGCACGCGTCAGCTGCCGCGCCCGCGCGACGGAGCCCGGGTGCGCGGCCAGCTCGAACCGGAACCGGCGCCCGGCGGTGGAGCCGGGGACGGGCCCCGCGGTGGCGTACGGTGCGGGGTGGCCTGAGGGGGCGTCTGTTCCTAACGGCGTGGGCGGAATCACGCTTGCCACTATCGCCCCGACCCGAACACTTGGCAAGGGTCACTCTGAAAATTGCAGAGTGCTGTGTGACGGCGGGAGGCCGCATGGCAGACTGCTCGCAACAGATGGCCGATCTATGCCGGTTGGGAACCGGGCCCGGACTCTCGCGTGTCCGCGCCCACTCGCCCGGCCCTGCGGTTCGCGCACCGCGTCCGCGTGCCGGTGCGGCACGGCGACCCGGTGCGGAAAGGTTTCGGCCGGTACCGACGGCCCGTACCGACGGGGTGTCGGGAAGCAGGAGCACGGGAGGGGTGCGGCGATGAGCGAGCCGCGTTCGGCGCCGACGGTCGGTCAGGTCGTCCTCGGTCGACGCCTCCTTGACCTGCGTGAACGTGCCGGCCTCAAGCGGGAGGACGCCGCGCGGGTCCTGCGCGTCGCCCCCGCCACCATCCGCCGTATGGAGACGGCCGAGGTCGGCCTGAAGATCCCCTACCTCCAACTGCTGCTGAAGGCCTACGGGGTCGCGGACGACGAGGCCGACGCCTTCGTACTGCTCGCGGAGGAGGCGAACAAGCCGGGGTGGTGGCAGCGGTTCCACGACATCCTGCCTGGCTGGTTCTCGATGTACGTCAGCCTGGAGGGCGCCGCCTCCCTGATCCGCCAGTACGAGCCCCACTTCGTGCCCGGCATCATGCAGACCGAGGAGTACGCGCGAGGCGTGCTGCGATCCGGCGCCATCGGCCGCACCAGCCCCGAGGACATCGAACGCCATGTGGCGCTGCGCATGCGGCGCCAGGACCTGCTCGCACGCGAGGAGTCGCCCCGCATCTGGGTCGTGATGGACGAGACGGCCCTGCGCCGCCCGGTCACCGGCCCCGAGGTGATGCGCGCGCAGATCGAACGCCTGCTGGAGGTCATGGAACTGCCCCATGTGACGCTGCAGGTCCTCGAGTTCTCCTCGGGCCCGCATCCCGGCACGTACGGGCCCTTCGTCCTGTTCCGATTCGCCATGCCCGAACTTCCGGACATGGTCTACAGCGAGTACCTGACCGGCGCCGTCTACCTGGATGCGCGGGCCGAGGTGGCGACCCATCTCGAGGTCATGGACCGCATGGCGGCCCAGGCCGCCACGGCACACCGCACGAAGGAGATTCTCGACGATCTCCGCAAGGAGCTGTAATGGACCGCATCACGCCAGGCATACCCGTCTACAACGGCATGCCCGCCCGTGACCTGGGCAGCGAGGGCTGGCACAAGCCGTGGAGCGGGGGCAACGGTGGCAACTGCCTGGAGGCGATGAAGCTCGCCGACGGCCGGATCGCCCTGCGCCAGTCCACCGACCCGGACGGTCCCGCGCTGATCTACACCTGTGACGAGATGACCGCCTTCATCGAGGCGGCCAAGGCGGGGGCGGCCGACTTCCTGCTCGCCTGACTCCGCTCGAGCGGAGTGCTCAGACGACCATCGGGCGGTCGTGGGGCCCGATCGGTGCGGGCAGGTGCGACGTGCCCCCGCGCAGGCGCCGGTCCACCGCCGCCGCCACGGACCGGCCCTCCGCGATGGCCCACACGATCAGCGACTGACCGCGCGCCGCGTCCCCGGCGACGTACACCCCGGGCACGTTCGTCGCGAAGTCGTCGTCCCGCGTGATCGTCCCCCGTGGTTGGAGCGCGAGGCCGAGCTGGTCGATCAGCCCGTCCTCACGGTCGGGTCCGGAGAACCCCAGCGCGAGCAGGACCAGGTCGGCGGGGAGTGTCCGCCCGGTGCCCGGCAGCGGATCGCGCCGCTCGTCCACCTCGACCAGATGCAGCGTCCGTACATGCCCTTCGGCGTCCCCGTCGAAGCGGAGCGTGGACGCCGCGAAGAGCCGGGCGTCCGCGTCCGCCGCAGGCGCCGAACGCAGGTCGCGGGCCTCCTCGTGCGCGGCGGAGAGCCGGTAGACCTTCGGATACGTCGGCCACGGATCCGTGTCGTCGTCCCGCTCCGGGTGCGCCAGCGGATAGATGTCCAGCTGGGTCACCGACGCGGCCCCCTCACGCACCGCGGTCCCCAGGCAGTCCGCGCCGGTGTCCCCGCCGCCCACGATCACCACGTGCTTCCCGGCCGCCGACAGCGGCGAGACCTCCAGGTCCCCCTCGCACACCCGGTCGGCCAACGGCAGATAGTCCATCGCCTGATGGATGCCGTCCAGCTCGCGTCCCGGCACGTCCAGTTCGCGCCGGCACGTCGCACCGGTCGCGATCACCACCGCGTCGTAGCGGGCCCGCAGCTCGGCCGCCCCGATGTCCCTGCCGATCGTCGTCGACGTCCGGAACTTCGTCCCCTCCGCGCGCATCTGCTCCAGCCGCCGGTCCAGATGCCGCTTCTCCATCTTGAACGCGGGGATCCCGTAACGCAGCAACCCTCCGACGCGGTCCGCCCGCTCGTACACCGCCACCGTGTGTCCCGCCCGGGTGAGCTGCTGGGCCGCCGCGAGCCCCGTGGGCCCCGACCCGACGACCGCCACGGTCCGTCCGGACAGCCGCTCCGGCGGCCTCGGCGGCGCGAAGCCCTCCGCCCAGGCCCGGTCCGCGATGGCCACCTCCACGTTCTTGATGGTGACGGCGGGCTGGTTGATGGCGAGCACGCACCCCGCCTCGCAGGGGGCCGGGCACAACCGGCCCGTGAACTCGGGGAAGTTGTTGGTCGCGTGCAGCCGGTCGCTCGCCGCCCGCCAGTCCTCGCGCGAGACCAGGTCGTTCCATTCGGGGATCAGGTTCCCGAGCGGGCAGGCCTCGTGGCAGAACGGGATCCCGCAGTCCATGCACCGGTCCGCCTGCCGGCTGATGATCGGAAGCAGCGCACCGGGGACGTACACCTCGTCCCAGTCCCTCACCCGTTCCTCGACGGGTCTGCGGGGCCAGTCCTCGCGGGGTGTGTTCATGAAGCCCTTGGGATCGCCCATGGCAGCCCCCTGCGGACGCGTACGGGACCGTTCCGTGCCACGATACGACGCCCGCGCCCGCACCGCCGCTCGGCGGGAAGCCCGTGCCGCGGCGTGCTGCGCCGCAGGTCAGCGGCCTGCCGTCGAGGGGCCGTGGGTCCCGGCGGCCGAGGCGTCCCGGGCCGTGGCGCCCGAGGTGTCGTCCCGCTCGTCCGGCCGCCACTCCCGCAGCACCGACTCCACCGCGTCCGCGATGCGCCGCCGTGCCTCGGGCCGGGGCACCCCGGTCATCAGCAGATGGTCGTACGGCGTCTCCGTGTGCCGTACGGAGGCGCGCACCGCCGCCGTCACCGCCTGCGCCGTGAGCGCCCGCCCCGCCGCACTGCGCCCCACCCGCCCGCTTCCCCGGGTCGAGGCGTGGGCGGCGATCGTGTGCGCCCGCTGCGGCGGGCACCCGGGGAACAGCCGCCGGATCTCCGCGGCGAACTCCTGCGCGAACCGGATGTCCTCGGCCGCCCGCCGCCGCGCGTCCCGCGCCCGGCGCCTGCGCCGCGCCTCGGCGTCCGCCAGGCAGCGCTCCTCAGCCAGCGCCAGAGCCGCCCGCTCGACCAGCAGCCCCTGCCGCTCGTAGCGGCCGTGGCGCCGGTTGAAACGCACCACCACCGCGGACAGCGCGCTGGCCTCCCGCGACCGCCGCGTCAGCGCCGTGTCGCCTCGCGGCAGGAACACCAGATGCCCGAGGTCCGCGCAGTCCAGGCAGCGCGGCACCCCCTGTTCCAGCACCAGCATCGGCAGCGGGCCCCTGCGGCAGTGGGCGCAGCGCTTTCGGCGCCTGATCGACTGGAACACGAGAAGTCCGCTGGGCGGCGGCGGAGTTGGGATCCGTTCCATGCCCGTCTCCTTCCCCGCCGGCGGACCGCACGACCCCGCGGCGGCCGAAGGGCGACCGGCGGCATCATGGGTCCTGTGCGACTCGAAGCGATCACCTGGGAACGGCTCGGCGACCTCCTCGCCGACCGGCTGCTCGACCTGAAGCCGGCCGACGGCGGCCCCTGGCCGCGCATCGCGTTCGACGGCGCCCCGGCGGCCCGGCCCGGCGACCTGGCCCGGCGGGTGGGTGACGCCCTGCGCGTGAGGGGCCGGGCCTCGCTCGTCGTCGACACGGACGGATTCCTGCGCCCCGCCTCGGTCCGCCTCGAACACGGCCACCGGGACCCCGAGTCCTACTACGACGGCTGGCTCGACACCGGCGCCCTGTGGCGGGAGGTCTTCGGTCCCCTCGAACCCGGCGGCGACGGCCGGGTCCTGCCCGACCTGCGGGACCCGGTCACCGACCGCGCCACCCGCAGCCCCTACCACCGACTCCCCCCGGGCGGCTTCCTGTTGGTCCACGGGCCGCTGCTGCTGAGGCACTGGTTCCCGTTCGACAAGGCCGTGCGGGTACGGCTCTCGGCCGGTGCCCTGCGCCGCCGCACCCCGCAGCCGGAGCACTGGACGCTCCCCGCCTTCGAGCGCTACGAGACGGAGTCCGACCCGGACGCCACCGCCGACACGGTGGTCCGCGCGGACGATCCGGACCATCCCGCCTGGAGCGGCTGGAAGGACTGACGGTGCTCGTGGCCCTCCGGGTGCGTGCCTGCCTGGAGACGGCGAGAATGAAGGGCGCCGGGACATGCGGTGCGTCCCGTGCCGCGCCGGCCGTCCGGTTCCGGGAGGTACTTTCATGACCACCGCCGGAGACATCATGCACCGGGGCGCCCAGTGGATCCCCGCACACGAGACGCTGGACCGTGCCGCGCAGCTCATGCGCGAACTCAACGTCGGTGCGCTGCCCATCAGCGACGCGAACGAGCGGCTGTGCGGCATCCTGACCGACCGGGACATCGTGGTCGGCTGTGTGGCCGTGGGACACGACCCCTCGCGGGTGACCGCCGGTGACATGGCCAAGGGAACGCCACGGTGGATCGAGGCGAGCGCCGACATCCGCGAGGTGCTGGGGGAGATGGAGGAGCACCGGATCCGCCGGCTCCCCGTCATCGAGAACAAGCGTCTCGTCGGCATGATCAGCGAGGCGGACCTGGCCCAGCACCTGTCCGACGACCAGCTGGCCGGCTTCGTCGAGGGCGTCTACGCGGGGACCATGACCCGCTGACCTCGCCCCTCGGGCCCGCCGGGGCCCTGCTGCGATGATCTGCGTATGACGGCATCCGACGGGTACCTCCTCGACAACCAGCAGGCCGAGGCCGGCCGGCGCTTCGACGCCCTCGCCGCCCTCTTCGACCCCACGACGTTCCGCCACATCGAGGATCTGGGGATCGGGCCCGGATGGCGCTGCTGGGAGGTCGGCGCGGGCGGCACCTCGGTCGTGTCCTGGCTGGCCGGCAGGGTGGGCCCGACGGGTCAGGTCGTCGCCACCGACATCGACACCTCCTGGGCCGCATCGGCCACGGCCTCCCCGATCGAGGTCCGCACCCACGACGTGGGGGCGGAGGAACCACCGGGCGCGCACTTCGATCTCGTGCACGCCCGGCTCGTCCTGGTCCATGTCCCGGACCGGGAACGGGCGTTGCGCTCGATGATCAAGGCACTGCGCCCGGGCGGCAGACTGCTGATCGAGGACGCGGACCCGGCCCTCCAGCCCCTGATCTGTCCCGATGAGCACGGCCCCGAGCAGCGGCTCGCCAACCGGCTGCGCACCGGCTTCCGCACCCTCCTGGCCGAGCGGGGCGCCGACCTGTCCTACGGCCGCAGGCTGCCGCGCCTGCTGCGTGAGGCGGGCCTGGGCCGCGTGGCGGCCGACGCGTACTTCCCGCTCACCTCACCGGCCTGCGCCGCCCTCGAGAGCGCGACCGTCCAGCAGATCCGCGACCGGCTCGTCGCCGCCGGCCTCGCCACCAACGAGGAGATCGACCGCCATCTCGACCACGTGGCCCGCGGCACGATGGATCTGGCGACGGCGCCGATGATCTCCGCCTGGGGCTTCAAGGAGTAGGCCGGCTCCCTCACCCCCCTCCCTCGCCCCCCGCCGACCGCCCGCCGCCGTGCGGTGGTCGCCCGCCCGCCTGCCGCACCGCCACGGCCCCCGCCGCGCACCCCGCCCTCGCCGCCTCCTCCGGCCCCGCCCCGCCGACCAGGGCCGCCAGGAACGCCCCGGTGAAGGCGTCGCCGGCCCCGGTCGTGTCGTAGGGCGTCGCGGGGACCGCCGGGATCCGGGCTCTGAGCGCCCCCGAGACGGCCACCAGCGCCCCGCGCGCGCCCAGCTTGGCGACCACCAGGGGCACCAGGCGGCTCAGCTTCACCGCCGCGTCCGCCGGGTCGGGCAGTCCGGTCAGCAGGCACGCCTCGTCCTGGCTGGGCAGCAGCACATCGACCCCGGTGGCGAGCGAGAGGAACCTGTCCACGCCGAGCTCCGCGAGGAACCCCGCCGACGCCGGGTCCACGCTGACCGGCACGCCACGCGCGCGTGCCGCCGCACCGGCCGCCGCCACCAGGGCCCGGCTCGGTGCGGAGAAGAACAGATAGCCCGAGAGATGCAGGTGCGCGACACCGTCGAGCAGGCCGTCCGACCAGTCGCCCGCGTCCAGCCGCAGCGACGCCCCGCTGTCCGCGAGGAACGTGCGCTCCGCCGCGGCGCCCGTGTCCACGAGGCAGACCACCGTTCCCGTAGCGGCGGAGGGATCGGCCACCAGGTGGGGCCGCACACCGCACGCCCTCAGCTCCCGCTCGTGCCAGGCGGCCGACTCGGCTCCGACCCGGGCCAGCATCCGCACGTCCGGGCAGCCCTGGTGGGCGGCCCAGCACGCCACGTTCGCCCCCGCGCCACCGGGCAGCGTGCGGATCACGGCCGCCGTGTCGGTGCCCGGGGCGAGCGGGCCCCGGTGCTGGGCGACCACGTCCGTGACGACGTCGCCGGCGACGAACAGCGCGCCGCTCACGCCCCGGCCCAGGCCGTGGCGATCCGCGCCGCGAGCCTCACGTTGCCCCGCACGGCCGCCAGGTTGGCCTCCAACGAGGCCCCGTCCGTGTGCCGGACGAGATGGTCGAGCAGGAACGGGGTGACCGCCTGGCCCGTGACGCCCTCGGCCTCGCACGCCCGCAGCGCCTCGGCGAGCACGCGCGCGTGCAGATCGGGATCGAGCTGTTCCTCCCGCGGGACCGGGTTGGCCACGACCAGCGCCGACGCCGGACCGCGCAGCGCGTCCTGCGCCCGCATGACCTCCGCCACCTGTCCCGGCGACCGAAGGGTCCACTCGACCGGATGCCCGGAGTCGGACAGGTAGAAGCCGGGGAAGCGGTCCGTGCTGTATCCGGCCACCGCCACGCCCAGTGTCTCCAGGCGCTGCAGCGTCGCGGGCACGTCCAGGATCGACTTCACGCCCGCGCACACCACGGTGATCCGGGTCCGGGCCAGCAGTCCCAGGTCGGCGGACTCGTCCTGGGTCAGGGTCCACTCCCGGTGGACGCCGCCGAGGCCGCCCGTCGCGAACACCCGTACCCCCGCGAGAGAGGCCAGCTGCGCGGTCGCGGACACCGTCGTCGCCCCGCTCGCTCCCGCCGCCACCGCGAGGGGGAGGTCCCGGTGCCCCAGCTTGCGGATCCCCTCCTCGTTCGCGACGCGCTCCACCTGCTCCTTGCCGAGGCCGACATGAGCCCGGCCGTCGAGGACGGCGATCGTCGCGGGTACGGCGCCCTCCTGCCGCACGGCGTCCTCCAGTTCCCGCGCGACCTGGAGATTGCGTGGGCGCGGCAGCCCGTGCGCGATGATCGTCGACTCCAGCGCCACCACCGGGCGGCGCGTGGCGAGCGCCTCCCGTACCTCTTCGGACACCACCAGCACGCGCCTGCCTCCTGTCGTACGGTCCTCCTTCATCTCTGGCGGGTGGCGCCCGCGGTCAAACCCTTGCCCGGAAACGGGGCCGCGGCTCGGAGGGGACGTGGCTCAGAACAGCGGTTCGGGCAGGACGCCCTCGAGTGCCAGCAGCTTGCGCTTGGTCTCCAGGCCGCCGCCGAACCCGCCGATGCCCCCGTCGCGCTCGACCACGCGGTGGCACGGCACGATGACGGGCAGCGGGTTCGACCCCATCGCCACCCCCACCGCCTGGGCCGCGCCGGGCTGGCCGACCCGGCCGGCCAGGTCGCCGTAGCCCACCACCGTCCCGTACGGCACCCCGGACGCGAGCTCGCGCAGCACCTGGCGGTTGAACCCCGTGATCAGCGACCAGTCCAGTGGCAGCGTGAAGTCGCGGAGCTCGCCCGCGAAGTACGCCGTCAGCTGGCGTATCGCCTCGGCCAGCAAGGGGGAGCCGGGATCCTCGACCGGCTGGGCGCCGAGCCGGGAGGCCAGCCGGTCCAGCGCCTTGTCGCGGATCGTGTCCGTCGCGTGGAACACCACGTTCACCAGGCCGTCGCGTGTGGCGGCCAGAAACAGCGGACCGATGTCCGTGGCGACCACGGCCCACACCGGCGGCTGCTCTTCCTGCCCATGACTGTCCATGGGCCCACCGTACGGCGAGGCACTGACAACGACCCCGCACCCCGGCGCTGGCCGGAGCCCGGGAGCGGGGCCGTGACCGGGGATCAGGGGGCGGTGACGGCGGTGCGCACCACGTCGGGCACGTTCGTGATGAGGCCGTCCACCCCGAAGCCGGTCAGCCGCCGGGCGTCGTCGGCGCGGTTGACGATCCAGGCGAAGACCTTCACCGGCTGTCCGTGCGGGCCCCTGAGGGCGTGGACCTCGGAGACGTACGGTGCGGAGAGCTTGGTGTACTCGGAATTGACCTGGTCGGCGAACCGGGCGTACGCCTTCAGCTCCGTCACCTTCGGTGTGCCCAGATACGCCGTCCTGATCGCGGGCCGCAGCGCGTGGACCTTGCGCACGCTGGCCGCGCTGAAGCTCTGCACGAGCAGCCGGTCGCGCAGATGGCCGCGGTCGAGCCAGCCCTGCCTGCCGAGCAGATCGAGGGTCTGGCGCTCGATCCCCGGGTACAGCTGCGGGTTCTTGATCTCCAGGACCAGGCTCTGGTGGTTGTGCGCGACGCGCCGCATGTACTGCCACAGCGTCGGCACGCGCGCGCCCGCGAACCGGCGCCCGAACCAGCTGCCGGCGTCCAAGCGCGCGATCTCCCGCGCGGTGAAGTCCTTCACCCTCCAGGGGGACCGCTGCGGGAACAGTCGCTTGACGTCGGTCGTGCGGTCCAGCGTGGCGTCGTGGATGACGACGAGCTGTCCGTCCCTGGTGCGCTGGACGTCGTTCTCGACCCAGCCGACCCCCATGGCCGCCGCCTTGTCGATCGCGGCCAGCGTGTTCTCGGGGGCGTATCCGGAGGCGCCGCGGTGGCTCACCACCACCGGACGGTCACCGCCGGCCGCTCCCGCGTGGGGCGTGGCCAGTATGGCGGCGCCGAGTCCGAAGAACGCGGTGATCGTGGCGGTGGCGACGCGCACCCGCATGTGTCCTCCTCATGTCGTACCCGTACGTCGGTCACGTACGGCACCAGACTGACATCAGAGAGTAAGAACGCGCGGTCGCGCAAAGCCCACACAACGGCCGGAGTCACCGAGAGTCGCTCACACGCACCGCACAAGTGGGGCAGCACCGTGATTCTTTGCCGGAAAATCGTTCGACCGTTCCGGCGCGAGTCATACTCTCTGCGACAGCCCTGACCGCGCTCGCGGTCCTGGGGATGGGGGGCATTCTCGAAATCCGGGACACATCAGGGCGGAGGGCAGTCGCGCATGCAGGGCACCGTCGACGGCTTCAGCTACGGACTCGTCACGCCGGTCGTGGCGTTCCTCATGGCCTGCCTCGGCAGCGCGCTCGGACTGCGCTGCACCGTCAGATCGATGGTCGTCACCCGGTCCTGGCGCGCGGGCTGGCTCGCCCTGGGATCGGCCGCGATCGGGTCCGGCGTGTGGACCATGCACTTCATCGCCATGATGGGATTCACCGTCAGACAGACTCCCATCCACTACGACCGGGCGATCACGTTCGCATCCCTCGCCGTCGCCATCCTGATGGTCGGCGTGGGGGTGTTCATCGTGGGCTACCGGGGAGCCACCGGGGTGGCGCTCTTCACCGGTGGCACCGTCACGGGCCTGGGCATCGCGTCGATGCACTACCTGGGGATGGCCGGGATGCGGCTGAACGGCGTGCTCGAGTACAACACGCTCGTCGTCGCCGTCTCCGTGCTCGTCGCGGTCGCCGCGGCGACCGCCGCTCTCTGGGCCGCCGGCCGGCGGCGCGGTTTCGTCTGGACCGTGGGCGCGAGCCTGGTCATGGGCCTGGCGGTCTGCGTCATGCACTACACGGGCATGGCCGCCCTCACCGTCCATCTGCACGACTCCTCCGGCAGCCCGGAGGGCGAGTCGCCCGCCGCCCTGCTCGCGCCGCTGATGATCGGCCCGCTGGTCTTCCTGTGCCTGGCGGGCGCCGTCGTCCTGTTCGACCCGCTGATGATCAAGGGCACTCCCGACTGGACCCCCGACGAGCGCAAACCAGGTGTCCCGGCCCATCCGGAGCTCGTCCACAGCCTCCACCACCCGGGCACCCGCAGCCGCCGGCCCGTCGAGCACCAGGCGTCCCGCACCCCGCAGCGGCGCTGATCCGACCCTCGTTGTCAGTGGGGGGTCGTACGGTGGATGACATGCGGCCCGTTTCACACATCGAACGCACGGTGGCGCCCTTCGAGGTCGTCAGCCCCTACCAGCCCAACGGCGATCAGCCCGCGGCGATCGCCGAGCTGGAAAAGCGCATCCGCGCCGGTGAGAAGGACGTCGTCCTGCTCGGAGCCACCGGCACCGGCAAGTCCGCCACCACCGCGTGGATGATCGAGAAGCTTCAGCGCCCCACCCTGGTGATGGCGCCGAACAAGACGCTGGCCGCCCAGCTGGCCAACGAGTTCAGGGAACTCCTGCCGAACAACGCGGTCGAGTACTTCGTCTCGTACTACGACTACTACCAGCCCGAGGCGTACGTCCCGCAGTCGGACACCTACATCGAGAAGGACTCCTCGATCAACGAGGAGGTGGAGCGGCTGCGCCACTCCGCGACCAACTCGCTGCTGACCCGCCGCGACGTCGTCGTGGTCGCCTCCGTCTCGTGCATCTACGGCCTCGGCACCCCGCAGGAGTACGTCGACCGGATGGTCAGCCTCAGCGTGGGCGAGGAGATCGACCGCGACCAGCTGCTGCGCCGTTTCGTGGACATCCAGTACACGCGCAACGACGTGGCGTTCACCCGCGGGACCTTCCGGGTGCGCGGCGACACCATCGAGATCTTCCCGGTCTACGAGGAGCTGGCCGTCCGGATCGAGATGTTCGGCGACGAGATCGAGGCGCTCTCCACCCTCCATCCGCTCACCGGCGAGGTCATCAGCGACGACCGGCAGCTGTACGTGTTCCCGGCCTCCCACTACATCGCCGGACCCGAGCGCATGGAGCGGGCGGTCAACGGCATCGAGAAGGAGCTGGAGGAGCGCCTGGCCACGCTGGAGAAGCAGGGCAAGCTGCTGGAGGCGCAGCGGCTGCGCATGCGCACGACGTACGACATCGAGATGCTCCGCCAGATCGGCACCTGCTCCGGCGTGGAGAACTACTCGATGCACTTCGACGACCGGCTGCCCGGCTCACCGCCGAACACCCTGCTGGACTACTTCCCGGACGACTTCCTTCTCGTCATCGACGAGTCGCACGTCACGGTGCCCCAGATCGGCGCGATGTACGAGGGCGACGCCTCCCGCAAGCGCACCCTCGTGGACCACGGCTTCAGGCTTCCCTCCGCCCTGGACAACCGGCCCCTGAAGTGGGAGGAGTTCCAGGAGCGCATCGGCCAGACCGTGTATCTGTCGGCCACGCCGGGAAACTACGAGCTCTCCCGTGCGGACGGCCACGTCGAGCAGATCATCCGCCCCACCGGCCTGATCGACCCCGAGGTCGTGGTCAAGCCCACCGAGGGCCAGATCGACGACCTGGTGCACGAGATCCGCGCACGCACCGAGAAGGACGAGCGTGTCCTGGTCACGACGCTCACCAAGAAGATGGCCGAGGACCTCACCGACTACTTCCTGGAACTCGGCATCCAGGTGCGCTATCTGCACAGCGACGTGGACACCCTGCGCCGCGTCGAGCTGCTGCGCGAGCTGCGGGCGGGCGAGTACGACGTCCTGGTGGGCATCAACCTGCTGAGGGAGGGCCTCGACCTGCCCGAGGTGTCCCTGGTGGCCATCCTCGACGCCGACAAGGAAGGCTTCCTGCGCTCGGGCACCTCGCTCATCCAGACCATCGGCCGTGCCGCGCGCAATGTCTCCGGCCAGGTCCACATGTACGCCGACAAGGTCACCCCGGCGATGGAGAAGGCCATCGAGGAGACCAACCGGCGCCGGGAGAAGCAGATCGCCTACAACACGGCCAAGGGCATCGATCCCCAGCCGCTGCGCAAGAAGATCAACGACATCGTGGCCCGGATCGCCCGCGAGGACGTCGACACCGAGCAGCTCCTCGGCTCTGGCTACCGCAAGGCGAAGGACGGGAAGGGGGCGAAGAGCCCCGTCCCCGCGCTCGGCAGTCACACGGCGAGCGGCGCCAAGACGGCGAAGGGCGCCAAGGGCAAGGCCCAGGAGACGGTCCCGACCGACCGTCCCGCGGCCGAACTCGCCGGTCAGATCGAGGAGCTGACCGACCGGATGCGCGCCGCCGCCGCGGACCTCCAGTTCGAGATCGCCGCCCGGCTGCGCGACGAGGTCTCCGAGATGAAGAAAGAACTGCGCCAGATGAGGGAGGCGGGCCTGGCCTGACGCCCGTTCCCCGCCGCCGGACCCAGGCCCGACCCGCTGTGTTGCAGGACCGACACAAACACCCGGCCGGGGCTCGGCGCTGTCGGCGCCGCCCCGTAGGGTCGTGGTGTCCGCGGAATGCGCGGCCGACAGGGGACAGTGCGAGAGGGGATCAGCGCGTGACCGTGAATATGACCAAGGGTCAGGCCATCAGCCTTCAGAAGGGCGACGGGGGCACCCTGACCGCGGTGCGCATGGGGCTGGGCTGGCAGGCCGCCCCGCGGCGGGGGCTGTTCGGTTCCCGCACCCGGGAGATCGACCTGGACGCCTCCGCGGTGCTGTTCGCCGACAAGCAGCCCGTCGACGTGGTCTTCTTCCGCCACCTCGTGAGCGACGACGGCTCGGTGCGGCACACCGGTGACAACCTCGTCGGCGGCGTGGGCCAGGGCGGCGACGACGAGGCGATCCTCGTCGACCTCCAGCGGGTCCCGGTCCACATCGACCAGATCGTCTTCACCGTGAACTCGTTCACCGGCCAGACCTTCCAGGAGGTGCAGAACGCGTTCTGCCGCCTGGTCGACGAGTCCAACGGCCAGGAGCTGGCCCGCTACACCCTCGCCGGCGGCGGCGCGTACACGGCGCAGATCATGGCCAAGGTGCATCGCGCGGGCGACGGCTGGACGATGACGGCCCTCGGCACGCCCGCCAACGGCCGCACCTTCCAGGACCTGATGCCCTCGATCCTCCCGCACCTGTAGTCGGCCGCGGGTGGGCGGGATCTCCGGGCGGCCGGGCGCCGTGCACTCCCCGGCACGGCGGGCGTGAGCCGCGAGGGGGCACATCCGATGACGGCCGAGCTGGTCCGCGGGCAGAACCACGCCCTTCCCCAGGCGCGCCTCGAGGTCCGGGTGTCCACCGGCCGGCCGGTCCTGGTGGCGGCCACGCTCGGCGACGCCGAGGGCAGGGTGCCCGGTCCCGAGTGGGTGGCCCACCCGGGTGCGCCCACCCTGCCCGGGGTCGAGGTCTCCGGACAGGCCGACCGCGAACACCGCCTGGTGTTCGACCCGGCCGCCCTGCCGGACGGCGTGGACCAGGTCGCCGTGCTGCTCGCCCTGCCGGCGGGGAGCGGCGGCCCGGTGCGGTTCGGAGCGCTCGCCGCTCCCGTCGTCGCGGTCTGCGGGCCGGACGGCGCCGAGGTGGCCGGCTACACGATCACCGGACTGGACACCGAGTCCGCCGTGATCGCGCTGGAGTTCTACCGACGGCGGGACGCCTGGAAGGTGCGCGCGGTCGGCCAGGGCTACGCGGGCGGACTGCGCGACCTGTTCACGGACCGGGGACTGCCAACGGCGCAGCGGTTCGCGGCCGGCGTCGAGGCAGCGGTGGCGCGCGGAGCGGACCGCTCCGTCACCCCGGCTGCGCCGCGCCCCGCGGAGGACGAGCACACCCGGCGAACCCCGGCGGCCGCGGCGCGAGGATCCGCGGACGACGTTCAGCAGGATGCGCCCCCCGCCCCGCAACCGCTTTCGGACAGCGGCCCTTTCGACTACACCCACCCCGGCCGACGCGCCTCGGCATCGTCCTCGCCGCCCGTGGCCCCGCCCGGCCGGCCCGCGCGGCCCGTCGCCGGTGACGCGACCGGCTGGTCCATGGACGAGCGGCTCTACAACCAGGTGTGGGGCATGTTCGAGGACCTCGCGCGGGCGGTGGCCGCCCACCGTGGTGCCGTCGACTTCGCCGCATCGCGCAGGGAGCGGGAACTGGAGTCGGCCCTCGCCGATCCGCGCAGCCGTATCGGGCACCGGGGCGACGCCGCCCGCGACGCGGCCCGTGGCAGGTACGAGCAGCTCGTCGCACAGGCCGACGCGGCGCTGGACCGCGATCTCGACCAGTTGAAGGCCGAGTCGGATGTCGTCGAGCCCGCTCTGCCGGCGGCGTTCGCCGGCTGGGAGAGCCCGGTGTGGCAGGGCTACCGGCCGCCGATGGAGATCCCGATGGCCGTGCGCCTCGGTGATCTACGACTTCCGGAGAGCGGGGGCCTGCGCATCCCCATGCTGATCAGGCTGCCGCTGGAGCGCGGCCTGTGGATCGACAGCGGCCACACCTCAGGGGTCCCGCAATCGCCCGCGGCGCTGGACGACGTACGTCGCCTCGCCATGGACACCGCGGTGACCCACGCGGCGCGGCTGCTCGCGGTGTATCCACCGGGCGAGTTCGCGGTCCATGTCATCGACCCGGCCGGATCGGGCGCCGCGGCCTTCGCGCCCCTGGTGAGCTCCGGGGTGCTCACGGAAGAGCCCGCCGCCGGCGCGACGGGTGCCGCCGAGACGCTGACGAAGCTCACCCGGCACGTCGACCTGGCGCAGATGGCGGTGCGCGGCGGCGCCCTCGACGCCCTGCCTCAGGGGGTGGACACGGCGCAGCAGCTGCTGATCGTCAACGACTTCCCGCACGGTTTCGACGACCTGGCCGTGACGCGGCTGCGCTATCTGGCGGACGAGGGACCGGCCGTCGGCGTCCATCTGATGATGGTCGCGGACCGTGCGGACGCCGCCGCCTACGGACCGCTGCTCGACCCGCTGTGGCGTTCACTGCTGCGGCTCACACCCGTGCCCGACGACCATCTCGCCGACCCCTGGGTCGGCCATGCCTGGACCTACGATCCGCCCCATGTCCCGCCGGGCGGTCACGTGCTTCCCCAGGTCCTCGACCTGGTGGCCCGGACGCGCCGCTCCTGGAATCGCTGAGACCGCCGACCCGGCCGAACACCTCGGCCAAGAACGAGTAAAGGCGCCCTGAGCAGTTTATTTGACCTCCTCTTTGTCAATCACTTTACCTTTCCTTGGTTTTTCGAGTACTGTCTTCCCCACGGAGGGGAGTACTCCCTATCTGCTGCGGCGCACCCGTCAATACGGATCGGACCGGATCCCGGGGCGTCGGCCCGCGGGCCTCGGGGCGCGTCACGCGTCCGGGCCCCCGCGGGTGGAAGAGACCTCCGGCAGCGACGACGCTGACAACTGCCGTGACGTACTGCCGGAGGCGCAGTGAATGTTTCCCCGACCCTGTGGGTCCTGACCATCGTGGGCCTCGCCGCCCTGATCGCGGTCGACTTCTTCATCGGCCGCAAGCCGCACGACGTGTCGGTGAAGGAAGCCGGAATCTGGACGGTCGTCTGGATCGCCCTGGCCGGGCTGTTCGGTGTCGGACTGCTCGCCCTCGGGGGCGGTCGGCCCGCCGGGGAGTTCTTCGCCGGGTTCATCACCGAGAAGTCGCTGAGCGTCGACAACCTCTTCGTCTTCGTCCTGATCATGGCGAAGTTCGCGGTGCCCTCGAAGTACCAGCAGCGGGTGCTGCTCGTCGGCGTGCTCATAGCCCTGGTGCTGCGGGCCGGCTTCATCGCCGCGGGCGCCGCGATCATCGCTTCCTTCTCCTGGATCTTCTACCTCTTCGGCGCGTTCCTGATCTGGACCGCGTGGAAGCTGATCCAGGAGGCCCGAGCCGACAAGGAGGACGAGGAGTACGAGGAGAACAGGCTGCTGAAGGCCGTCGAGCGACGCTTCGGCGTCGCGGACCGCTACCACGGCACGAAGCTGTGGGTGCGGCAGAACGGCAAGCGGGTCATGACGCCGATGCTGGTCGTGATGCTCGCGATCGGCACCACGGACGTCCTGTTCGCCCTGGACTCCATCCCCGCGATCTTCGGCCTCACCCAGGACCCGTACATCGTCTTCACGGCCAACGCGTTCGCGCTGATGGGCCTGAGGCAGCTGTACTTCCTGATCGGCGGCCTGCTCAAGAAGCTGGTCCACCTGTCCTACGGCCTGTCGATCATCCTCGGCTTCATCGGAGTCAAGCTGGTGCTGCACGCGCTGCACGAGTCCGGGGTCCACGTCCCCGAGATCTCCATCCCGGTCTCGCTCGGCGTGATCTGCGCCGTCCTGATCATCACGACGATCACCAGTCTGATCGCCTCCAGGAAGGAGCGGACCGCTGCCGCCCGTCAGCCGCAGGACCGGCCGGATGTCCGCTCGCCGCGATGACCGCCCGGACATGCGGGTGCCCCGCGCGTCTGCGACGATCACCGCATGATCGTCGGGATCCGGTCGCTCGCGGCACGGTGGACGGCCGCCGTACCGGTGGCGGCGGTCGTCCTGCTGGCCCTGACCTGGGGTCGGAAACTGCCCGGGGAGGGCGTCGCCCTGGTGACGCTGATCCTGGCGGGCGCCGTGCTGGCCGCGGTCCATCACGCCGAGGTGGTCGCGCACCGGGTCGGTGAGCCCTTCGGCTCGCTCGTCCTCGCCGTCGCCGTCACGATCATCGAGGTCGCGCTGATCGTGACCCTCATGGCGGACGGCGGCGCGAAGAGCGCGACCCTGGCCCGTGACACGGTCTTCGCCGCCGTGATGATCACCTGCAACGGCGTCGTCGGACTGAGCCTGCTCGTGGCCTCGATGCGTCATGGCACGGCGGTGTTCAACCCCGAGGGCACCGGCGCCGCCCTCGCCACGGTGGCGCCCCTGGCCACCCTGAGCCTGGTGCTGCCGACGTTCACCACGAGCAAGCCCGGCCCGGAGTTCTCCTCGGCCCAGCTCACCTTCGCCGCCGTGTCCTCGCTCATCCTGTACGGCCTGTTCGTGGCGACGCAGACCGTGCGCCACCGCGACTACTTCCTGCCGATCACCCGGCAGGGCGAGGTCATCCTCGCCGACCGCCACGCCGACGCTCCCTCCGCCCGCACGGCCGGCCTCAGCCTGGGCCTGCTCTTCCTCGCCCTCGTCGGCGTGGTCGGACTGGCCAAGGGGGTCTCCCCGGCCATCGAGTCGGGGGTGGCGGCGGCGGGGATGCAGCAGGCGGTCGTCGGTGTGGTCATCGCGCTGCTCGTCCTGCTGCCCGAGACCATCGCCGCGCTGCGCTCCGCGCGGCGCGACCGTGTGCAGACCAGCCTCAATCTCGCGCTCGGCTCCGCGATGGCCAGCATCGGCCTGACCGTGCCCGCGGTGGCCCTGGCCTCCGTGTGGCTGCCCGGACGGCTCGTGCTCGGCCTCGGTCCCGTCGCCATGGTGCTGTTCACGCTGACCGTGGTGGTGAGCTCCCTGACCGTGGTGCCCGGGCGTGCCACACCGCTGCAGGGCGGCGTGCACCTGGTGCTGTTCGCGGCGTACCTGGAGCTGGCGGTCAACCCCTGAAGGTCTGTCCGCCCATTCCTGCCTGCCGTGCGGCGCGGTGGGTGCCGCGTGATAGACCGGGGGCTGCGCAGCGGCTCCTCGGGGCCGCAGATCCGAACGGACCGGAGGAACCGTGCCCCCCACCCTCGCCCACACCCCGATCATGGTCCTCAACGGCCCCAACCTGAACCTGCTGGGGCAGCGCCAGCCCGAGATCTACGGCTCCGACACGCTCGCGGACGTCGAGGCCCTGTGTGTGAAGGCGGCGGCGGCCCACGGGGCCACGGTGGACTTCCGCCAGTCCAACCACGAGGGCGAACTGATCGACTGGATCCACGAGGCGCGGCTGCACCACGTCGGCATCGTGATCAATCCGGCCGCCTACACGCACACCTCGGTCGCGCTCCTCGACGCGCTCAACGCCTGCGACGGGCTGCCGGTGGTGGAGGTCCACATCTCCAACGTCCACCGGCGTGAGGAGTTCCGTCACCGTTCGTACGTCTCCCTGCGCGCCGACGGCGTCATCGCCGGCTGCGGCGTGCAGGGGTACGCCTTCGCGGTGGAGCGCGTCGCGACCCTGGCCGGAGCCTGAGGGGCCCGGCCCGAACGTCGAGGAGCGCGCACGCGAACCACCGGTACGGGTGAACGGCTCACCCGGTGCGCTCGCTCACCACCCTCGGGCGCGCCACTCCGGCAGCTGCGGACGCTCGGCGCCCAGCGTGGTGTCGTCGCCGTGCCCCGGATAGACCCAGGTCTCGTCGGGAAGCACGTCGAAGATCTTCGTCTCGACGTCGTGGATCAGGCTGGCGAAGGCCTTCGGGTCCTTGTGGGTGTTGCCCACCCCGCCCGGGAAGAGGCAGTCGCCGGTGAACACGTGCGGGTGCCCGTGCGGGTCGTCGTAGACGACGGCGATCGAGCCCGGTGTGTGGCCGACCAGATGGCGGGCGGTGAGCTCCACGTTCCCCACCCGGATCGTGTCCCCGTCGTCCACGGGGACGTCCGTCGGCACCGGGATGCCCTCGGTGTCCTCGCGTCCCGCGTACGTCCGCGCGCCCGTGGCGGCGACGATCTCGGCGAGCGCCTGCCAGTGGTCGGGGTGCTGGTGGGTGGTGACGACGGACGCGATGCCGTCGTCACCGATCGTCCCGAGCAGGGTGTGCGCGTCGTTGGCCGCGTCGATCAGCAACTGCTGGTCGGTCGCCCGACAGCGCAGCAGATACGCGTTGTTGTTCATCGGGCCGACCGCGATCTTGGTGATCATCAGGTCCTTCAGCTCGTGCACATCCGCCGGGCCGCCGACCGTCACCGCTCCGCTGTACGTCATGGCGGTCAGCCTACCGACGGGATCACAGCGGAGGCAGTACGGGAAGCGCCACGCCCTCGTCGAGCACGGTCACGCCCTCGCCCCGGGTGCGCCCCGCGAGCCAGCCCATCAGCGCCGAGGCCCGTCCCGTCAGGGTGATCGGTTCGCCGTCCCGCCGGCCGGTGGCCCGGACGGGTCGGCTCGGGTCCTCCAGGGCGGACAGCTCCATGGCCGGGACCTCGGGGTGGCCCGAGAACCGCTGCGTGAGGAAGTCGATCTCCCGCTCCACGAACTCCGCCGGCAGGTCGTCGAGCTCGTAGCCGATCCCGAGGTCGACATGGTGCAGCTCGACCTCGACCCAGCGCCGGAACGGCAGCCGGGCGGCCGAGTCGGTGACCCCGTTGCGCAGCTCGACCGTGCGGGACCAGTCGGCGGGCTCGGCCGACACCTTCTCGAAGCGGGCCGCGCTCTCCCGCACGTCCGCGAGCTGGACCTCCAGGGGACGCGGGGCGCCCTGCTCGATGTCGGTGTCCCGGGCCTGACCGGAGACGTACATGGGGCGCCCTTCGAGCACGTTGACGAGGGCGTCGGCGTTGCGGGCGAGGTGGGCGAGGACATGGCCACGGGTCCAGCCCGGCAGGCGTGACGGCTTCGCCACCGAAGCGTTGTCCAGTGCGGAGGCTGCGCGGAGCAGTCGTTCGGTCGCATCACGTACAGAGGCCAGGTCGCGCGCGTGATCCATCATGGGGCCGACCCTAGCCCCACCACTCCTTCGGGTGAAGGACGTCGACCGGACCCGCAAATCGAATGCACGTGCTATATGGTCGAAGTCGACGTCGGGCATGCTGGAGGGTCCGGGATTGTTGTGAACCCATGAATCCGACCGGCGTTGTCAGTGGCTCCCCCTAGTCTGAGAAAGCACGGGGGCCCCGCCCCTGTCGCTTCTCTCAAGAAAGGTGCGGACCGGCGTGGCCGACCGTCTCATCGTCCGTGGCGCGCGCGAGCACAATCTGAAGAATGTCTCGCTCGACCTGCCACGTGACTCGCTCATCGTCTTCACGGGCCTGTCGGGGTCGGGCAAGTCCTCGCTGGCCTTCGACACGATCTTCGCGGAGGGCCAGCGCCGCTACGTGGAGTCGCTGTCCTCGTACGCCCGGCAGTTCCTCGGACAGATGGACAAGCCGGACGTCGACTTCATCGAGGGACTGTCGCCCGCGGTCTCCATCGACCAGAAGTCCACCTCCCGCAACCCGCGCTCGACGGTCGGCACGATCACCGAGGTCTACGACTACCTGAGGCTGCTCTTCGCGCGCATCGGCAAGCCCCACTGCCCCGAATGCCGGCGCCCCATCTCGCGCCAGTCGCCGCAGGCCATCGTGGACAGGGTCCTGGAGCTTCCGGAGGGAAGCCGCTTCCAGGTGCTGTCGCCGCTGGTGCGTGAGCGCAAGGGGGAGTTCGTCGACCTCTTCGCCGACCTGCAGACCAAGGGCTACAGCCGCGCGCGCGTGGACGGCGAGACGATCCAGCTCTCCAGCCCGCCCACGCTGAAGAAGCAGGAGAAGCACACCATCGAGGTGGTGGTCGACCGCCTCACGGTGAAGGACTCCGCCAAGCGCCGCCTCACCGACTCCGTGGAGACCGCGCTCGGCCTGTCCGGCGGCATGGTCGTGCTCGACTTCGTCGACCTTCCCGAGGACGACCCCGAGCGCGAGCGCATGTACTCGGAGCACCTGTACTGCTCGTACGACGACCTGTCCTTCGAGGAGCTGGAGCCCCGCTCCTTCTCCTTCAACTCGCCCTTCGGCGCCTGCCCCGAGTGCACCGGCATCGGTACGCGCATGGAGGTCGACCCGGAGCTGATCGTCCCGGACGAGGACAAGAGCCTGGACGAGGGAGCCATCCACCCCTGGTCGCACGGGCACACCAAGGACTACTTCGGCCGCCTCGTCGACGCCCTGGCCGGCGCGCTGGGCTTCCGCACCGACATCCCGTTCGCGGGACTCCCGCAGCGAGCCAAGAAGGCCCTGCTGCACGGGCACAAGACCCAGATCGAGGTCCGCTACCGCAACCGGTACGGGCGCGAGCGGGTGTACACGACGCCCTTCGAAGGGGCCGTCCCCTTCGTGAAGCGCCGGCACAGCGAGGCCGAGAGCGACGCCAGCCGTGAGCGCTTCGAGGGCTACATGCGCGAGGTGCCCTGCCCGAGCTGCCAGGGCACCCGCCTCAAGCCGGTCGTCCTCGCGGTCACGGTCATGGACAAGTCCATCGCCGAGGTCTCCGGGATGTCGATCAGCGACTGCGCGGACTTCCTCGGCCGACTGAAGCTGGACGCCCGCGACAAGAAGATCGCCGAGCGGGTCCTGAAGGAGGTCAACGAGCGGCTGCGGTTCCTGGTCGACGTCGGCCTGGACTACCTGTCGCTGAACCGCGCGGCGGGCACGCTCTCCGGCGGAGAGGCCCAGCGCATCCGGCTGGCCACCCAGATCGGCTCCGGCCTCGTCGGCGTCCTCTACGTCCTGGACGAACCGTCCATCGGCCTGCACCAGCGCGACAACCACCGGCTGATCGAGACCCTGGTCCGGCTGCGCGACATGGGCAACACCCTCATCGTGGTCGAGCACGACGAGGACACCATCAAGGTCGCCGACTGGATCGTCGACGTCGGCCCCGGCGCGGGCGAGCACGGCGGCAAGGTCGTGCACAGTGGCTCCCTCGAGGAACTGCTCGCCAACGCCGAGTCCCAGACCGGCCAGTACCTCTCGGGCAGGAAGTCGATCCCGCTGCCCGGGATCAGGCGCCCGCACGACCCGTCCCGGCAGCTCACGGTGCACGGCGCCCGCGAGAACAACCTCCAGGACATCGACGTCTCCTTCCCGCTCGGCGTGTTCACCGCCGTCACCGGCGTGTCGGGATCGGGGAAGTCCACGCTGGTCAACGACATCCTCTACACGCACCTGGCCCGCGAGCTGAACGGCGCGCGGAGCGTGCCCGGCCGGCACACGCGCGTGGACGGCGACGACCTCGTGGACAAGGTGGTGCACGTCGACCAGTCGCCCATCGGCCGCACGCCCCGGTCCAACCCGGCCACGTACACCGGTGTCTTCGACCACGTCCGCAAGCTGTTCGCCGAGACCGCCGAGGCGAAGGTGCGCGGCTACCTGCAGGGCCGCTTCTCCTTCAACGTCAAGGGCGGCCGCTGCGAGAACTGCGCGGGCGACGGCACCATCAAGATCGAGATGAACTTCCTCCCGGACGTCTACGTCCCGTGCGAGGTCTGCCACGGCGCCCGCTACAACCGGGAGACCCTGGAGGTCCACTACAAGGGCAAGTCCATCGCCGACATCCTCAACATGCCGATCGAGGAGGCGCTGCACTTCTTCGAGGCCGTCCCGGCGATCGCCCGGCACCTGAGGACACTGAACGACGTCGGTCTCGGCTACGTCCGCCTGGGTCAGTCCGCCACCACCCTGTCCGGCGGCGAGGCCCAGCGCGTGAAGCTCGCCAGCGAACTGCAGAAGCGCTCCACCGGGCGCACGGTCTACGTGCTGGACGAGCCGACCACCGGTCTGCACTTCGAGGACATCAGCAAACTGCTCACCGTGCTCGGCGGACTGGTCGACAAGGGCAACACGGTCATCGTCATCGAGCACAACCTCGACGTCATCAAGACCGCCGACTGGATCGTGGACATGGGGCCCGAGGGCGGCGCCGGCGGCGGCCTGGTCGTCGCCGAGGGCACGCCGGAGGAGGTCGCGGGGGTCCCGTCCAGCCACACCGGGAAGTTCCTGCGCGAGGTCCTCGGAGCCGAGCGCGTCAGCGACGCGGCCTCCGTGAGGGCACCGCGCAGGACGGCGGCGAGGAAGACCGTCGCGGCAGGGTCGGCGGCGAAGAAGACCACGACGGCCAAGACGGTGAGGACGGCCAACAGCACGGCGGCCAAGAAGGCGGCCGGAGCCAAGAAGGCGGCCGGAGCCGTGAAGAAGGCGGCACCCGCGAAGAAGACCACGCGGGCCCCCAAGGCCTGACGCCGGGACGCAGGACCCCGCCCCGGAACGCTCCGCGCGTTCCGGGGCGTCGCCGACCGGGTGTGCCCGCGGGCCGAACGGCCCTCACGCACCCGCCAGTTCGGACCCGTAGGGCGGTTCGGCTCCCGCCCGGGAGCAGGTGATGGCCGCGGCGCGGGCCGCGAAGCCCAGCAGCCCGGTCCAGTCGTCGGGGCCCAGGCCGGCCAGGGCGGCGGGGGAGAGGGCGTCACGGGCGGCCAGACCGTGCAGCAGCGCCGCGTTGACGGTGTCGCCGGCGCCGATGGTGTCCACGACGTCGACCTTCACCCCCGGCACGGAGTGCTCCGACCCGTCGCGGGTGAGGACGGTCAGCCCGTCGCCGCCATGGGTGACGACGACAGCCGAGGGCCCGCGGTCCAGCCACGCACGCGGGGTGCCGCCCAGCCACGAGGCGTCCTCGGCCGAGAGCTTGAGCAGGGACACCGACGGCAGCCAGCTCCAGAAACGCGCTCGGTAGGCGTCCGGGTCCGGGATCAACCCGGTGCGGATGTTCGGGTCGAGTGCCGTGAACACGCCGCGCGCGTGGGCGTCGCGCAGCACCTCCTCGTACGCGGAGGCGCCCGGTTCGAGGACGAGGGAGCAGGTGCCGAACGAGACGGCCCGGGTGTGGCCCGGAAGCCGCGCCGGCGCCGTGAACAGCCGGTCGGCGGTGCCGTCGACGTAGAAGGTGTAGGCCGCCGAGCCCTGCGCGTCGATCGCCGCGACCGCCAGCGTGGTCGGCTCCGTGCCGCGCTGCACGGCCGAGACGTCCACGCCCGCCCGCCGCAACCCGTCGAGCAGGCTCTCGCCGAAGGCGTCGTGGGACAGGCGGGAGAGGAAGGCCGTGCGGGAGCCGAGCCGGCCGAGGGCGACGGCGGTGTTGTACGGTCCGCCGCCGGGCGTGGGCCTCAGCGGCGCGAGCGCCCCCGCGCCCTGCGGCACCAGGTCGATCAGGGCCTCACCGGCGACGACGATCACAGGACAGTCCCCTTCCCCTTCTCCGCGCGTACGTCCCTGCCCCATCCTGCCCCGCCCACGCGCCCCGCCGGGCCCCGCCCCGTCCCCGCCCCGACTCGGTACGACCGCCCCGGGTATCGTCGGCCGTGGCGCACCGGCCGGCGCGCACCCGCTTGACCAGGGGAGTCCCCATGTCCGCCCGTCCCGCGGCCACCCGTCGTACCGTCCTTCGCGGCGCGGCCCTCGCCCCCGTCGCCGGGATCGGCCTGACGGCCTGTTCCACGGGCGGCCAGGCGACGCCCGCCGAGCCGACCGCGCCGGTGGCCCTGGGATCCGAGAGCGAGGTCCCCAAGGGCGGCGCGAAGCTGTACCGGGACGCGAACGTCGTGGTGAGCCGCGCCCAGGACGGTTCCCTGAAGGCGTACAGCACGATCTGCACGCACGCCGGGTGCGCCATCGGCAAGCTCTCCGGCACGACCCTCGTCTGCCCGTGCCACGGCAGCCGGTTCGACGCTGTCACCGGCGAGGTGGTGCAGGCCCCGGCCACCGAGCCGCTGCACGAACTGTCCGTCGAGGTGAAGAACGGCCGGATCGTGGCGGGCCCGGCGGCCTGACGGCTCACCCGGGCAGGCGCCTCACTCCCAGTCCCACCCGATCCCCACCACACCCGCCCTGACCCGCTGCTCCACCAGGTGCACCGAGCGATGGCGCCCGCTCAGGCTCAGCTCCTGCCGGCCGCTGCGCGGGGCGGCGGCCGAGTGCTGGGCGAAGCGGTGGCAGCGCACCGGTAGCGCCTCCTCGTCGAAGCTCACCTGGAGCGCGTACTGCCCGCCCGCGCAGGCGAAGCCACGCAGGTACTCCCGGGAGGCGTCCGCGGTGCCGTCCTCGAAGGCGTAGCGGAACAGGAACGTGTCGCCGGTGCGCAGGCTCGTGTCGAAGAGCAGCTCCGCGGCCAGGACGCCGGTGTCCTCGTGCCAGCGCACCCGTCCCGTCCGGCAGTTCTCCAGCGCGTGCACCCCGACCCGGTCCGGGCGGCATCCGGGGTCGCCGTGGTGAACGGCGACGAAGCGGTCCACATGGTCCGCGTGGGCCCGCACGATGTGCTGCGACTCGCGGGCCAGCAGCTCCCGCCGCCTCCCGATGCGGACACGTTCGTGGTGGCCGATGCTGTGCACCCCGCAGTCCAGCGGTGAACCGAGCTCCGCCAGAAGGTGCTCCAGCGCACCCGACGCCTCCACCAGGGAGCGATAGGAGCGGCCCGGGGGACGGTCCGCGCCGGCCGGATCGTCCGCCGAGGTCAGCAGCCGGATCAAGGACTCGTCCGGGAGCTGGAGTATCTCCTCCAGGGCGCGCACCGCGCGCAGGGACTCGGGTCGCTGGGGGCGCCGCGCGCCTTGCTGCCAGTAGCTCAGGCTCGTCACGCCGACCCGGACCCCGTACCGCGACAGATGGTGCTGCACCCGTTGCAGGGGCAGTCCACGGGCGGTGATCGCGGCGCGCAGCGCGACGTGGAAGGGGCCGCCGAGCAGGGCCGCCTCCAACTCCGCCGGGGCGACGTCAGCGTGCTGTGTGCCGTGCGGCATACAGGGGGCCTTTCTGTGAATGCCCGCGGAGGCTGGTCGGACCGCCCGCGAGAGGTAGTGCCGGGCCGGACGGGGCGTGCGGGGTCCGTTCACAAGCGGACCTCGCCGATCACGGCCCGAGGGCTTCCCGCATTGAAGCGTGTCCACCAGGCCCCGACAACACTGGATGCGTACGCCACGGA
Source organism: Streptomyces sp. NPDC048664 (assembly GCF_040650555.1). Taxonomy (NCBI): domain Bacteria; kingdom Bacillati; phylum Actinomycetota; class Actinomycetes; order Kitasatosporales; family Streptomycetaceae; genus Streptomyces; species Streptomyces sp. NPDC048664. The sequence continues at coordinate 11,809 of NZ_JBEZHK010000026.1, read as the reverse complement.
AGACTCCGTGCCCGTGTGGCCGGTTCACAAGGCCCGATCCCGGCGCCGCGAGCCCCCTCGGTCACCGGCCGCGTCCGGGGTTGTCCACAGGGTCATCGCGCTGTCGGCCCCCGCCAGTAGGGTGTGAGACATGGCCGACCCCTCCAGCTACCGCCCCAAGCCGGGACAGATCCCGGACTCTCCCGGGGTGTACAAGTTCCGGGACGAGCACCGCCGGGTGATCTACGTCGGAAAGGCGAAGAGCCTGCGCCAGCGCCTGGCGAACTACTTCCAGGACTTGGCGCATCTTCACCCGCGCACGCGCACCATGGTCACCACGGCCGCGTCCGTGGAGTGGACGGTCGTGTCCACGGAGGTCGAGGCCCTCCAGCTGGAGTACACCTGGATCAAGGAGTTCGACCCCCGGTTCAACGTCAAGTACCGCGACGACAAGAGCTATCCGTATCTCGCGGTGACGATGAACGAGGAGTTCCCGCGGGTCCAGGTGATGCGCGGCCACAAACGCAAGGGCGTGCGCTACTTCGGTCCCTACGGGCACGCGTGGGCGATCCGCGACACGGTGGACCTGCTGCTGCGCGTCTTCCCCGTGCGCACCTGCTCCGCCGGGGTGTTCAAGAACGCCGCCCGCACCGGTCGCCCCTGCCTGCTCGGCTACATCGGCAAGTGCTCCGCTCCCTGCGTCGGCCGGATCGAACCCGAGGACCACAGGGACCTGGCCGAGGAGTTCTGCGACTTCATGGCGGGGCGCACCGGCACCCACCTGCGCCGCCTGGAGAAGCGGATGGCCCTGGCCGCCGAGGAGATGGAGTACGAGCGGGCGGCCCGCCTGCGCGACGACATCGAGGCGCTGAAGAAGGCCATGGAGAAGAGCGCGGTCGTGCTCACCGACGCGACCGACGCCGATCTGATCGCGGTCGCCGAGGACGAGCTGGAGGCGGCCGTGCAGATCTTCCACGTCCGCGGCGGACGTGTCCGCGGCCAGCGCGGCTGGGTCACCGACAAGGTCGAGGACGTCACCACCGCGGCCCTGGTCGAGCACGCCCTCCAGCAGCTGTACGGCGAGGAGAGGGGCGACGCCGTCCCCAGGGAGGTCCTGGTCCCGGCGCTCCCCGAGCCCATAGAGCCCGTGCAGGACTGGCTCACCGACCGCCGCGGGTCCGGTGTGTCGCTGCGCGTCCCGCAGCGCGGCGACAAGAAGGCGCTGATGGAGACCGTGCAGCGCAACGCCCAGCAGACCCTCGCCCTGCACAAGACCAAGCGAGCCTCCGACCTGACCACCCGCTCGCGCGCCCTGGAGGAGATCGCCGAGGCCCTCGACCTGGACGGCGCCCCGCTCCGGATCGAGTGCTACGACATCTCGCACCTGCAGGGCGAGGACGTCGTGGCGTCCATGGTCGTCTTCGAGGACGGGCTGCAGCGCAAGAGCGAGTACCGGCGCTTCCAGATCAAGGGCTTCGAGGGCCAGGACGACGTCAGGTCCATGCACGAGGTGGTCACCCGCCGCTTCAAGCGCTACCTCGCGGACAAGGAGAGGACGGGGGAGTGGGCGGACGGGGAGCCGCTCACCGAGGACGACGGCCGGCCCAGGCGGTTCGCCTACCCCCCGCAGCTCGTCGTCGTGGACGGCGGGCAGCCCCAGGTCGCCGCCGCCAAGCGGGCCCTGGACGAGCTCGGTGTCGACGACATCGCCGTGTGCGGGCTCGCCAAGCGGCTGGAGGAGGTGTGGCTGCCCGACGAGGACGACCCGGTGGTGCTGCCCCGCACCAGCGAGGGCCTCTATCTGCTCCAGCGCGTCCGCGACGAGGCGCACCGCTTCGCGATCACCTATCAGCGGTCCAAACGGACCAAGCGTCTGCGGTCGAGCCCGCTGGACGACGTGGCCGGCCTCGGCGAGACACGCAAACAAGCACTGATCAAGCATTTCGGCTCGGTGAAGAAGCTCCGGTCCGCGACAATCGACCAGATCCAGGAGGTCCCCGGCATCGGCCGCAAGACGGCCGAGACGATCGCCGTGGCCCTCGCCCAGGCGGCCCCGGCCGCACCCGCCGTGAACACGGCGACCGGAGAGATCATGGAAGAGGAGGAACCCGCGACGACGGGTTCCCCGGGGGAGCCCGTGTCCGCGGGTCCCTCGCACGAGCGACGGGGGCAGGAGACATGAGCGAGCACGACAAGAGCGCGGAAGAACGCTCAGCACAGGGCCGCCCGGCTCATGAGGAGACGGGCGCCGAGAACGGGACGCGCCGGCCCCCGGGCCAGAAAGACGGAGCACAGGTGACGACGGGCAGTGAGAGTGCGGGCATGCCGGACGCGGGCATCCCCGAACTGGTGATCATCTCCGGGATGTCCGGCGCGGGCCGGTCGACGGCGGCCAAGTGTCTGGAGGACCTCGGCTGGTTCGTCGTGGACAACCTGCCGCCGGCCCTGATCCCCACCATGGTGGAGCTGGGCGCCCGCTCCCAGGGCAACGTCGCCCGGATCGCGGTCGTGGTGGACGTCCGCGGCCGGCGCTTCTTCGACAACCTCCGCGAGTCCCTGGCGGACCTGGAGGCCAAGCACGTCACCCGGCGGATCGTGTTCCTGGAGTCCTCGGACGACGCCCTGGTGCGCCGCTTCGAGTCCGTCCGCCGACCGCACCCCCTCCAGGGCGACGGCCGTATCGTCGACGGCATCGCCGCCGAGCGGGAGCTGCTGCGGGAGCTGCGCGGTGACGCCGATCTGGTGATAGACACCTCCAGCCTCAACGTGCACGAGCTGCGCGCGAAGATGGACGCCCAGTTCGCGGGCGAGGAGGAGCCCGAGCTGCGGGCCACCGTCATGTCCTTCGGCTTCAAGTACGGCCTCCCGGTGGACGCCGACCTCGTCGCGGACATGCGTTTCCTGCCCAACCCCCACTGGGTCCCCGAGCTGCGCCCCTTCACCGGACTCAACGAGGAGGTCGCCGCCTACGTCTTCAACCAGCCCGGCGCCAAGGACTTCCTGGACCGCTACGCCGAGCTGCTGCGGCTCATCGCGGCTGGGTACCGCCGCGAGGGCAAGCGCTATGTGACCATCGCGATCGGTTGCACGGGCGGCAAGCACCGCTCCGTCGCGATGTCCGAGAAGCTGGCCGCCCGCCTGGCGGCCGAAGGCGTGGAGACCGTGGTCGTGCACCGGGACATGGGGCGCGAGTGACCGGACGTACTCTGCGGCTGAGCAGGCTGCGGCGGGTGGTGGCCGAGGGACGTGGCCCACATCCCGCCGAGGCCCGCGGCGGCCGGGCGCGCCGCCGCGCCGCCCAGCCCAAGGTGGTCGCCCTCGGCGGCGGCATGGGCCTGTCCGCCTCGCTCGCCGCGCTGCGCCGTATCACCGGTGACCTGACGGCCGTGGTCACCGTCGCCGACGACGGGGGATCCAGCGGTCGTCTGCGCGACGAGCTCGGGGTGCTGCCGCCCGGCGACCTGCGCAAGGCGCTGGCCGCGCTGTGCGGCGACGACGACTGGGGTCAGACCTGGTCGCGCGTCATCCAGCACCGTTTCCACTCCCAGGGCGACCTGCACGACCACGCGGTCGGCAACCTGCTGATCGTGGCCCTGTGGGAGCAGCTCGGCGATCATGTCCAGGCGCTCGACCTGGTGGGCCGGCTGCTGGGGGCCCACGGCCGGGTGCTGCCCATGTCCGCCGTGCCCCTGGCGCTCGAGGCCCTGGTCAAGGGGCACGACCCGGAGCACCCGGACGAGGTCGGCACCGTGCGGGGTCAGGCGACCGTCGCGCTCACCCGCGGAGAGGTGCAGTCCGTGCACCTGCTGCCGCCCGACCCGCCCGCGGTGTCCGAGGCCGTCGCGGCGGTCCTGGACGCCGACTGGGTGGTGCTCGGACCCGGCTCCTGGTTCTCCTCGGTGATCCCGCACCTGCTGGTGCCGGAGCTCCTGGACGCGCTGACGGAGACGAAGGCGCGCCGGGTGCTCTCCTTGAACCTCGCGCCGCAGCCGGGAGAGACCGCGGGCTTCTCCCCGCAGCGTCATTTGGAGGTTTTGGGACGACACGCCCCTAAACTCGCCCTGGACGTGGTGCTCGCCGACCAGGCCGCCGTGCCCGACCGCGCCTTGCTCAACGAGGCCGCCAAGCGGTTCGGCGCCGCGGTCGAGCTGGCACCGGTGGCCCGGGCCGACGGAACCCCGCGGCACGACCCGGAGCTGCTGGCCGCCGCGTACGACCGTATTTTTCGGATGCATGGAAGGATCGGCCCATGGCGATGACGGCAGCGGTGAAAGACGAGATCTCCCGGCTTCCCGTCACCCGGACCTGCTGCAGAAAGGCGGAGGTCTCGGCGATCCTGCGGTTCGCGGGCGGGCTGCACCTGGTCAGCGGCCGGATCGTGATCGAGGCGGAGCTGGACACCGCGATGGCGGCCCGGCGGGTCAAGCGCGACATCCTGGAGATCTTCGGCCACAGCTCCGAGCTGATCGTGATGGCGCCCGGCGGCCTGCGCCGCGGTTCGCGCTATGTGGTGCGGGTCGTGGCGGGCGGTGACCAGCTGGCCCGCCAGACCGGACTCGTCGACGGCCGGGGCCGCCCGATCCGCGGTCTGCCGCCGCAGGTCGTGTCCGGGGCCACCTGCGACGCGGAGGCCGCCTGGCGCGGCGCCTTCCTGGCGCACGGCTCGCTGACCGAGCCCGGCCGCTCCTCCTCGCTGGAGGTGACCTGCCCCGGCCCGGAGGCGGCGCTCGCCCTGGTCGGCGCCGCCCGCAGGCTCTCCATCGCCGCGAAGGCCCGCGAGGTGCGCACCGTCGACCGCGTGGTCGTGCGGGACGGCGACGCGATCGGCGCGCTGCTGACCCGGCTGGGCGCGCACGAGTCGGTGCTGGCCTGGGAGGAGCGGCGGATGCGCCGCGAGGTCCGCGCCACGGCGAACCGCCTGGCCAACTTCGACGACGCCAACCTGCGCCGTTCGGCCCGTGCCGCCGTAGCCGCCGGGGCGCGGGTCGCCCGCGCTCTGGAGATCCTCGGCGAGGAGGTCCCCGAGCACCTCGCGGCCGCGGGGCGGCTGCGGATGGAGCACAAGCAGGCATCCCTGGAGGAGTTGGGCGCTCTCGCCGACCCGCCGCTGACCAAGGACGCGGTCGCGGGCCGCATCCGCCGTCTGCTCGCGATGGCCGACAAGCGGGCCACCGACCTCGGCATCCCGGGCACCGAGTCCAATCTCAGCGAGGAGATGGCGGACAACCTGGCGGGCTGATGGAGCCCCCCCCCGCCGCGCCCGCCAACACGCCGGTGCCGTCGCCCGTTTGGGACGACGGCACCGGCTCCTGTCGTCCACGGGGGATACGGCGGAATCACGCGAGGGTCCTCGGGTGTCCGAGGCCCCCGGGCACCGCCCGCCGCCCTCGTTCGCGGGCGGTCCGTACCCCTACTGGCGGGTAAGGACCGCACTGCCGTGTATGAGGCGTCTGGATGTCACTACGGCGGCTTCGGAGGGGTAGGGTCGTGGGTGGTCGGGGACATCACATACAGCTCGCCGGCGTCCGCAGCCGGCTACCAACGAGGAGATCGGTTCGTGACGATCCGCGTAGGCATCAACGGCTTTGGCCGCATCGGTCGTAACTATTTCCGCGCACTGCTGGAGCAGGGCGCGGACATCGAGATCGTGGCCGTCAACGACCTGGGTGACACCGCGACCACCGCCCATCTGCTGAAGTACGACACGATCCTCGGCCGGCTGAGGGAGGAGGTGTCCCACACGCAGGACACCATCACCGTCGGCGGCAAGACGATCAAGGTCCTCTCCGAGCGCGACCCCGCCGACATCCCGTGGGGCGAGCTGGGCGTGGACATCGTCATCGAGTCGACCGGCATCTTCACCAAGAAGGAAGACGCCGAGAAGCACATCGCCGGTGGCGCGAAGAAGGTCATCATCTCGGCCCCGGCCAAGAACGAGGACGTCACCATCGTCATGGGCGTCAACCAGGACGCGTACGACCCGGCCGGCCACCACGTCATCTCCAACGCCTCCTGCACCACCAACTGCGTGGCCCCGATGGCGAAGGTCCTCGACGAGAACTTCGGCATCGTCAAGGGTCTGATGACCACGGTGCACGCGTACACCAACGACCAGCGCATCCTGGACTTCCCGCACAAGGACCTGCGCCGTGCCCGCGCGGCCGCCGAGAACATCATCCCGACCACCACCGGCGCCGCGAAGGCCACCGCCCTGGTCCTGCCCCAGCTCAAGGGCAAGCTGGACGGCATGGCCATGCGCGTCCCGGTGCCCACCGGCTCGGTCACCGACCTGGTCGTGGAGCTCAGCCGCGAGGTCACCAAGGAAGAGGTCAACGCCGCCTTCCAGAAGGCCGCCGAGGGCGAGCTGAAGGGCATCCTCGAGTACACCGAGGACGAGATCGTCTCCTCGGACATCGTCAACGCGCCGGCGTCCTGCACCTTCGACTCCTCCCTGACCATGGTCCAGGAGGGCAAGAGCGTGAAGGTCATCGGCTGGTACGACAACGAGTGGGGCTACTCCAACCGACTGGTCGACCTGACGGTCTTCGTCGGCAACCAGCTCTGATCGCCGCATCAGGCATCCCGATGCGATAGCGGGGCTCGGGCAGCGCAGCGTCGCGCCGCCCGGGCCCTGACGCGCGTCACCGGTGCCCGTGTGCCGCCCCGACTCCGACGCGCGTCACCGGCCCCGTGCCACCGGGCCCCGCCCGTGTGCCGGGCCGACCTGCCCTCGTACGATCAAGAGCCCCTCCCCAGGAGTCCCCTTTATGAAGACGATCGACGAACTCCTCTCCGAAGGCGTGGACGGCAAGCGGGTCTTCGTCCGCGCCGACCTGAACGTCCCGCTGGCCGACGGCCTCATCACCGACGACGGCCGCATCCGCGCCGTCCTGCCCACCGTCAAGGCCCTCGCCGACGCGGGCGCCAAGGTGGTGGTCGCCTCGCACCTGGGCCGTCCCAAGGGCGCTCCGGACCCCGCCTTCTCCCTGCTGCCCGCCGCCGAGCGCCTCGGCGAGCTCCTCGGCGCGCCCGTCGCCTTCGCGGACGACACCGTGGGCCCCGCCGCCCATGACGCGGTGGACGGACTGCAGCCCGGACAGGTCGCGGTGATCGAGAACCTGCGCTTCAACCCCGGCGAGACGTCCAAGGACGACACCGAGCGCGGCGAGTTCGCCGACCGGCTCGCCGCGCTCGCCGACGTGTACGTGGGTGACGGCTTCGGCGCGGTGCACCGCAAGCACGCCTCCGTGTACGACCTCCCGGCCCGGCTGCCGCACTACGCCGGCCACCTCATCGCCACCGAGGTCGGCGTGCTGAAGAAGCTCACCGAGGACGTGAAGCGGCCCTACGTCGTCGCGCTCGGCGGCGCCAAGGTGTCGGACAAGCTGGCTGTCATCGACCACCTGCTGGACAAGGCCGACCGGCTGCTCATCGGCGGCGGCATGGCCTACACCTTCCTCAAGGCCAAGGGCCACGAGGTCGGCATCTCGCTCCTCCAGGAGGACCAGATCCCGGCCGTCACCGAGTACATCGCGCGCGCGGAGAAGAACGGCGTCGAGCTGCTCCTGCCCGTCGACGTGCTGGTCTCCGCGGACTTCCCGGACCTGAAGACCAAGGCCCCGGCCAACCCCACCGTCGTCGCCGCGGACGCGATCCCGGCCGACCAGGAGGGTCTGGACATCGGTCCCCGGACCCGCCAGTTGTACGCCTCGAAGCTCGCCGACGCGGCCACCGTCTTCTGGAACGGCCCCATGGGCGTCTTCGAGCACCCCGACTACGCCGAGGGCACCAAGGCGGTCGCCCAGGCCCTCGTCGACTCCCCGGCCTACACCGTGGTCGGCGGTGGCGACTCCGCCGCCGCCGTCCGCATCCTGGGATTCGACGAATCCGCATTCGGCCACATCTCGACCGGTGGCGGCGCCTCCCTCGAATACCTCGAGGGCAAGACGCTCCCCGGCCTCGCCGCACTGGAGGACTGACCTCGATGAGCACGCGCACGCCGCTGATGGCGGGCAACTGGAAGATGAACCTCAACCACCTGGAGGCCATCGCCCACGTCCAGAAACTCGCCTTCGCCCTGGCCGACAAGGACTACGACGCCGTCGAGGTCGCGGTCCTGCCGCCCTTCACCGATCTGCGCTCCGTGCAGACCCTGGTCGACGGTGACAAGCTCAAGATCAAGTACGGCGCCCAGGACGTCTCGGCGCACGACTCCGGTGCCTACACCGGTGAGATCTCGGGCTCGATGCTCGCGAAGCTGAAGTGCACGTTCGTGGCGATCGGCCACTCCGAGCGCCGGCAGTACCACGACGAGACCGACGAACTGGTGAACGCGAAGGTCAAGGCCGCCTACAAGCACGGCCTGACCCCGATCCTGTGCGTCGGCGAGGAGCTGGAGGTCCGCGACGCGGGCAACCACGTCGCCCACACGCTGTCCCAGGTCGAGGGCGGTCTGAAGGACCTGCCGGCCGAGCAGGCCGCGACGGTCGTGATCGCCTACGAGCCCGTCTGGGCCATCGGCACCGGCAAGGTCTGCGGCGCCGACGACGCCCAGGAGGTCTGCGCGGCGATCCGCGGCAAGCTCGCCGAGCTGTACTCGCAGGAGGTGGCCGACCAGGTCCGCATCCAGTACGGCGGCTCCGTGAAGTCCGGCAATGTGGCGGAGATCATGGCGAAGCCGGACATCGACGGCGCGCTGGTCGGTGGTGCCTCGCTGGACGCCGACGAGTTCGTCAAGATCGTCCGCTTCCGCGACCAGTGAACCGTCGCCGCGGGTGAAGCGGCAGGTTGCGAGTATGCGGTAGGGACGATTCGTCGTACCCTTGCGGGGCCGAGACCGTTCGGTGGAATGTGAAGGTTCCCCGACGGCTTCGGCCCCGTCGTCATCCGAATCCGAGGAAGTTGGTCCAGCCGTGGTTCTGGGGTTCTCGATCGCCCTGATCGTCTTCAGCCTGATGCTGATGATGCTGGTGCTGATGCACAAGGGGAAGGGCGGCGGCCTCTCCGACATGTTCGGTGGCGGCATGCAGTCCTCCGTCGGCGGCTCCTCGGTCGCCGAGCGCAACCTCGACCGGATCACCATCGTGATCGGTCTGCTCTGGCTCGCCTGCATCGTGGTGCTCGGCATCCTGATGAAGGTCAACGGCTGACATCGGCGCGCTCCATGCCGGTGAACCGCACATAGAGTACGTAACGCCCCATGTTCGGTACGGGTCTTAGGACGCCGCCTATCATGGGGCGTGCGTCTGGCGGCGGGGGTAACTCCCATCACTGGACGCGCGTTGGGCCTTACGTAGACTGAGGCGCTCGCAGCGAAGAGAAACGCCGACCTGCTTCGCGGCACCATCACGCAGGGAGTTACGACCGTGGCAAGTGGCAACGCGATCCGAGGAAGCCGGGTCGGGGCGGGGCCGATGGGCGAGGCCGAGCGCGGCGAGTCCGCGCCGCGACTGCGCATCTCTTTCTGGTGCTCCAACGGGCACGAGACGCAGCCGAGCTTCGCCAGTGACGCCCAGGTTCCCGACAACTGGGACTGCCCGCGCTGCGGCTTCCCGGCCGGTCAGGACCGGGACAACCCGCCGGACCCGCCGCGCACCGAGCCCTACAAGACGCATCTCGCGTATGTACGGGAACGGCGCAGCGACGCGGACGGCGAGGCGATCCTCGCCGAGGCGCTCGCGAAACTCCGGGGCGAGATCTGAGAGCTGCCCCGCAGTCCCCAGCGGGCGCGCGACGAGGGCCACGGCACCTCGCCTGGCGATGCACCGCGTCCGACGCCGCGCGCTGATCCGCCGGGGATCACGGGACAGTCCTTGGCGACGCGGGTCCGGGAGGACCGCGCCGCCTTCTCCTCACGTACGGGCCTCCGTGGTCCGGCGCCGCTCGCGGCCGCCCTTTCCGGGCCCGCCGCGTCATCGCGTTGACATCCAGCCGCCGGCAGGACGTATCTGTTGTTGACCCCGTCGACGGCGTGACGGCCGGTCACCCGACGGACTGATCAACTAGGTTGGATCCCGCAGCGGGGCGAGCACACGCGAGGAAGAAGGCTGAAGTCCCAGATGAACGCAGACAGTCGTACCAGGCTCAACCAGACGCCCGAATGGACCGCTCTCGCCAAGCACCGTGAGGAGCTCGGCGAGGTGCGGCTGCGGGAGCTGTTCGAGGCCGCCCCCGGGCGCGGCTCCGACTACGCCCTGCGGGTCGGCGACCTGTACGTGGACTACTCCAAGCACCTGGTGACCGACGAGACCCTGCGGTTGCTGCGCGAGCTGGCCGCCGCCACCGACGTGTTCGGGCTGAGGGACGCCATGTTCCGCGGCGAGAAGATCAACATCACCGAGGGGCGGGCGGTCCTGCACACCGCGCTGCGCGCGCCGCGCGGCGCGGTGGTCGAGGTCGACGGCGAGAACGTGGTGCCGGACGTCCACGCGGTGCTGGACAAGATGGCCGCCTTCGCCGACCGGGTCCGCTCGGGCGCGTGGAAGGGCCACACCGGCAAGCGCATCAAGAACGTGGTCAACGTCGGCATCGGCGGTTCCGACCTGGGCCCGGCGATGGCGTACGAGGCGCTGCGCGCCTTCAGCGACCGCTCGCTGACCCTCCGCTTCGTGTCCAACGTGGACGGCGCGGACCTCCATGAGGCCACCCGCGGTCTGGACCCGGCCGAGACGCTGTTCATCATCGCCTCGAAGACGTTCACCACCATCGAGACCATCACCAACGCCACCTCGGCGCGCGAGTGGCTCCTGTCCGGCCTGGGGGCCGGACAGGAGGCGGTCGCCCGGCACTTCGTCGCGCTGTCCACGAACGCGGGGAAGGTCACCGAGTTCGGCATCGACCCCGACAACATGTTCGAGTTCTGGGACTGGGTCGGCGGACGGTACTCCTACGACTCGGCGATCGGCCTGTCGCTGATGGTCGCCATCGGCCCGGACCGCTTCCGGGAGATGCTGGACGGCTTCCACACCGTCGACGAGCACTTCCGCACGGCGCCCGCCGAGTCCAACGTGCCGCTGCTGCTGGGCCTGCTGGGCGTGTGGTACGGCAACTTCCACGACGCGCAGTCGCACGCCGTGCTGCCGTACTCGCACTACCTGTCCAAGTTCACCGCGTACCTCCAGCAGCTGGACATGGAGTCCAACGGCAAGTCGGTGGACCGCGACGGCGAGCCGGTCGCCTGGCAGACCGGCCCCGTGGTGTGGGGCACGCCCGGTACCAACGGCCAGCACGCCTACTACCAGCTCATCCACCAGGGCACCAAGCTGATCCCGGCCGACTTCATCGGGTTCGCCGAGCCGGTCGGGGAGCTGAGCGAGGGCCTCAAGGCGCAGCACGACCTGCTGATGGCCAACTTCCTCGCGCAGACCCAGGCGCTGGCCTTCGGCAAGACGGCCGAGGAGGTGCGCGCCGAGGGCGTTCCCGAGGAGCTGGTGGCGCACAAGACGTTCAAGGGCGACAAGCCCACCACCACGATCCTGGCCAGGGAGCTGACGCCCGCCGTCCTCGGCCAGCTCATCGCCCTCTACGAGCACAAGGTGTTCGTCCAGGGCGCGATCTGGAACATCGACTCCTTCGACCAGTGGGGTGTCGAACTCGGCAAGGTGCTCGCCAAGCGCATCGAGCCCGCCCTCACCGAGGGCGCCGAGGTGGCGGGCCTCGACGGCTCCACCAAGGCGCTCGTGGCCAGGTACCGGGAGCTGCGCGGGCGTTGACAGGGGTCAGGGGGCGGAGCGCTCGGCTCCGCCACGAACGACGCCTCGGCGCCGATCGCCAGCGACACCGGGTTGAAGGGCGCGTCCAGCGAGCCCATCGGCGTCGACTTGGTGATCTT
>NZ_JBEZHK010000025.1:0-117808 GCF_040650555.1 Streptomyces sp. NPDC048664 | reverse complement strand
TGCAGGGGGGACCCTGTGGGAGAGTAGGACGCCGCCGAACAAATTGTGGGAAGACCCCGCACCTCATGGTGCGGGGTCTTCTGCGTTTACGGGCTTATGCCGGCCAGGACGCTGTAACTACAGCTGTAACTACACGGGACTACACCGGCAGTTCGTAGCGGGGCCAGCGGGCTCTGCCCTGCTCCCGGGAGCGAAGCAGTGCCAGGGTCGGCAGTCCCTGAGCCGCACCGGCGTCGAGCAGCTCGGGGAGCTGCGGCACCGGGGCCACCGCGGCCACGTCCTCCAGGACGAGCGTCAGTGGTGGGTCGAGGCGACCGGAGGATGACCGTTCGGCCATGCGCCGGCCGCGCTCGACCACGCTGGAGGCGAGAGCCGTCAGCAGAGGCATCGCGCCGGGATGCTGCCTGGGATCCTCGATCGATTCACCCAACACGTAAAGCGTTCCCCCTTCGTGGACGAAGGAATCCAGGGCGATGCTGTCACTTCGGTGGGGAGTGCACGCCTCACGGACATGGACCGTGAAGAGCGAGGACAGGGCACGGGCCGTCAGCTCCAGTGCCACATCCTTGCGTTCGGGGTGCGAGGTGAGAGCCGCCTCCAACTCCCCCGCCGCCCCGGACGCCGCCTTGGGGTTCGTGCGCAAGGCCTTCACCGCCTCCTGGACCTGGGTGCCCTGGGCCCAGCGGTGGATATGGCGGATGGTGCGTCCGTCGACGGCGGCCGCGTGCAGATAGCTGCGCAGGAGCGTCTCGGCCACATCGGCGACGGCCTGATCGATGCGGGCCGTGGGACGGACCGGGGCGAGCAGCGCGAGGGCGCGGGCCGCCGCGGTCGCCCTGTCCTCGCAGCCGGACGCCGGCGACCAGTGCAGTCGCGCCGGCGTCTCGCACAGATGCGAGGGGTCGTAGAGCAGGACGGGGCCCAGCTTGGCGCGGGCGTCCTTGGTGTCCTCCCACAGCGCCGGGCTGGAGGTGACGACCACGACGGGGCCCTCGGCGTCCCGTACGGCCTGGGCGGCGAGGGGGACGCGTGTGTCGGGGGAGCCCAGGACGACGGAGGGCCGCTGTCCGGTCGCCGCGGCCGCCGCCGCGACGACGGGCAAGACGGTGGCCGGCTGCTCGGTGACGACCACCTGCTCCACGGCCACCGCGGGTTCCGCCACGACCGCCGGCGCCGCGGCGGCGACCGGCTGCGGCTCCGGCACCGGCTCCGGCGTCGGCTGCGGGCGAGGGGCGGGCACCGCGGTCGGGACGTCGCCGCCCGCCTGGACGGGTACCCCGTCGGGAGGCGACGAGAAGGCCGCGCCCAGCGCCTCGGCACGGCGCCGCGCCCGCAGCTCCTTCCAGCGGGCCACCGTGCCGATCGCGAACACGGTCAGCACGAACAGCACCATCAGTTCGCCTATGAACAGGCCCCAGAAGAGTCCGTAGCCGGACAGTTGGCCCTTCGGCGTGTCGGGCCACGCGCCCGCGACGTCGTGCGGTTCGGCGATCAGATGACGCATCGCCACCGGGGTGGTGGTGAACCGTACGCCGTGAGGCCAGCCGCCCGTCGCGAACCAGCCCGCGAGCCCCGTGGCCGTCCACACCATCAGCGTCACACCGAGCAGGAAGGCGAGGACGCCCACGAGCAGTCCGTCCGGGATGCCGCCCCGGCCGTCGTCGCCCCGCCGCTCCCCGCCTGGTCTGCCTGATCTCACTGCTCTCACCGGGATCCCCTGCTCAGGCCACCGTGGACTCTGCCGGACCGTCGAGATCGCCCAGCCGCTGTTCCACGAACGCCGCCGCCCGCTCCTCCGCCTCGAGTTCCGCGGCGCGCAGCGCGTCGTCCGTCATCCGGTCGGCGGAGGACTCCGTCATCGCCCGGTCGGTGAAGACGAGCGGGCGCTCCGTCTCCGTGACCAGGTGTTTGACCACCTGCACATTGCCGTTGACGTCCCAGACCGCGATGCCGGGCGTCAGGGTCGGGATGATCTCCACGGCCCAGCGGGGCAGACCGAGGACGCGGCCGGTCGCCCGGGCCTCGTCCGCCTTCTGGGCGTAGATCGTTCTGGTCGACGCCATCTTCAGGATCGCGGCGGCCTCCTTGGCGGCGGCCCCGTCCACCACGTCGCTGAGATGGTGGACGACCGCCACGAAGGACAGGCCGAGCCGGCGCCCGAACTTCAGCAGCCGCTGGAACAGCTGGGCGACGAACGGGCTGTTGATGATGTGCCAGGCCTCCTCGACCAGGAAGATGCGCTTCTTCCGGTCGGGGCGGATCCAGGTGTGCTCCAGCCACACGCCGACGATCGCCATCAGGATCGGCATGGCGATCGAGTTGCGGTCGATGTGGGAGAGGTCGAAGACGATGAGCGGCGCGTCCAGGTCGATGCCGACCGTGGTGGGCCCGTCGAACATGCCGCGCAGGTCGCCGTCGACCAGGCGGTCCAGGACGAGCGCCACGTCCAGGCCCCAGGCCCGTACGTCGTCCAGGGCGACGTTCATCGCCTCGGCCGAGTCGGGTTCGGGGTGGCGCAGTTGCTCCACGATGTCGGTCAGCACCGGCTGGCGCTCGACGATCGTCTCGTTGACGTAGGCGTGCGCGACCTTCAGGGCGAAGCCGGACCGTTCGTCCAGGCCGTGCCCCAGGGCGACCTCGATGATGGTGCGGAGCAGGGCGAGCTGGCCCGTCGTGGTGATCGACGGGTCGAGCGGGTTGAGCCGGATGCCGTGGTCCAGGGCGGATGTCGGGTCGAGTCGGACGGGCGTGATGCCCAGCTCCTCGGCGATGAGGTTCCACTCGCCGACCCCGTCCTCGCCCTGGGCGTCCAGGACCACCACCTGCCGGTCGCGGAACCGCAGCTGCCGCAGGACGTAGGTCTTCTCCAGGGCCGACTTGCCGTTGCCGGACTCGCCGAGGACGAGCCAGTGCGGCGCCGGGAGCTGCTGGCCGTAGAGCTGGAAGGGGTCGTAGATGTAGCCCTTTCCGGAGTAGACCTCGCGGCCGATGATCACACCGGAGTCGCCGAGGCCGGGCGCGGCCGTCGGCAGGTAGACGGCCTGGGCCTGGCCCGTGGAGGTGCGGACGGGCAGCCGGGTCGTCTCGACTCTGCCGAAGAGGAAGGACGTGAACGCGTCGGTCAGGGCGGACAGCGGGTCCCGCATCAGGTCCTTACCTCCGAATGCCGGTGGCGAAGGGGAGCGTGTTCACGAAGGCCCGGTGGTGCTCGCGGTCGCACCACTCCAGCTTGAGGTAGGACTTGCCGGCCGAGGCGCGGATGGTCCGCTTGTCCCGGGCGAGGGCCTCGGGCGAGCGGGAGGAGACGGTGATGTAGCCGACGAGGTTGACGCCCGCGGCGCCACTCGCGAGATCCTCGCCGCGCTGGTCGAGCCGGGAGTGGGCGGCGATGTCACGAGGGTCGACGGTGCGGTTCATCTTGGCGGCGCGGCTGGCCTCGGCCGCGTCGTTCGTCTTCTCGGTGAGCATGCGCTCGATGGCCACCTCGGTGGGTTCGAGGTCCATGGTGACGGCGACCGTGCGGATCACGTCCGGGGTGTGGACCAGGAGAGGCGCCAGGAAGTTCACGCCGACCGGGGTCATCGGCCACTCCTTGACCCAGGCGGTGGCATGGCACCAGGGCGCGCGGGTGGAGGACTCGCGGGTCTTCGCCTGGAGGAAGGTGGGCTCCATCGCGTCGAGCTCGGCGGGCCAGGCGTTGCGCCGGGACATCGCCTGGATGTGGTCGATGGGGTGGTCCGGGTCGTACATGGAATGGATGAGGGAGGCGAGCCGGCCCTGTCCGAGCGGCTGCCGTACGCGGATGTCGGCTTCCTGGAGCCGGGAGCAGATGTCCGTCAGCTCACGTGCCATGACGACCGCCAGGCCCGCGTCCCGGTCGACCTTCTTGCCGCTCTGGGGGCGGGCCGCACGGGCCATCGTGTAGGCCTCGGCGGCGAGTTCGCGGGTGAAGTGCATGCAGGCGACGAGGTAGGCGCGGTGCTGCTCGCTGCTGGTCGACACCATCGACTGAAGATGGTCGTAGGACTGCTGGAGCCAGGCCGGTGCCCGGTGGTCGCCGCGCTGGGCGACGTCCTTGGCGTGCGCGTCGGGGTCGGCGGGCAGGGTGCGGGCGAGCATCTGGAGGCGGGTGACGAAGCCGTCGCCGTTCGCCACGTGCTTGAGGAGCGTGCCGAAGCGGTCGACGAGGGCCTCCTGGTCCTCGCTGTCGCGCAGGCCCACGCCCGGGCCCTCGATCTCGATGGCGGCCGTCACGGTGCGCCGGTCGGTGTGCAGCAGGACGGCGATCTCGTCGGGCCCGAAGGGGGCGGCCAGCCAGGAGACGCGTCCGATGCCCGGGGGCGGGCCGATCTCGATCTCGCGGCCGTCGAGGTGGGTGCCGGCCTCCATGACGTTCGAGCGGTAGGCGGTCCCCGTGCGCAGGGTCCGCTTGTAACTGCGGTTGATCTCGAACCACTTGTAGAACGTGCGGTGCTTGTACGGGACGTACACGGCGGCCAGCGCGATCAGCGGGAAGCCCATGAGCAGCACGATGCGCAGGGACAGGACGGGGACGAGGAGCCCGCACATCATGCCGAGGAACGCGCCCACGATGATGAGCGCGATCTCGCCGCTCTCGCGGTTGCGGCCGACGATCGCGTTCGGTCGGGCGCGGCCGATGAGATAGGTCCGGCGGGGCGTGACCGCGGGGGACATGTGCGACTCGGTCGTCAACGCCCTTCACCTCCGGTGCGGTTGGAGCTGCTGTTGCGGGTGCGGCCGGCGTGCGGGGTGTTGGTCGGGCTGGTGCGCGGCGGCGGTGGGGCCGAGGGGGCGCCGGCGCCGCCCGGGGTGCGGGTGCTGTGGGCGGCGACACCGCCGTTCACGGGGTTGGCGGGGCGCGGGGGCTGGGCGGCGCCGCCGGACTGGCCGCCGTTGTTGCTGTCGGCGCGGGTGCTGTGGGTCTTGATGCCCTGGGCGACGAGGGTCGCCGGGGAGCTGATGACGGCGGCCGCCTTGCCCTCGGCGCCCTGCATGAGGCGGTTGTTGCGCCCGGCGGCGATCTCGTCGCCGAATCCGGGGACGAAACGGTAGATCATGGCGCTGGCGAAGATGGCGAGCAGGATGATGGCGAGTCCGGAGACGACGGCCGAGAAGGAGTTCGGCCCGTCGTCGCCGGAGAGCGCGCCGGCGAGGCCGAGGACGATCACGATGACGGGCTTGACCAGGATCACGGCGATCATGACGCCTGCCCAGCGTCGCACGTGGCCCCACAGGTTCTTGTCGACGATTCCGGCGTAGACGACGGTGCCGAGGAGGGCGCCGACGTAGAGCAGGGCGGCGCGGATGACGAGCTCCAGGTACAGGACTCCGGCGGCGAGGATCGACGCCAGGGACACGACGATCAGCATGATCGGTCCGCCGCCGATGCTGTCGCCCTTCTTGACGGCGCCGGAGAACGTGCCGAAGAAGGTGTTCGTCTGGTCGCCGGTGGTCTTCGCCAGGACGTCGGAGACGCCGTCGGTGGCCGACACGACGGTGTAGAGGATCAGCGGGGTGAAGGCGGAGGCGAGCACGGTGAGCCAGAGGAAGCCCACGGCCTCGGACAGGGCGGTGCCGAGGGGCACGCCCCGCACGGCCCTCTTCGCCACGGCCAGCAGCCACAGCAGGAGGGTGAGGATGGTGGAGGCGGCGAACACCACGGCGTACTGCTGGAGGAACTTGTGGTTCGTGAAGTCGACGTTCGCCGTGCTCTTCACCGCGTCGGACAGCTTGTCGATGGTCCAGGCCGCGGCATCGGCACAGCCCTTGGCGAGCGAGGCCAGCGGATCCTGAGAATCAGGCACGGGCGCGGTACCGCCGGAACCGGGGGCGGGGGAGTTGCCTTTTTCGCAGTAGTCCTTGGCGGGGCCCCGGATGAGGTCGCAGGGATCGTTGCTCTTCGACGGAGAGGGCGTCGGGCTCGGGGCGGCGACGGCCCGGCTGGCCAGCAGTATCGCGGCCGTTTGAACGGTCGCGGCGGCGGCCGCAATCTTGAGTACGTAGCGGTTAGCGGGCATACGTGAACCCTCCGTACTCTCCCACGGCCTTGGTCATGTCGTCAGCGGTGGAGGCCTTCTGGTCGCGCCCGATGGGCACGGGGCCGTCCTGCTGTGTGAAGTCGGTGACCTTCCAGTCGCCGTTGATCCACGTCAGCTGGTATGTCGTCGTGTACCAGCTCTCGGAAACCGGATTCGTCGACGCCTCGCCGGACAGCCCGAAGAGGGATGTGTACCAGAGCGCGACGGTTGTACTGCCTGGGCTGTACTTCGTGACCTTGGTACCGACAGGGATGATGCGGGAAATGAAGGTCTGTCCGGCTGGCGCGGTACCGTCCCTGTTCAGACCGATGTTGGTCAGGAACTTTTCGCTGGAGTACGCCTTGTCGAGGTCCGAGCGCCTGGCAGAGGCAACGCCGGGGGCGTACACGGCCTCCACGATGGTGTTCCGCTGTGCGGAGTTGAACATGTCGGTGGACCCCAACGCCACCGCGTAGTTCGCCGCCGCTGACTCCGCCCCCTGTTGGTCATGGGCGAAGCCTGAGGGGATTGTGTGGGGTTTGGTGGGGACCGGGCGGGTGCCGGTGGCGGCTGTCGCGGCGTTGGTCGGTCTGTCGCCGCCGTCGCCCGACGACGACCCACCCCCCCGGTTCGCGAAGGCGATCGCGGCGATCAGCAGCACCACCACCCCCACGACCGTGACCAGGCTCCGCGACGAGGACCGACCCCGCCGGGCCCCGCCGTACACGTCGCTGCCGCGGTCGGGCAGTCTCGTGCGGGTCTGCCCGACACCGCCGTACTCGTACGCGTCCTCGCCCCCGCCGCCGGAGGCACCGTCCCCGAGACTCACGCCGTGCACGCCCCCTCGTCCTTGTAGCCGTTCCGCGCATCGTGTCGGTGCGCGTTGCCATACGACGGTAGCGGTGCTGGTCCCCGCGCGGGCGGGGTGTGATGACTGGACATCAGGGAAACGCAACCTCAGTCGGTGGGCGCGACGGACGGACGGGGCAGGGTGTGAACCGGGCGCGCCCGGAAGGGGTCTGAGGGCACGCCAGGGCATGACGGCCCGGCGGGCGGGCTAGACCGCCATGCCGTAGACGATCGTGAACAGGGTGCCCAGTGAGCCGATGATGAAGACTCCGGTCAGGCCGGCGATGATCAGCCCCTTGCCCTGCTCGGCACTGAACGTGTCGCGCAGGGCCGTCGCGCCGATGCGCTGTTTGGCCGCGCCCCAGATCGCGATGGCCAGGCAGAGCAGGATGGCGACGGCCATCACCACCTCGACCATCACGCGCGCCTCGTTGCCCAGGCTGCCGAACGGGCCCCAGTCTGGGGCGATGCCGCCGATGATCGTGTTGATGTCGCCCTTCGCGGCTGCGAGATACATATAAGTCACCGCCCCTAGTGGGTAGTTCCGAATCCCCTGCCACGGTCGCAGAGGTCAGGGTCATTCTCGCCGACAATCACGCCGTCGTATGTCGACTTGACGTCATTGGTTGGCGGGTTTCGTATGGATCGCTTGCCTCCGGCCCGCGCGGGACCCTCACGGGAGCGTGGGACGGTGTGTCAGGGGGCGTATGGTCACTTTGTGTATCACGGCAGGTCACGTCGGGCAATGAGGCCTGGGCGGAACCCGGGGTGCGGTTCCGGCGTCAACTCCGCAGGCGTGACTACCACCCTGTCCGAGTGTCACCCAATATCACCCGTACGAGCGCAAGGCTACCGGTGCAGCGCGGAACGGGCCGCGACTGGATGCCGTGACCCGTTCCTCTTTTCCTGTGCCGGCGGGCGGCCTCCCCACGATCGCCGCCGCCGCCCCCCCGCCCGGAGGTCAGCCGGTGAAGGCCGCGACTCCCTCCGGGGGCGTGCCCCGGCACGACAGTGCTTGTTGAGTACGTGACAAACAAGAGGCGGCGGCGATCCTGACCTCCGCCATACCGAACCGGGGTGGCCGCGTTACCGGTCGATGGCGGGGTGATGGCGGACGGCTGACCGCGCCATGACCGGGCGCACAGCGGGTTCATGGTCCGGCGGGTCGGCGCGCGTCCGCGGGGCGGCGCTGGTGGTATCGGTGGTGGCGGTTCACGCGTCCGCGCGACGCCGGGGCCGGGGCCGGTGGCGAGAGCGAGGGAGACGGTTGATGGTCGGGACGGGTGACGGCGTCGACGTGGCGTACGAGATCGACGCCGTGCGGCGGCGCGTGGGCAAGGGGGTCTTCAAGGAGGTCGAGACGCGGGTGGTGGCTCTCTCGCGGACCTTCGGCTCGCCGCCGGCCGAGGTGTGGGACGCGTGTACGCGTTCCGAGCGCATCCCGCGCTGGTTCCTGCCGATCTCGGGGGACCTGCGGGGCGGCGGGCGGTACCAGCTCCAGGGCAACGCCGGGGGCACGATCGAGCGGTGCGACCCGCCGAACGGGTTCTTCGCGACCTGGGAGTTCGGCGGGAGGTGAGCTGGATCGAGGTGCGGCTGACGCCGGAGGCGGGAGGCGGGACGCACTTCGAACTGGAGCACACCGCGCAGGTGGGCGACGAACGGTGGGCGGAGTTCGGCCCGGGTGCGGTGGGCGTGGGCTGGGACCTGGGCCTGCTGGGCCTGTCGCGTCACCTGGCGTCCGGGGCCACCGTGGATCCCTCGGCGAGCATGGCGTGGCTGGCCTCGGACGCGGGCCACGGCTTCGTGACGTCGAGCAGCGAGGCCTGGGGCGCGGCGAACGCTGCCGCGGGCGAACCGGAGGAGTCGGCGCGTGCGGCGGCGCGGCGGACGACGGCGGCGTACACGGGCGGGGAGGGCGGTGGCGGCGCGGACGAGGGCGCGGACGGGGCGGCGTAGGCGCGCCGTGCGGCCGATGGAGGGACGGCGCGCTGTCCCGACCGCGGCACTGACCTGCGGTGATGAAACCTTATAGGAGAATTTCAGGGTGCTCGCAGGGACTTTCTCACCTTCGTGGGCCAGAGTAAGACGTGATGAACCGCATCACACGCCTCCCTGGCATCCGCCGGCACGTGTTCCTGGGTGCCGTCGTTCTGCTGGTCGTCACGTCGTCGTCCGTGTCGGCCGCCGACGGCGGTCCCGAACCGCTGGGTGTGACCGCCGAGGCGGAGGCCACCACGGCGAGCGCCAAGGTCGGCGCGCTGTTCTCGGGGAGCGGCTCCCTGGAGGACGGCCACTTCTGCACGGCCTCCGTGGTGCACAGCGCGCGGGGCGATCTGATCGTCACCGCGGCGCACTGCGTGGGCGGTGACGCGTTGTGGTTCGCGCCCGGGTTCAGGGACGGCAAGGCGCCGTACGGCGTCTGGAAGGTCGACAAGACCTTCGTCGGCGACGCGTGGAGCGGCGACCAGGACGAGGACAGCGACATCGGCTTCGCCACGCTGCAGTCGATCGGCGGCGCCGAGGTGGAGGACATCGTCGGCGCGAACAAGTTCGTCACGGGGAGCAGGACCGGCGCCACCGCCGTGACCGTCACCGGGTACCCCGACTCGCAGGACACGCCGGTGGTGTGCGTCAACAAGCCCGTCACCGAGAGCAGGACCCAGCAGCGCATCGGCTGCCCCTCCTTCACCAGCGGCACCAGCGGCAGCCCCTGGGTGAACGGGGACGGCGAGGTCGTGGGCGTCCTCGGCGGTCATGAGCAGGGCGGCTCCACGGCGGACGTCTCCTACAGCGTCGTCCTGGGGAGCGAAGCGGCGGCCCTGTACCGCACGGCCTCGGGTCTGTAACAGGCCGGTCCGCGCCCCGGTCTCCCCGCGCGATGGGCGCGCGCCCCCGCACCCGGACTCGTCGGGTTCCCCCGACGCCCTCCACCCCTACACTTGCCCCCGGCGGACTCCCGTGCGGCGAGGGGCGGTTGACGATGCGTAGGGCGTGGGTCTGGGCGATCGCGGCCGTCGGCGCCGCGCTGAGCTTCGTCACGTTGCTGGTCGTCGGCGTCTACGTGGTGGCCGGGAACATGGCGAACGGCGTCGGTGACGGTTCCGTGGGGCTCGCGAGGAACGCCGTGCCGGCCGCCTACGCCTCGATCGTGCAGCGGTGGGGCAATCTGTGCCGGGCCATCAACCCGGCCCTGCTCGCCGCCCAGCTCTACCAGGAGAGCGGCTTCAACCCGAACGCGGTGAGCCCGGCGAAGGCGCAGGGGATAGCGCAGTTCATCCCCGGCACCTGGGCGACCCACGGCATCGACGGCAACGGCGACGGGGTGGCGGACGTCTGGGACCCGCGCGACGCGATCCCCTCGGCGGCCTCCTACGACTGCAAGCTCGCCGCGGAGGTGAAGGACGTGCCGGGCGACCCGACGGCGAACATGCTGGCCGCCTACAACGCGGGGGCCTACGCGGTCATCAAGTACGGGGGCGTGCCGCCGTACGGGGAGACCCGGAACTACGTGAAGACCATCACGACCCTGGCCCAGAGCTTCGCCGCGCCCGTCCAGCGGCTCAGCCCGTCGAGGCAGGCGGCGGGCGCGATCTACTTCGCGCAGAAGAAGCTCGGCACGCCCTACCTCTGGGGCGGCGAGGGCACCGCCGATCAGGGCGGCCGTTTCGACTGCTCCGGGCTGACCCAGGCGGCGTACGCCAGTGTGGGCATCCGGCTGCCGCGGGTCGCCAACGACCAGTACAACGCGGGACCGCACCCCAAGCGGGACGAACTGCTCCCGGGCGACCTGGTGTTCTTCTCGAAGGACCCGACCGACTCCCGCGCCATCCACCACGTCGGGATCTACGTCGGCGGCGGCTACATGATCGACGCGCCCAGGACGGGCGCCGTGATCCGGTTCGACCCGCTCGACGGCACGGACTACTTCGGGGCCACACGGGTCACGGCGGACGGGGCGAAGGCGTTGCCCACGCCGGTGTGAACCTCCCGTGCCCGGGGCGTGAACGGCGCGCGAGGGGGCGCACGCCGCGCGTAACTCTCCGTCATGTACACCCCCTGAGCTGCGCAGACGTGTCTCTCTTCGATAACGTCTGCGTGATCATTCAGTGGAGGGTGGAACGCGGGGCGCGACCCTGTGCGTTCCTTGTCCAGTAGAGCGTCGGTTCTACGGCCACGGGGGTGGCGCGGGACAGGAAGACGAAGGGGCCGCATGATGGCTGGACTCGCCGTATCCGGGTCGAACCCCGACGTCGATCTGCTCTACGACATCAATGGCCTGGCCAAGGAAGCGCCGCACTGGTTCGACCGGTTGATGGCGTTCGCCGGCCAGTACGGACTGCTGCTGGCCATGGTCCTGCTGATCCTGTGGTGCTGGTGGAGCGTGCGCGGGCGGGGCGGTGAGGACGCCGCGTCCTCGGTGGCCGCGCTGGCCTGGGCGCCGCTGGCGGCCGGAGTCGCGGTGCTGGTGAGCATGCCGATCCGGGGCTTCGTCGGGCGCCCCCGACCCTCCGCCGACCATCAGGGCCTCGACGTCCTCACGGGCGGCGGCCCGGGGTTCTCCTTCGTCAGCGAGCACGCCGCGCTGATGACGGCCATGGCGGTCGCCCTGTTCGTGGCCCACCGCAGGTTCGGTCTCGCCGGGCTCGCCCTCGCGCTCGCCGAGGGCTTCTGCCGCGTCTACGCGGGCGCGCACTACCCGACGGACGTCGTCGGCGGCTTCGCCCTCGGCACCGCCGTCGCCCTGCTGCTCTCCCCGCTCGCCTCGGCCCTGCTCACCCCGCTCGCCAAGGCGGTCGAGCGCTCTCCGCGCGCCGGAGCGCTGATCCGCGCCCGGCGCACCGCGGCCCCGGAGACCGTGATCTCCGGGACGCGGACGGGAGCGGAGGCCCGCGAGCGGGACCTGGCGGCGTAGTCGGAGCACCCCCCCCAGGACGCGTCCTGGACGCGTCCTACAGGGACTGGGGGAACGTGAAGAAGCCCTGCGGGTCGTACTGGTGCTTGAGCTGCGCGAGGCGGGTCGCCGCGTCGCCGTAGTACGCCTTGCGCCAGTTCGTCAGGGTCGGGTCCGTGTAGTTCTGGTACGCGGCCCCGGAGGCGTAGCTCCGCATGGCGGTGTGCGCCGAGGTGAGCCAGGACTGCACCGTCGCACCGGACGAGCTCGCGCCCCAGCTCGCGTAGTACTGGGCCAGCATGCGCGAGCGGCGGTGGACGAAGGCCGTCGCCGTCGGCGAGACCCGGTTGACGGCGCCGCCGAGCGCGGTGAACGCGATGCTGCCCGCACCGCCGCGCACCGCCGCGACCTGCTTCAGGAGCGTCTGGATGCCGGCCGCCGGGATCGAGCGGTCGAAGAAGTCCGAGCGCGCCGCGTACGTGTCGCGGCCGAGCTTGCCCTGCGGGGAGTGGCCGGGCGTCGAACCCGGCAGATGGCACTGGGCGGTGGTCGGGAAGGACGAGCAGCCCGCGTAGGTCTCCATCGCGCCCTCGTACGAGTGCCGCTTGAGCGAGACGCTGCGCGCGGGCGCGCCGACCTTCGCGGCCAGGCGGTCCACCGCGTTCTGGAGCTCGCCGTAGGTGCCGAGCGAGAACGCGGCGACGGAGACGGTGGGCGTGCCGCCGCCGTTCTCCAGGTGGCAGGAGGACCAGATCTCGTCGGGCTGGGTCGGGCCCCACTCCTGCCAGGCCTTCATGACGTCGGCGGCCTTGGCCCAGGGCCAGGTCAGATAGGCGGAGACCGCCTGGGGCGCCGGGTGCGTCCGGTACCGCAGCTCGGTGACGACGCCGAAGTTCCCGTTGCCCGCGCCGCGCAGGGCCCAGAAGAGGTCCTTGTTCTGGGAGGCGTTCGCGACGAGCTGCTTGCCGTCCGCCGTGATCAGGGTCGCCTGGGTGAGGCTGTCGCAGGTCAGCCCGTACGCCCGGGAGACCACGCCGTGACCGCCGCCGAGGGTGAGCCCCGAGATGCCGACGGTGGGGCAGGAGCCCGCGGGTATCGTCGTGCCCTTCGCGGCCAGCGCGCGGTAGACGTCGATCAGCTTGGACCCGGCGCCGATCACCGCTTCGCCGGAGCCGGCGCGGATCTGGTTCAGCTTGCCCACGTCGATGATGAGCCGGCCGTCGCCGGAGGACCAGCCGGCGTAGGAGTGGCCGCCGTTGCGTATGGCCACCTTGACGCCGTGGGCCTTCGCGTACGACATGACGGTACGGATGTCGTCCGCGTGGGCCACGTAGGCGACCGCCGCCGGCTTCAGGGAGTCGAAGCGGGTGTTGTAGAGCCGGTGGGCGGTGAGCCAGTCGTGGTCGCCGGGGCGGACGAGCGTGCCGGCCAGGTCCTTGGCCAGGGCGGTCCAGTTGGCGGCGACCGCGCGGCTGCCGGCCGCGGTGGCCGTCTTCAAGGACGTCCCGGTGGCCGTCGCCGTGCCCGTGCTCGCCGCCGCTGCCGAGCCCCTGCCGCCCGCGCACGCGGCGGTGACCGCCGTCGCCACCGCGGCGGTCGCCCCGCCGATGAACCTGCGCCGTTGCATGTGAGTTCCTCCCTCGCCTTCCATGAAGACGAGACGAGTCACCGGGCCGCCCGGTTGCACGAGAAAACCCCACAGCTTGGCCACAGTCCTGTGAAGAGACCCCACCCGGCGGCGCGCGACACCCCCCGCCCCCGAACCCTACGAAACCCCTCTACCCGCCCTGCGCCGCATGGCCCGTCGCGTCGTCACGCGCGAGGCTCCGCGCCCGCCGGGCCGGCCCCCGCCATCCGCAGCTGCACCGGGCCACACAGAACCGCCCCTGGTCGACGGTGGCCGCACGGTGTTCCTCCGAACCGGTGGCGGAACCGGCGTCGGAGATGTCCTCTCGCTCCACCCGGACAAGGCTACCCGCGCGTGACGGCTCCCCCGGGCGGTCGTTAAGCGGAGCGACAGCAGGCACCGGGACGGACCGGCTGGGGGTAGCAGGTGATGGTGGTGCGGCGGCATGGCCGGGGCGGTGCGGCGGTCCTGGCGGCGGGTTTGCTGCTCTGCGGGACGCCGCTCACCGGGTGTGCGGGCAGCGGGGCCGCGGCCGAGGACGGGCGCGCGGGCGCCGGCGCCCTGCGGACCCTCGGACAGGCGGCGGCGGCCCTCGTGCGCGCAGGCAGTTCGCGGGCGCGTACGTCGATGGAGATGGCGACGGGCGGTACCCGGGTCACCATCCGCGGTGAAGGGGTGTACGACTACCGGGACCGGCTCGGGCGGCTGACGGTGACGCTGCCACGAGACGCCGCGGGCGCCGAGGAGCACCGGCCCATCACCGAACTGCTGGCGCCGGGCGCCTTGTTCATGAAGAACCGCGGCGCGGGGGTGCCCGCCGACAAGTGGGTCCGGGTCGACACGGCCACCCTCACCGACGGCAACCTCGTCACGGGAGGCGCCACCGACCCGTACGCGGCGGCCGAACTGCTGCGCGGTGTCCGCGAGGTGCGGTATGTCGGGGAGACCGAGGTGGGGGGAACGCCGGTCCGCCACTACCGCGGGGTCACGGACCTCGCCCGCGCGGCCGACGGAGCGTCCGCCGACGTCCAGGGGGCGCTGCGGGCGGCGGCGAAGGGGTTCGCCACGACGCGGGTCCCCTTCGACGCCTATGTGGACGCCCAGGGGCGCCTGCGCGCGGTCAGCCAGCGGTTCAGTTTCGTGGGCGGCCGGCACAGGGCCGCGGTCGCGGTGTCCTCGACCACGCTGCTGTACGACTTCGGGGTCCGGGCCGACGTCCGGCTGCCGGAGCCCGGGGACATCTACGCCGGGAGGATCGAGGAGGAGTGAGCGGGGAGGCGAGCGGGGTGATGTGCGCCGCGAGCGCCGGAGCGCGGTCTTGAAAGTGGCGCGGGTGGGGGCCGGAAATGGTCCGTCCGTGCCATGCGCGCGGTGGGGGCGCTCCCTACTCTAGGAAGCCGACGACGGCAGAAAGAGGTGATGCGCGTGGCTCCGGCCGGCGGTACGGCAGTACAGGATCACGTGGCCCTCGCCGAGATCGAGCTGTGCGGCGACCTGATGATCGCGGCGTCGGCCGCGGACGAGGACCGGCTCAGCCTGCAGAGCATCGACGAGGTGCTGAGGGTGGCCGAGGAGCGGGACGACTCCGAGGAGTGACCGTCGCGGGCGGCCCCCGTGGTTCCTCGTGGAAAACGTCACGTCCGCCGTCCCGCGCGGCGCGGTCAGGTGCGCAGCAGGCGCCCGATCGCCTTCGTCGCCTCCTCGACCTTCGCGTCGATCTCCGCCCCGCCCCTGAGCGCCGCGTCCGCCACGCAGTGGCGCAGATGCTCCTCCAGGAGCTGGAGGGCGAAGGACTGGAGGGCCTTCGTGGAGGCGGACACCTGCGTGAGTATGTCGATGCAGTAGACGTCCTCGTCGACCATGCGCTGGAGCCCCCGGATCTGGCCCTCGATCCGGCGCAGCCGCTTGAGGTGCTCGTCCTTCTGGTGGTGGTACCCGTGGACGCCGCGGTCGTGAGCGGTCACCACGGCCTCGGTGTCCTCGGAGGGCGCCGAGGCGCCGGTCCCGGTCGTCATGGTGTCCTCCTGTCGAGGGCCGCCCGGGGATATGAATCCGGCCAGACGGCACGCGAGTCCCGATCAGTCCGTATCACGATACGGACGTATACCCCTGGTGGGTATATGGTACTGAACTTTGCTGGGTATACGGCCTGTGGCCAGAACCTTGGCCGCCCCTGTGCGGCCCCCGTGACGACCACCGTGCCCGATGGGCGACACTGGAGGACGGCCCCTTAGCCGTGGCCGGATGATGCGCTTAGCATCAGCCTGACCGAAACCGAAGCATCCCGAGGACCCCACGTGCGCTTTCGTCTGACCCCCAGGGAGACGAGCTTCTACGACATGTTCGCCGCGTCCGCGGACAACATCGTCACGGGCTCGAAGCTCCTGATGGAACTGCTCGGGGCGGACTCCTCCGCCCGGGCCGAGATCGCAGAGCGTATGCGGGCCGCGGAACACGCCGGTGACGACGCCACGCACGCGATCTTCCACCAGCTGAACTCCTCCTTCATCACGCCCTTCGACCGCGAGGACATCTACTCCCTCGCGTCGTGTCTCGACGACATCATGGACTTCATGGAGGAGGCCGTCGACCTGGTCGTCCTCTACAACGTCGAGGAACTGCCCAAGGGCGTCGAGCAGCAGATCGAGGTGCTGGCGCGGGCCGCGGAGCTCACGGCCGAGGCCATGCCGAACCTGCGCACGCTGGAGAACCTCACGGAGTACTGGATCGAGGTGAACCGTCTGGAGAACCAGGCGGACCAGATCCACCGCAAGCTTCTCGCGCATCTCTTCAACGGCAAGTACGACGCGATCGAGGTGCTCAAGCTCAAACAGATCGTGGACGTGCTGGAGGAGGCCGCGGACGCGTTCGAGCACGTGGCCAACACCGTGGAGACCATCGCGGTCAAGGAGTCCTGAGGCGTCCATGGACACCTTCGCTCTGATCCTGACCATTGCGGTCGCGCTGTTCTTCGCGTACACGAACGGCTTCCACGACTCGGCGAACGCCATCGCCACGTCGGTCTCGACCCGCGCCCTGACGCCTCGGGCGGCGCTGGCCATGGCCGCGGTGATGAACCTCGCCGGTGCCTTCCTCGGCAGCGGGGTGGCGAAGACCGTCAGTGAGGGCCTCATCCAGACGCCGCAGGGCGGCAGGGGGATGGGCATCCTCTTCGCGGCACTGCTCGGCGCGATCGTCTGGAACCTCGTCACCTGGTACTTCGGCCTGCCCTCCTCCTCGTCGCACGCGCTGTTCGGCGGCCTCGTGGGGGCCGCACTCGCGGGCGGTACGAAGGTGTACTGGTCCGGGGTCCTGGACAAGGTCGTCACGCCGATGTTCCTGTCCCCGGTGGTGGGACTGGTCGTCGGCTACCTGGTGATGGCGGCGATCATGTGGATCTTCCGCCGGGCCAACCCGCACAAGGCCAAGCGCGGCTTCCGTATAGCGCAGACGGTGTCGGCGGCCGGCATGGCGCTCGGCCACGGCCTCCAGGACGCGCAGAAGACCATGGGCGTCGTGGTGATGGCCCTGGTCATCGCCGACGTCGAGCACTACGGCGACCCGATCCCGGTGTGGGTGAAGCTCGTCTCGGCGGCGATGCTGTCGCTGGGGACGTACGCGGGGGGCTGGCGCATCATGCGGACCCTCGGCCGCAAGATCATCGAGCTGGATCCGCCGCAGGGGTTCGCGGCGGAGACGACCGGCGCGTCGATCATGTTCGCGACGGCGTTCCTGTTCAAGGCGCCGATCTCCACGACGCACGTCATCACCTCGGCGATCATGGGGGTGGGGGCCACGAAGCGGGTCAACGCCGTGCGGTGGGGTGTCGCGAAGAACATCGTTCTGGGCTGGTTCATCACGATGCCGGCCGCGGCGGCGGTCGCTGCCGCGGGCTTCTGGGTCATCAACCTGGCGTTCCTGTAGCAGCCACCTGCGGCGCTGCCGTGGTTCCTCGCGCAGTTCCCCGCGCCCCTTCCAGGGGCGCGGGGAACTGCGCGAGATCCGGCCACCGGCCCGCAGACGACAGTGGCTCCCTGTGGGATGAAACGAAAGGGCCCGCCCCCGGCTCCGGGGGCGGGCCCTCCTCGTCCTCGCGGTGGCACCGCCATGCAGCACCGCGAGGGGTCCTTACGGAACCGCCGGCTCAGCCGAAGCGGCCCGAGATGTAGTCCTCGGTCGCCTGGACCGACGGGTTGGAGAAGATCCGCTCCGTGTCGTCGATCTCGATCAGCCGCCCGGGCTGACCCACGGCCGCGAGGTTGAAGAACGCCGTACGGTCCGAGACACGTGCGGCCTGCTGCATGTTGTGCGTCACGATGACGATCGTGAAGCGCTCCTTCAGCTCACCGATCAGGTCCTCGATGGCGAGGGTGGAGATCGGGTCCAGCGCGGAGCAGGGCTCGTCCATCAGCAGGACCTTGGGCTCGACCGCGATGGCGCGGGCGATGCACAGGCGCTGCTGCTGGCCGCCGGACAGGCCGGAGCCAGGCTTGCTGAGACGGTCCTTGACCTCGTTCCAGAGGTTCGCGCCCTTGAGTGAGCGCTCCACGATGTCGCTCAGCTCGGACTTCTTGTAGCTGCCGTTCAGACGCAGTCCCGCCGCCACGTTGTCGAAGATCGACATCGTGGGGAAGGGGTTCGGGCGCTGGAAGACCATGCCCACCTCGCGGCGGACGGAGACCGGGTCGACCCCGGCGCCGTACAGGTCCTCGTCGTCCAGGAGAACCTTGCCCTCGACCCGGCCACCCGTGGTGACCTCGTGCATACGGTTGAGGGTGCGCAGGAACGTCGACTTGCCGCATCCGGAGGGTCCGATGAACGCCGTCACCGAACGCGGCTCGACGGTCATCGAGATGTCCTCGATCGCCTTGTGGGATCCGTAGTAGGCGGTGAGTCCGCTTACGTCGATTCGCTTGGCCATGACTACTTCTTCACTTCCGTCAGTCGCTGTGGGGCCGCGTCAGCGACCGGTCTTCGGGGCCTTCCAGCGGGCGATGCCGCGGGCCACCATGTTGAGGATCATCACGAAGGCGATGAGCGCGAGTGCCGCCGCCCAGGCCCGGTCGTAGGCGGCGCCGGAACCGGCGCTGTTCGCGTACTGCTGGTAGATGTACAGCGGCAGCGAGGCCTGCGGGTCCTGGAACGGGTTGCTGTTGATGAAGCTCGTGCCCCACACCAGCAGCAGCACGGGCGCCGTCTCGCCGGTGATACGGGCGATCGCGAGCATCACACCCGTGGTGATGCCGCCGATCGAGGTCGGCAGGACCACCTTGAGGATGGTGCGCCACTTCGGGATGCCCAGGGCGAGGGAGGCCTCGCGCAGCTCGTTCGGGACGAGCTTGAGCATCTCCTCCGTGGAGCGGACGACCACGGGCATCATCAGGATCGCCAGGGCGAGGGAGCCGGCGAAGCCGGAGTAGCCCATGTCGAGGATGAGGATCCAGAAGCTGAGGACGAACAGGCCCGCGACGATCGACGGGATGCCCGTCATGACGTCGACGAAGAAGGTGATGGCGCGGGAGAGCCGGCCCTGTCCGTACTCGACCAGGTAGACCGCCGTGAGCACACCGACCGGGACGGCGATGACGCTGGCGAGGCCCACCTGCTCCAGGGTGCCGAGGATGGCGTGGTAGATGCCGCCGCCGGTCTCGGTGTCGGCGACCACGCCCATCGAGTGCGACAGGAAGTAGAAGTCGAAGACCTTCACGCCGCGCTTGACGGTCTCCCAGATGAGGGAGGCCAGCGGGATGACGGCGAGCAGGAAGGCGACCCAGACGAGGCTGGTGGCGACGCGGTCCTTGGCCTGGCGGCGGCCCTCGACGCGGGCGGCGATGCCGAAGGTGCCGAGGATGAACAGCAGGGCGGCGATCAGACCCGACTGGATGGTGCTGCCTCCGGTGGCCGTGCCGATGCCCGCGCCGAGGGCGAGGGAGCCCGCGGCGATGGCCCACGGCGTCCACGCGGGGAGGCTGGCGCCGCGCAGGGTGCCGGGGCGCTTGTCGGTGACGGCTGCGGTGCTCATGCGTTGGCCCCCGAGTACTCCTTGCGGCGGGCGATGATCATGCGCGCGCCGCCGTTGACCAGCAGGGTGATGACGAAGAGGACCAGGCCGGAGGCGATGAGCGCGTCACGGCCCTGGTCGGTGGCCTCACCGAACTTGCTGGCGATGTTCTGGGCGAAGGTGCCGCCGCCCGGGTCCAGGATGCTGGCCTGGATGTCGAACGTCGGGGAGAGGACCGTGGCGACGGCCATCGTCTCGCCGAGCGCGCGGCCGAGGCCGAGCATCGACGCGGAGATCACACCCGAGCGGCCGAAGGGCAGCACCGACATCCGGATGACCTCCCAGCGCGTGGCGCCGAGGGCGAGGGCCGCCTCCTCGTGCATCTGGGGGACCTGCCGGAAGACCTCGCGGCTGACGTTGGTGATGATCGGAAGGATCATGATCGCGAGCAGGACGCCCACGGTGAGCAGCGAGCGCGGGGCGCCGCCCTGCCACTGGAAGATGCCGGTCCAGCCGAAGTACTTGTCCAGCCAGGCGAACAGGCCCTGCATGTGCGGTACGAGGACCAGGGCGCCCCACAGGCCGTAGACGATCGACGGCACGGCGGCGAGCAGGTCGATGACGTACGCGATGAGGCCGGCCATCCTGCGGGGCGCGTAGTGCGTCAGGAACAGCGCGATGCCCACCGCGACCGGGACCGCGAGGGCCATGGCGATGACCGAGGAGACGACCGTGCCGAAGGCGAGGACCGCGATGCCGAAGACCGGCGGCGTCAGGTTGGTGTTCCACTCGAAGGTGGTCAGGAAGTTCCCGTGGTCCGCGCTGATCGCGGAGGCCGCGCGGATGGTGAGGAAGACCGCGATGGCGGCCATGATCACCAGCAGGAAGATGCCGGACCCGCGGGAGAGGCCGAGGAAGATGCGGTCCCCGGGGCGGGTGGCGCCGCGGCGCGTGCGCTGCCGCGCGGCCGCGGAAGTCTGCGTGGCGGGGGGTGGTGCTTCTGTCTTCTGTGTCGATATGTCCATGAGGATCTCCGGTCTGCGGAGCCGTACGAGGGTGGCGGCTCCAGGCGGCGGTGCACCGGACGGCGCGGCCCGCCCCCGAGGTGGGGGCGGGCCGCGCTCACAGTCAGCTCAGGCTCGAGATGGTCTCGCGAACCTTGGAGTTGATCTCGGCGGGGATCGGCGCGTACTTGGCGTCGGTCAGCAGGTTCTGGCCGTCCTGGGACGCGATGTAGGTGAGGAAGGACTTGACGGCCGGGAGGGTGTCGGCCTTGTTGCCCTTGTCGCAGACGATCTCGTAGGTGACGAGGGTCAGCGGGTAGGCGCCGTCCTCGGTCGGCTTGTAGTTCAGCTTGAGGGCCATGTCCTTGCCGGTGCCGGTGACCGTGGCGCCCGAGATGGCCTTGGTGGCGTTCTCGACGGTGGCCTTGGCCGGGGTGGCGGCGCCGGTCTTCAGGTCGACGGTCTTGATGCCGTCGGCGGCGTAGGACAGCTCGAAGTAGGAGATGGCACCGGCGGTCTGCTTGACCTGCTGGGCCAGGCCCGCGGAGCCCTGCGCCGACTGGCCGCCCTTGGCCTGCCAGGCCTTGCCGCCCTCGTAGGGCCAGTCGCTCTTGGCGGTGGCGATGAGGTACTTGGTGAAGTTGTCCGTGGTGCCGGACTCGTCCGAGCGGTGGAACGCCTGGATCTTGAGGTCGGGCAGCTTGGCGCCCTTGTTCAGGGCGGCGATCGCCGGGTCGTTCCACTTCGCGATCTTGCCGTTGAAGATCTTGGCGATCGTGGCCGGGTCCAGGACCAGGCTGTCCACGCCGGGGACGTTGAAGCCGACCGCGATGGGGCCGCCGACCATGGGCAGGTCGATGGCCTTGCCGCCGCCGGAGCAGACCTTGCTGGACTGGGCGACTTCCTCCGGCTTCAGCGCGGAGTCCGAGCCGGCGAACGCGGTCTGGCCACCGAGGAACGCGGTGACGCCGGCGCCCGAACCGGTCGGGTTGTAGTTGAGCTGCACGTTCTTGCAGGCGGCGGCGAACTGCTTGACCCAGGCGTCGATCGCGTTCTTCTGCGCGGAGGAGCCGGACGCCTGGAGCTGGCCCTTGGCGTCGTCGCACTTGATCGCGCTGGCGTTGGACGCCGACGGGGCGCTGCTGCTGCCACCGCTCTTGCTGCCCGTGTCGTCGGAGCCGCACGCCGTGAGGGCCAGGGCGCCGGAGACGGCGAGAGCACCGAGGGTGAGGGCCCGCCGGTTCATGCGCTGAAGCTTCACTTTCGGGAGTTCCTTCCAGGAGCCGCCGGCCTGATCGGCGGCGTGCGAGGTAGTAGATCCGGATGCGTGTCGTCCGCGTCCTGGATCAGGTAAGCCCGAAATTAGGCAGATCAGATGAAGCGGCCGATGGACGTAAGTGAACGGGGGGTGAACCCCTGAGGACGGTGTGGTTAGGTCACGGAACGCTTACATCGAGGACACAGGGTGGTCCCGGCTGGCGGACGCGACGTCCCCCTCACGCAGCGCGACGGACGCCCGCCGTTCACGTCAGATGCAGGGCGGCGAGGAGCGCGTCGACCAGGTCCCGGTCCCGTGCCTGCGTCAGTCGGTTTCTCGCCATGGCGGGTGGCAGCCACAGGATCCGGTCGACCTCGCGGTTCGGGGCGAAGAAGCCCTCCGTCGCCTCGGCCGCCCAGTAGTGGACCTGCTTGGGCCGGCCGTTCGCCGTGTAGCGGACCGTGGGCAGCGGGGCGCCGGGCACGGCCCGGTAGCCGGTCTCCTCCAGCACCTCCCGCAGGGCGCCCACCAGCGGCTCCTCACCGCGCTTGAGCTTGCCCTTGGGGTGGGACCAGTCGTCGTACTTCGGCCGATGGACCAGGCAGATCTCCGCCCGGCCGTCGAGGGGGGAGCGACGCCACAGGACACAGCCCCCCGCGTGAATGGTGTCGTCGGTCGTCATCGGGTGCTCCGGCTCCTTGACTCCCCGGCGGGTGGGCCTACGGCGCCCCCACCGTCCGTTTCTGCCATGCCTGCTGGAAGGCGAAGCGGGCCGCCTCCACCTCGTGGCGCTGGTCGGCGTGCAGCACGCCGAGCGCGTACGCCGTCGCCGGCGCGATCCGCGGGGTGCGGGCCGCCGACGCGGCCGCGGCGGCCGCCTCGGAGGCGTCCCGGTGCCGGTTCAGGGCCGCGCCCGCCGCGGGCAGCCGCGCGTCCGAGGCATCCTGCTCGCCGTGCCGCAGCACCTCGCGGGCGTAGCGGTGCAGCCGCAGCAGCAGCCGGACCTGGTGCCAGGGGCCGTCCTGCGGATGCGGGGCCGGGTCGGGGGACAGTCCGTGGATCAGGGCCTGGGCGTTGTACGCAAGGCCCGCGGTCATCAGGGGCAGCGTGGACACCGCGTCGCACAGCCGTTCCTCGGCCGCCGCGGCCAGCGGGCGCAGATCGGCGCTCGCGGCGGCGGGCGTGAGCGGCACCTCGCTGGCCAGGACCGCGACCCCGTCCGCCACCGCGTGGAAGCGGCTCGACCCGAGGGCCTGCAGCGCCGCGGAGTGGGCCCGGGTCCGGGCCAGGGTCAGCTGGCGCTCCAGCAGGGCGCCCGCCTTCGCCGCGCCGACGGTCAACGGGCCGCGCTCCTGGACGGCGGCGGCCCGGGCGTGCGGCCCGGACCCGGCGCCGTCCGCCGGTGCCGCCTGCCGCGCCGGCGGCACCGCGGAACCCGACAGCCGGTGCAGGGCCGTCAGGAGCCGCTCCAGCCGGGCCGCGTACGCGTGCTCGCGGGCCAGGGTGCCGGAGAGCCAGGCCAGTTCGGGGCGGATGCCCTCGGACCACTCCATGTCCAGCAGGGGCCGGAAGGTGTGCAGGGTGCCGCTGATGCGGCGGGCCGAGCGGCGCAGGGCCAGGGCCGCGTCGCCCGCGTCGTCGGGGCCGCCGTGTCCCGCGTCCCCCGCCTTCGACTCCCCTCGCACGGCGGCGCTCCCGCCGACGCCGTTCTCGCGGTGCTGCCGCAGCGAGCGGAGGAACTCCGTCGCCTGGGCGCGCAGGTAGTCCGCGAGGTCCTCGCCGCCGGGTGCGCCCGGCCGCTCAGGGCGCTCACCCCGCCCGAGCACGGGCGGGGGAGGGGCCGGAAGCGAGGCCGCGGGGTCGATGGGGGGATCAAGGTGCTGCTGAGCCACGCCGGCGCCTCCGCGCGTCGATGAGCATCTCCTGGATGTTCCGCAGGGGCTGGCCGTCACCGTCGGTGGCGTGCCGGTTCCACTCACCGTCGGGGCCCAGGTGCCAGGAGGAGGTGGTGTCGGACATTCCGGTCTCGAGGAGCCGGTCGAGCGCCGCCCGGTGGGCCGGGTCGGTCACCCTGACGAGCGCCTCGATACGGCGGTCGAGGTTGCGGTGCATCATGTCGGCGCTGCCGATCCACACTTCGGCCTCGCCGCCGTTGCCGAAGGCGAAGACGCGCGAGTGCTCCAGGAAGCGGCCGAGGATGGACCGTACGCGTATGTTCTCCGAGAGGCCGCCGACGCCGGGGCGCAGCGCGCAGATGCCGCGCACCCACACGTCCACCGGGACGCCCGCCTGGGAGGCGCGGTAGAGGGCGTCGATGATCGCCTCGTCCACCATCGAGTTGACCTTGATGCGGACGTACGCGGGCCGGCCCGCCTGGTGGTGCTGGATCTCCTTGTCGATCCGTGAGATCAGGCCGTCGCGCAGGGACTTGGGGGCGACCAGCAGCCTGCGGTAGGTCTCGCGGCGTGAGTAGCCCGACAGCCGGTTGAACAGGTCGGACAGGTCGGCGCCGACCTGCGGGTCCGCGGTGAGCAGTCCGAGGTCCTCGTAGAGGCGGGCCGTCTTGGGGTGGTAGTTGCCGGTGCCGACGTGGCTGTAGCGGCGGAGCGTCTCGCCCTCCTGGCGGACGACCAGCGACAGCTTGCAGTGGGTCTTCAGCCCGACCAGCCCGTACACCACATGGCAGCCCGCCTCCTCCAGCTTGCGGGCCCACTTGATGTTCGCCTGCTCGTCGAAGCGCGCCTTGATCTCGACCAGGACGAGGACCTGCTTGCCGGACTCGGCCGCGTCGATCAGCGCGTCGACGATCGGGGAGGTCTCCGAGGTGCGGTACAGCGTCTGCTTGATGGCGAGCACGTCAGGGTCGGCAGCGGCCTGCTCCAGGAACGCCTGCACCGAGGTGGAGAACGAGTCGTAGGGGTGGTGCAGCAGCACGTCCCGTTCCCGCAGCGCCGCGAAGATGTCGGGCGCGGACGCCGACTCGACCTCCGAGAGGTCGCGGTGGGTGCCGGCGACGAACTTCGGGTACTTCAGCTCCGGGCGGTCCAGGTTCGCGATGCCGAACAGTCCGGTGAGGTCCAGCGGGCCGGGCAGCGGGTACACCTCGGCCTCGGAGATCTTCAGCTCGCGTACGAGCAGATCGAGGACGTAGCGGTCGATGGACTCCTCGACCTCCAGGCGCACCGGCGGCCCGAAGCGGCGCCGCATGAGCTCCTTCTCCAGGGCCTGGAGCAGGTTCTCGGTGTCGTCCTCCTCGACCTCCAGGTCCTCGTTGCGGGTGATCCGGAAGGTGTGGTGCTCCAGCACCTCCATGCCCGGGAACAGCTCCTCCAGGTGCGCGGCGATGACGTCCTCGATGGGGACATAGCGCTGCGGGGAGGCCTCCAGGAAGCGGGAGAGCAGCGGAGGGACCTTGACGCGCGCGAAGTGGCGGTGGCCGGAGACCGGGTTGCGGACGACGACCGCGAGGTTCAGGGACAGGCCCGAGATGTACGGGAAGGGGTGCGCGGGGTCCACGGCCAGCGGGGTGAGCACCGGGAAGATCTGGTGGCGGAACAGGGTGAAGAGGCGGGCCTGCTCCTTCTCGGCCAGTTCGCTCCAGCGGACCAGGTGGATGCCCTCCTCCCCGAGCGCGGGGGCCACGTCCTCGTGGAAGCAGGCGGCGTGCCGGGCCATGAGCTCCCGGGAGCGGGCCCAGATCATCTCCAGCACCTCGCGGGGCTGCATGCCGGAGGCGGAGCGGGTGGCGACCCCGGTGGCGATGCGGCGCTTCAGGCCCGCCACCCGGACCATGAAGAACTCGTCCAGGTTGCTGGCGAAGATCGCCAGGAACTTGGCGCGCTCCAGGAGGGGGGTGTTCGGGTCCTCGGCCAGTTCGAGCACGCGTTCGTTGAACTGGAGCCAGCTGCGTTCCCGGTCCAGGAAGCGCCCCTGCGGCAGCTGGGCGTTCTCCGGGTCGTCCAGGTACGCGTCGAGGTCGGCGTCGAGGTCCGGTTCCAGCTCGGAGACCGTCGCGGCCACGGTGTGCGGGCGGTGCGCCGCTATGGAGCCCACGGAGGGCTGGTGACTTTGCGTGCTCGGGGTGTGCGCGCGGCCGGGCTCCGTGTCGGGGGCGGCGCCGCGCGCGGTGTCGTGGGAGGTGCCACGGCGGGAGCTGGGGGACGGGTGGGCCGCTGCCTTGGCGTTTCGCTGGCTCATGAACCCATTCTTCCGCGCGGACCGGGTCTCGGGCGCGTCGGAAGGACCGCCCGCCCCGGGGTCCGGGGGCGGTGAGGGCTCTGGCACGGCGGCATGCATGGCCCGAGCGTCGCAAGGTCGTCTGAATCAATGGTTACGGCGACATGACGTGCGGGATAGCGGGAAGGGGCTCGCGGACGTCCACGGGCCCCGTCCACCTCACGTCTCCGTGCGGTACATCAGGTCGGTCTCGTGCGTGAGGAAGCCGAGGCGCTCGTACACGGTGAGCGCGGCCTTGTTGTCCGCGTCCACGTACAGCATGGCGGTGGGCAGCCCCTGGGCCGCCAGGTGGCGCAGGCCGATCGTGGTGAGGGCCCGGCCCAGGCCCGAGCCCTGCGTCTGCGGGCGCACACCGAGCACGTACACCTCGCCGAGCTGGTCCTGCGCGTGGACCTTCGTCCAGTGGAAGCCGATGAGGGCCGCCCCGTCGTCGCCGGCCCCGCCCGCGCGCTCGGCGAGGAAGAACCCCTGCGGGTCGAACCAGGGCTCGGCCTTGCGGTCGTCCAGGTCGCGCTGGGTGAGGGAGCCCTGCTCGGGGTGGTGGGCGAACGCCTCCGCGTTCACCGCGAGCCAGGCCGTGTCGTCCTGGCCGGGCACGAAGGCGCGCACGGTGACCCCGTCGGGCAGCTGCGGCTCGGGCAGGTCGAGGTCGGTCAAGGGGCGGCGGAGCTGGCGCAGTTCGCGGAAGAGGGTGAGGCCGAGGACCTGGGCGAGGTGCCGGGCGGCCGCGTGGCCGCCGTGCGCCCAGACGCGCAGCCGCTTGCCGGAGGCGGCCAGGAGCGCGGAGCCGAGGGCCCGGCCGTGGCCGTTGCCGCGCAGCGAGGGGTGCACGACCAGCTCGGCGGCCGGCGCCTCCACCGGGTCGGTGTCCTCCAGCTGCGCGTACCCGGCGAGCGTGTCGCCGATGCTCAGCAGCAGATGGGTGACCCCCTCGCGCTCGCCGCCGCGCAGCTGGAGCCGCCCCTGCTCGGACACGGCCTGCTGCCCGTCGACGCGGGCGGCCTCGGCCAGCAGCGCGAGGACAGCCTCGGCCTGGTCGGGGGTGAGCGCGGTGACGGTCTCGATGGAACGGGTCAGGGCTGCCGGGGCGATGTCGTCGCTGGTCATGGTTACGAGGGTAAAGGGAGGACGGGGGAGAGAGGTTGACACCGCCTCGCCCGGCCCCTGAAGACGCCCGTCGGATGCCGGCGGGCCGGCGGGGAGGTCTCAGGCGAGTACGGGTGTCGGGTCCCCCGGGGGTGGCGTCGCCGCGCCCGGCAGGCGGACGGTCGCCACCGTGCCGCCGCCGAGCGCCGGGGTCAGGGACACCTCGCCGCCCGCCTGCTGCACCGTGCGGGCCACGATCGACAGGCCGAGGCCGGAGCCGGGCAGCGCCCTGGCGCTCGGGGAGCGCCAGAAGCGGTCGAAGACGTGGGGGAGTTCCTCGGCCGCGATGCCGGGACCGTGGTCGCGGACGGTGAGGACGCCGTCGGTCAGGTCGACCTCGATCGTGCCGCCCTCGGGGCTGAACTTCACCGCGTTGTCGAGGATGTTCACCATCGCCCGTTCCAGCGTGGACGGCTCCGCCCGTACGTACCACGGCTTGAGGTCCGCCATGATCGACAGTTCCGGGCCGCGCAGCCGGGCCCGGCTCAGCGCGGTCTCCACGATGTCCTGCCACTCCACCACCTGCGCCCTGCCGGTGTGCTGGCCCTTCTCCGGCCGGGACAGCTCCTGGAGGTCGCCGATGAGCGAGGCCAGTTCCGTCATCTGCGCCTTCACCGAGGCGAGCAGGGCCCTGCGGTCCTCCGGGGGCAGGGGCCGGCCCACCTCCTCGCTGCGGCTGAGGAGTTCGATGTTCGTGCGCAGGGAGGTCAGCGGGGTGCGCAGTTCGTGGCCGGCGTCCGCGATGAGCTGCTGCTGGAGGTCGCGGGAGCTGGCCAGGGCCGAGGTCATCGAGTTGAAGGAGCGCGACAGCCGGGCGATCTCGTCCTCGCTGTGCTCCTCGACGGGGATGCGGGTGGTCAGGTCCTCGGTGCGGGCGATGTGCTCGATCGTCTCCGTCAGCTTGTCGACGGGCCGCAGGCCGGCGCGGGCCACGGCGAGACCGACCGCCCCGGCGCCCATGACACCGAAGGCGGAGACGGTGAGCAGGACCACCGCCAGGTCCTTGAGCGTCTTGTCGGTGTCGGTGAGGGGGTACGCCGTCATCAGGGCGGCGTCGGGGATGAGCTGGGCGCCGTTCGGGCCGTCGCCCGTGATCAGCGGCGTGGTCAGCACCCGCACCGGCTTGCCCTTGCTGTCGACGCCGAAGCGGAGCATGCCGTGGGTCGGGTTCTTGGTGACCTCGGTGTCGCTGCTCGTGACCTTGATCAGACCGGCCGAGGTCGGGTAGACGCACACCTCGCCGGTCGAGTTGATCACCTGGGTGTAGTAGGTGGGTTTCTGCGGGCCCCGCTCGTCCTGCACGGAGGGGGAGGGGGTGGTCGTGCAGTTGCTGAGCACGCTCGCCAGACCGCCGGCCCGTACCCGCCCGCTGCCGTTCGACAGGCTGTTGTCGACCTGGTCGTACAGCTTGCCCTGCACGACGAACCAGCAGCTCACCGACACCGCGGCCACCCCGAACGCCACCGCCGCGGCGACCAGCAGGGCGAGCCGGGAGCGCAGCGGGAGGGAGCGGAAGCGTCTGATGATCACTCGGCGCCGCCCTGCCGGAGCACGTAGCCCACTCCGCGGACCGTGTGCACGAGGCGCGGCTCGGCGTTCGCCTCCGTCTTGCGGCGCAGGTACATCACGTAGACGTCGAGGGAGTTCGACGACGGCTCGAAGTCGAAGCCCCACACGGCCTTCAGGATCTGCTCACGGGTCAGCACCTGGCGCGGGTGGGCCATGAACATCTCGAGGAGGGTGAACTCGGTGCGGGTCAGCTCGACGGTCCTGCCGCCCCGGGTGACCTCGCGGGTGGTGAGGTCCATGCGGAGGTCGGCGAAGGTGAGTGCCTCGGTCTCCGGGATTCCGACCGCGGTGGCGGCGTAGGAGCTGCGGCGCAGCAGGGCCCGGATGCGGGCGAACAGCTCGTCCAGTTCGAACGGCTTGACCAGGTAGTCGTCGGCTCCGGCGTCGAGACCGGTGACCCGGTCCCCGACCGTGTCGCGCGCCGTCAGCATCAGGATGGGGGTGGTGGTTCCCGCGCCGCGCATGCGGCGGGCGGCGGTGAGGCCGTCCATACGGGGCATCTGGATGTCCAGGACCACCAGGTCGGGCTGGTACGCGAGCGCCTTCTCCAGCGCGTCGGCGCCGTCCACGGCGACCTCGGTCTCGTAGCCCTCGAAGGCGAGGCTGCGCTGGAGTGCTTCGCGCACCGCGGGCTCGTCGTCCACGATCAGGATGCGCTGGGTTTCACGGTCGCCTTCAGCGGGGCTCATGCGCGGGGGTTCCTTGAGATGCGAAGGGGCGGAGGCTGGACTGAACGCCTTCAGCGTCGCACGTTTCCCTGAGTGGCAGTCGGATCGGCGGGCGGATCAGCCGAGCACCGCGGTGAGGCGGTTCAGCGGGACCTTGCGGCGGTGGGTGCGCGCGGCGCTGACACGCAGGCCCATCATCTGCGGGCAGGGGACCTCGGGGGCGCGGGGCGCCAGGGCCCGGCGGGTCTGGAGTGCCCGGATCTCGTAGGCGCCGGGCGCCTGCGCGGCCGGTCCGTGCAGTTCGTGGGCCACGGCGAGGGCCAGGGCGACGCCGGCGGGGCCGACGGGGGCGGTGCTCTCGTGCAGGACCCGCTCGATCCGCCGGACGCGCTGGTCCCGCGCGGCTCGTGCGGTCCGCTCCCGCTCCTCGATCAGCTCGAGGTGCTCGACGTGCTCGTCCTGCTGGATCGTCTCGATCGTCTCGATCTGCTTGATCATGTCGCACTCCTTGCCTGTCGTGTCGCCCGGTCGGGCGTCGCTCAGCTCTGGGAGCCGGAGCGCAGTGTCGCGAGGTCGGACTTGACGGTGTTGATCGGGATGGCGAAGCCGAGGCCCACGCTTCCGGCGTTCGACGAGGTCGAGTCGGAAGTGGAGGAGTACATCGCCGAGTTGATGCCGATGATGTTTCCGTTCATGTCGATCAGGGCGCCGCCGGAGTTGCCCGGGTTGAGCGAGGCGTCCGTCTGGATGGCCTTGTAGGTCGTGGTGGACGAGCCGGTGTCGCCGTTGAACTGGCGTCCGCCGAACTCGAACGGCCACCGTCCGCCGCTCTCGCCCTGGCCCTGGCCCTGGCCCTGGTTCTCCTCGGTGGAGACGGTGACATCGCGGTCGAGCGCGGAGACGATCCCGCTGGTGACCGTGCCGGACAGGCCCTCGGGGGAGCCGATCGCCACGACCTCGTCGCCGACCTGGATGCCGTCGGAGTTGCCGAGCGTCGCGGCCTTGAGGCCGGAGGCGCCCTCCAGCTCGATCAGGGCCAGGTCCTTCTTGCTGTCGGTCCCGACCACGCGCGCGGTGTAGGTCTTGCCGCTGCTCGTCGTCGCCTTGATCGAGGAGGCGCCGGCGACGACGTGGTTGTTGGTGAGGATCTGGCCGCCGCTGGTGACGACCACCCCGGAGCCCGTGGACTGGCCGGACTCGGAGGAGGCGCTGATCTCCACGATGCTCGGGCTGACCGCGGAGGCCACCCCGGCCACCGTGCCCTTCTTGCTGGAGGGGACCACGGCGGTGCTGGTGGAGCTGGAGGCGACCGTGTCCTTGGCGCCGGTCAGCTCCTGGATGCCGTAGGCCGTGCCGCCGCCGATGGCCGCGGCCACGATCGCCACGGCGGCGAGCAGGGCGAGCGGACCCTTGGCGCGCCGGGGCGCGG
Source organism: Streptomyces sp. NPDC048664 (assembly GCF_040650555.1). Lineage (NCBI taxonomy): Bacteria > Bacillati > Actinomycetota > Actinomycetes > Kitasatosporales > Streptomycetaceae > Streptomyces > Streptomyces sp. NPDC048664. Next base: position 87,089 of record NZ_JBEZHK010000025.1, on the reverse strand, counting down.
GGGCCGCGTGGGCGGCGCCGTACGTCGGCTGGTACGCCGGCGGGGGCGGCCACTCCGGGTTCACGGGGGCGGGGGCCTGGTGCTCGTACTCGCCGCTGCTGCGGAAGCTCTCGGTCATGTAAGAAAGGGTGTCCCGCGATCATGAGAGCTGAATGAGCCGTGCCTGAGAAGCCCGACAGAACCGCGTATGCCCGATATAAAGCCACCCGCGGCCGGGACAAATATCGAACACCTGTCTGACCCACACAGGGACACGCCGCCGCCACACCCGCAATCCAACCGACGACCAGGGAAATCAGGGGCGCGGGGAACTGCGCGAACCCCACGACGGCCCCGCACCCGCAATCCGGCCGACGCCCAGGCGCATCAGGGGCGCGGGGAACTGCGCAAAACCACCCACGCCGCCGCACCCGCAATCCGGCCGACGGCCAAGCGATCAGGGGCGCGGGGAACTGCGCAAGACCCTCGCCCCAGCTACCCGCACCCGCAAGACCGCCGTACCACCAGCCGCGAAGGAAACTGCCGCAACCGCTCCCGTCGCGACCCCGCCACCCGCAACCCGTCGTCGAGCACGAGGTCCACCGCCGCCCGAGCCATCCCGGACCGGTCCGTCGACACCGTGGTCAGCGGCGGATCCGTGAGCGCCGCCTCCTTGACGTCGTCGAAGCCGGCCACCGCCAGCTCCCCGGGCACGTCGATGCGCAGCTCCCGCGCCGCGCGCAGCACCCCGATCGCCTGGTCGTCGGTGGAGCAGAAGATCGCGGGCGGCCGGTTCGGCCCGGACAGCAGGTCGAGCCCCACCCGGTACGCGTCGTAGCGGTTGTACGCCGCCTCGAAGAGCCGGCCCTCCGTCGGGATCTGGGCCTCCTGCATGGCCCGCTTCCAGCCCTCGACATGGTCGGAGACCGGGTCGCCGACCGCGGGGGTCTCGGCGGTGCCGCCCAGACAGGCGACGTACTCGTGCCCGTGTTCGAGGAGGTGCCGCACGGCGAGCTGGGCGCCGCCGAGGTCGTCGGTGACGACCGCGACGTCGTCGAGCGCCTCGGGCCGCTCGTGCAGCAGCACCACCCGCGCGTCCCACGCGTCGATCTCGGCGGCCGCGTTGTCGTTGAGCGCGTGGCTGACCAGGATCAGTCCCGAGACGCGCATGCCGAGGAACGCCCGCAGATAGTGGACCTCGCGCTCGGCGACGTAGTCGGTGTTGCCGACCAGCACCATTTTTCCGCGCTCGGCGGCGGCCTGCTCGACCGCGTGCGTCATCTCCCCGAAGAACGGCTGCCGCGCGTCCGGCACGATCATGCCTATGAGGTCCGTGCGCCGCGACGCCATGGCTTGGGCGACCCGGTCGGGCCGGTACCCCAGCTCCTTGATCGCGGCGAGTACACGCTCGCGCGTGGCCGGGGCGACCGGCCGGGGTCCGTTGTTGATGACGTAGCTGACGACGGCGGTGGAGGTACCCGCCAGTCGTGCCACGTCGTCCCGAGTCACCTTGGCCACGCGCGGAGTCTACGCGGATGGACCCCTGCTGGGCAGGGCACTTTCGCGTAACTGTGCTGTATCCATGTCCGGGCCGTGACCTGGGGCGCTCACGCCTCGGCGGTCACCTCGGCCGCGGGGGCCGCGACCCGTGCGCCGTCGCCCGCGTCCTTGCCCTTCCCCCGGCCTCCCGCCGACCCCTTCGCGTCGTCCGCGGAGCGCTCCGGCTTCTCCGGCGTCACGAAGCGGTAGCCGACGTTGCGGACGGTGCCGATGAGCGACTCGTGCTCGGGGCCCAGCTTGGCGCGCAGGCGCCGCACGTGCACGTCGACCGTGCGCGTGCCGCCGAAGTAGTCGTAGCCCCAGACCTCCTGGAGCAGCTGGGCGCGGGTGAAGACGCGGCCCGGGTGCTGGGCGAGGTACTTCAGGAGCTCGAACTCCTTGAACGTGAGATCGAGCACGCGTCCCTTGAGTTTGGCGCTGTACGTCGCCTCGTCCACCGACAGGTCGCCGTTGCGGATCTCCATCGGGGAGTCGTCGCCGACGATCTGCTGGCGGCCCATCGCCAGCCGCAGCCGGGCCTCCACCTCGGCCGGGCCCGCGGTGTCCAGGAGGACGTCGTCGATGCCCCAGTCGGCGGTCACGGCGGCGAGGCCGCCCTCGGTGACGACGAGGATCAGCGGGCAGCCGGGCCCGGTGGACCGGAGCAGCTGGCACAGGCTGCGTACCTGGGGGAGGTCGCGGCGGCCGTCGACCAGGATGACGTCGGCGCCCGGCGTGTCCACGAGGGCGGGGCCCTCGGCCGGGGCCACGCGCACACTGTGCAGGAGCAGACCGAGGGCGGGCAGCACCTCCGTGGAGGGCTGGAGGGCGTTGGTCAGCAGCAGCAGGGAGCTCATCGCGACCCCCCTGCGGAGTTCGTCACACGGTCGTGCACGGTTCGCTCGCCCATAACGTCAGTTCCTCCTCGGTCCCAGCGACGGGGGCACTGCTTCGTACGGTGCGAATCCCGCGCCCCGGGACCCGCTGCGCCCGCGGCGGCCCCGTACACCTGCGGTTTCCCGCGTCGTATACAACGGTTCCGAAAGCACGAAAGGACCCGGGGGCTACGCTGCCCGAGTCCTCTGCACAGCAGAATAGCCCACATGAGCACGGGCCCGGCAGGTCATACGGCACCATCCATGGTTCGTCCGCATGCTGAGACGGTGCGTCGGGGGCTGCCACGGGCGCTGTGGCGGGGCTCGTGGCGGGCGCGTTCGCGGACATGTTCGGAGGTGTCCTCGCGGACGGTTTCGGGGACGTCTCCGGGGGCGTTCGCCCGGACGTCGGCGCGGGCGGCGCAGCCGGCGCGGACGACACGTACCTTCCTGCGCACGGACGACGGGGTGGCGATCCACGCCGCGTACGACCCGGGGCCCCTGCCCGGTGACGCTCACGGCGACCTCGCGATCGTGATCGCGCACGGCTTCACCGGCGATCTGGACAAGCCCCAGGTCCGCCGGGTGGCGGAGGCCCTCGCCCGGTTCGGGGCGGTGGTGACGTTCTCCTTCCGCGGGCACGGCGCGTCGGGCGGGCGCTCGACGGTCGGCGACCAGGAGGTGCGCGATCTCGCGGCGGCGGTGCGCTGGGCGCGTGAGCTCGGCCATCGGCGCGTGGCCACCGTGGGCTTCTCGATGGGCGGCTCCGTGGTGCTGCGGCACGCGGCACGGCCCCCGGAGGGCGCGCGCACGGACGCGGTGGTGGCCGTCAGCGCCCCCGCCCGCTGGTACTACCGGGGGACGGCCCCCATGCGGCGGCTGCACTGGCTGGTGACCCGGCCCGAGGGCCGGCTGCTGAGCCGCTACGGGCTGCGCACCCGGGTCCACCACCGGGACTGGGACCCGGTCCCGGCCTCCCCGGTGGAGTCGGTCCCCCTGATCGCCCCGACCCCGCTGCTGATCGTGCACGGCGACCGTGACGGTTACTTCCCCCTGGACCACCCGCGGATGCTGGCCGACGCCGCCGCGGGCCACGCCGAACTGTGGCTGGAGCCCGGCATGGGCCACGCCGAGAACGCCAGCGGTGACGAGCTCCTGGCCCGGATCGGGGCGTGGGTGGCCGCGCGGGCGGGCTAGCCTGACCGTGTTCACCACGATCGAGTGAGGAAGCAGAGGCAGAGGCGGATGGCGAAGGGCACGGTGCGCTACTGGGCCGCCGCGAAGGCCGCGGCCGGTACCGCCGAGGAGGCGTACGACGCGGACACCCTCGCGCAGGCCCTCGCGACGGCCCGCGAGCGCCACCCCGGCGAACTCGCCCGGGTCCTGCTGCGCTGCTCCTTCCTCGTCGACGGTGACCCCGTAGGGACCCGCGAGCACGAGACGGTACGACTGGCCGAGGGTGGCACGGTCGAGGTGCTCCCGCCGTTCGCAGGAGGATGAGCGAAGCGATGAGCAACCAGCCGTACGAGGGCTACGACGCCTACGACCCCTATGGGCAGCAGGGTCGGCAGCCGTACCCGCACCAGCATCAGCAGTACCCGGACCAGCAGCAGTACCCCCAACAGCACCAGCAGTATCCGGACCAGCAGCAGTACCAGCAGCAGCACCCCTACCCGGATCCGCAGCAGTATCCGGACCAGCAGCAGTGGGGCGTCCCGGCGTACGGGACCGGGCCGTCGCTGCCGCCGGACGCGGGCTACGCGGCCATGACCGCCCCGGCCGGCCGCTCCGGCACCGGCACCTCGACGTCCGCCCCGCCCGCCCCGGCCGTGGACCCGAGCAGCCTGCCCGCCAACCAGCGCGCCCGCCTGGAGGGCCGCTCCCCGATCATCGAGCCCGGGCTCCAGCCCGCCGCGCTCACCGCGGCCCTCGGGCTGCTGCTGGCGGGCGCCGCGGCGCTCGGCGTCTACGCCCTGGTCGTCCCGCTGGTGGTCCTCCAGGGGGTGACGGCGGCGGGCTGGTTCCGGCTGAACGGGATGTGGCCCGCCCGGCAGGGCATCGCGCTGGCGTTCCTGGGCGCCGTCGTCGCGGACGGCGCGCTGCTCGTGGCGGGCAGGTCGCACGCGCCCGCCGCGATCCTCGGCACCCTCGGCGTGTGGGTGCTGCTCTGCCTGGTCCTCCAGCTCCGCTCGCACGCCTCGCCGGACGAGCGCATGCACGGCCTGATGGCGACGGTCGCCTCCTCGGCGCTGGCGATCGTCGCGACCGGCTTCCTCGGGGCGGCCCCGCACGCGGTGTCGGTGGGTGCCGTCGCGGCGGCGGCCGCGGTCCTCGTACGGGCGCTGCCGCTGCCGACGCCGCTCTCGGTGGTCGTGTCCCTGCTCGCGGGGACCGGCGCGGGCTTCGGTGTCGGCGGTCTGACGGACATGGGCGCGCACGGGGCGCTGATCGGCGCGGGCGCGGCGGCCTGCGCGCTCGTCGGCCACCGGGTCGCGAGCTACGACTACCCCTCCCGGTTCGTCCACTTCACCGCGGGTGTGGCCCTGCCCCTCGCGGCGGCGGCCCCGGTGGTGTGGGCGCTGGGCAACGTCCTGGGCTGAGTGCGCGGCCCGTCACAGATGATCCACAACCCCCGTTCCGGCCGTGGGAGCGGGGTTACTGTGGCGTGGAGCCAACGCACCGCGCCGTCTCACCGGGGGGAACACCGCACATGCGCGCACTACGGATCCTGCTGATCACCGCCGTGGTACTCGGCATCCTGTTCGTCGTCGTGGACCGCGTCGCCGTCCACTTCGCGGAGAACGAGGCGGCCGACAAGCTGAGGACCAGCGAGAACCTGGCCGCGACCCCCGACGTGTCCATCAAGGGCTTCCCCTTCCTCACCCAGATGGCCGGCGGCGAGCTGGACGACGTCCAGGTCGGCATCAAGGACTACGACGCGGCCACCGCCGACGGCGCCGCGAAGATACGGATAGCCGACCTGAGCGCGGACATGAAGGGCGTGTCCTTCTCCGGGGACTACAGCTCCGCCACCGCGTCCAGTGCCACGGGCACCGCGCTCATCTCCTACGGGGAACTGCTCAGGACGGCCAAGCCCGAGCCGACCGACGTCGGCCTCGGTGTCACCGCCAAGGTAGTTGGCCTCTCGGACGGCGGCGACGGCAAGATCAAGGTCGCGGTCGAGGTGCGGCTCTTCGGCCACAAGCTGCCGCAGCCGGTCGACGTGCTCAGCTCGGTGAGCGTCGTGAACAACTCGGTCAAGGTGCACGCCGACACGCTGCCCAGGTTCGGCGGTGTCGCGCCGGCCGAGCACCGGATCCGGGCGATCACGGACTTCCGCCAGGTCATCGACCGGCTGCCCGGCGACATCAAGCTCGCCAAGGTGCAGGCCGCCAAGGACGGCGTCGAGATCACCGTGACGGGCACCCACGTCAAACTGGCCGGCTGACCGCCCGGGCGCCGGGCCGTACGAAGCGCCCAGGGCCCCCGGCGTCCGAGGGGCGAGACATCGCCGTCCGCACCGCAGATAGAGCGCTCGAAACGGGCGCGGAGGCCCCACCCGCGCGGTGCCGCGCGCCCTCATCTTCCCGTATTGCGGACGATCGCGTCTCAACATGCGACACCCCGGTGACACGCCCCGCGGTCCGTCCCTACGATCGACCCATGCAGCGACAGGCGGATCTCACGAAGCGGCGGGCAGTGGACCTGTGCCGCGTCGCCGCCATGCTCTGTCGCACTTCCTGAGCGGGAGAGCGGACTCCCGTATCCCGACTTCGGCCCCCGCCCCCGCGATCACTCTCGCGGCCCGGGGCGACACAGGGCCGTCCGTGCGCCGAGTACGCCTCCGCAAATGCCGTGTATGTGCATGATGTGCACCCCTTCTGACTGGTCACCCCGCCGCAACCGCCCCGGAGGAGAAAGAGCATGAGTCGCAGCGACGTCCTGGTAGACGCCGACTGGCTGCAGGAGAACCTGGACAACCCCGGCATCGCCATTGTCGAGGTCGACGAGGACACCTCGGCCTACGAGAAGAACCACATCAAGAACGCGATCCGGATCGACTGGACCAAGGACCTCCAGGACCCGGTCCGCCGCGACTTCATCGACCAGGCGGGCTTCGAGAACCTCCTGTCCTCCAAGGGCATCGCCAACGACACGCTGGTGATCCTCTACGGCGGCAACAACAACTGGTTCGCCTCCTACGCCTACTGGTACTTCAAGCTGTACGGCCACGAGAACGTCAAGCTCCTCGACGGCGGCCGCAAGAAGTGGGAGCTGGACGCCCGCGAGCTGGTCGAGGAGGTGGCCGACCGCGCCGCCACCTCGTACAGGGCCAAGCCGCAGAACAAGGCCATCCGCGCCTTCCGCGACGACGTCGTGGCCGCGATCGGCACGCAGAACCTGGTCGACGTGCGATCGCCCGACGAGTTCTCCGGCAAGCTCCTCGCCCCGGCGCACCTGCCGCAGGAGCAGTCGCAGCGCCCCGGCCACGTGCCCAGCGCCCGCAACATCCCGTGGTCGAAGAACGCCAACGACGACGGCACCTTCAAGTCGGACGACGAACTGAAGGAGCTGTACGCGCAGGAGAACGTCGACCTGGCCAAGGACACCATCGCGTACTGCCGCATCGGTGAGCGCTCCGCGCTGACCTGGTTCGTCCTGCACGAGCTGCTCCAGGTCCCGAACGTCAAGAACTACGACGGCTCCTGGACCGAGTACGGCTCCCTCGTCGGCGTGCCGATCGAGCTCGGCGCCGCGAAGTAGCCCCGGACCCCGACCTACCCAGCCACCCAACCGAAGGAAGCGCCATGTGTGGAGCGAAGGCCGGCGGCCCCGACGCCTCGACGATCAAGCCCGGTGAGACCACGATCCAGGGCCAGGTGACGCGCGACGGCGAGCCCGTCGTCGGATACGTGCGCCTGCTGGACTCGACCGGCGAGTTCACCGCCGAGGTCCCGACCTCGGCGACCGGACAGTTCCGGTTCTACGCGGCCGAGGGCACCTGGACGGTGCGCGCGCTGGTGCCGGGCGGCAGCGCGGACCGCACGGTCGTCGCCGAGACGGGCGGCCTCGCGGAGGTGGCGATCGCCGTCTGAGCCCTGGGCCGTAGCGGGGCCGTACCTGGCCGTACCTGAGCCGTATCGGCCTCGAAGGGCCGCACCCACCGGGTTGGACGCCTGGGTGCGGCCCTTCGGCGTGTCCGGATCGGCGTGCCCGGACCTACTCTGGAGTCATGTACGCGCGGCGGCGCCACGTCTACTTCGCCATGATGGGCACCTGCATCGGCCTGTTCGTCCTGGCGTGGGCGGTCGTGCGCCTGTGGTCGGTGCCCGCGGCCGTGGGCCTGTGCGTGGTGGCCATGGTCATCCCGCCGGTCGCCGCGATCGTCGCGAACCGGCGCGGCCCCGAGGACCGCTGGTGGGACGACCCGTCCGGGGACCCGAAGTCCGACGAGTGGTGGGACGAACTGGACGGCAAGAAGCGCCACTGAACGCGTGCCGAGGCGCGCGGGTTCAGTACACGAGCGCCTGGGTGCCGTCGGCGAGCGCCTCCTGGACGAACACCTGCGCGCCCGCGATCCGCACGCCCTCGATGACGTCCTTCTCCGTGATGTCCCGGCGAGCCGCGCACTGCGTGCACAGGGTGAGGCTGCCGCCGGCCAGGATCGAGTCGAGCAGATCGGGCAGCGGCGCCGCGTGCGGCAGCTCGAACTCGGCGGCCCGGCCCGGCAGAGCGAACCAGGACGACTCCCCGGTCAGCCACAGCGAGACGTCGACCCCGGAGGCGACGGCCACCGCCGCCACGGTGAACGCCTGTGAGCAGCGCTCGGGGGCGTCCGCCCCGGCCGTCACCTTGATCACGAGCTTTTTCGCCATGGCCGCATGGTAGTCCGAATCGTGACCAACTCCGGAGGCAACCAGCTGTGTTGTCCGGGGGTCTCCTGTGCGCGCGGACGAGGCGTCCGCCGATCACGACGCATGGGGGAACCACCTTGGAAGTCAGGGAAGCCGCGGACGCGCCCGGCGTGGACGCGCCCGCCCCGGGCGGGGCGCCCGCGCGCCGGTCCGGACGCACGCCGCTGCTGATCGCGGTGGCCGCCGTGACCGGTGTCGTCGCCGGCACCTGCGTCGGCTACGTCGTCCAGGCCGACCGGAAGCCGACCGCGCTCCCCTCGCTCTCGCAGCCCGTTCTGGCGCAGGCGAAGGGCAGGGCTCCCGAGCCGCTCTCGGCCGTGGCGGACCGCCGGGTCAAGCGGGACGGCGACCTGCGCGACCTGCTGCTCCCGCGGCCGCGGGGCGCGCGCAGCGAGGCGTACGAGGGGAGCAAGGACGGCTGGCTGCCCCTCGACGCGTACGCGGACAACTTCGACCGGCCGGCGGGCGCGTTCTGGGAGCAGCTCGGCATGGAGTTCCGCCGGGCCGCCGCCACCTCCTGGCGGGAGGGCGACAGCCGCTTCGTCGACGTCCGGCTGGTGCAGTACCGACAGGAGGAGCAGATCGAGGCGGTGGACGTCACGACCGACGCCAACCAGTGGGCGGAGTCCAAGGGCGACACCCGGAGCGTGTCCGTGCCCGGCACGGGGGACGGCATGGCGTACGTCCACACACGGCAGGACGGCGGCCTGTACTACGCGGAGGCGCACGCCTGGCGCGGGGACATCGTCATGGAGGCCTGGATCTACGACACGAAGCCGATCCCTCAGGCGGCGATCAGGGACGTGGCGAAGCGGCAGATGGAGCGGCTGTGAGTGACATGAGCGCGCACGCCGCGCCGGAAGAGAACCCGTCCGTCCAGCCGGAGCCCCAGGAGACCCACGAACCCCACGAACTCCAAGAGCCCCCGAAGGCGTCCCGCCGTGGCCGCCGTGCCGCCGTCCTGGGCGCCGCGTCGCTGGGCCTGGTCCTGGCCGCCGGGGTCGTCTGCACCGCCGTCGTCGTGCACGGCGCCGACCACGACCCGGGAGCGCCCGTCTGGGAGACCCCCGCGGCGGCGAAGGAGAGCGGCGACCCCAAGGCGGGCGGGAAGGGCCTCGCGGGCATGCTCGTCCCGTACGGCACCGACGGCCTCACCCGCGGCCCTGACATCGAACAGTTCGGCTCCGACGCCGTCCTGAGCGGGCGCCAGGCTACCGACCTGGCCAAGGCGAGCCTGGAGGACCTGCCGCGCACCCAGCGGCTGCGCCTCGAACAGCAGGTCGACAAGCGGCGGATCAAGGGCCTGGCGCTGCGCAGCTACCTGAGCGGCGAGACCGAGGGGGTGGCGGGGCTCGACCGCAACGCGTTCACGATGAACATCACCCTGCTGCGACTGGAGAGCGCCGCGGAGGTGCGGAAGGAGTCGGACTCCCGGAGCGCCTTCCTGGGGTCCCTGGACTTCTTCCGCAAGGGTCCCGAGATCCAGGGCTACAAGAACGCGCACTGCTTCCTGTCGCCGAAGGCGGAGAGCCGGAAGTTCGACACGATGTTCTGCACCGCGTACCAGGGCGACGTGCTCGTCACCGCCTCGGCGTCCGCGGCCAGACCGCTGGACACCAAGGGTGCCGCGGAACTGCTCCGCACCCAGCTCAGCCACATGGTGGACCAGGGAGAGGCCGTATGAGCGACCAGACGGAGACGGAGACGGGGCAGCCGCAGGCCGACCAGGCCGCGACGACGCTCCCGGCACCCCCGGAGCCCCCCGCGCCGAGGAAGGACCGCCGGGTCCTGCGCGCCGTCCTGCGCTGGACCGCGGTCGTCGCCGTCTTCGCGGCGACCGGCGGGGCGACCGCGTTCGGGATCACGCGGATGGAGCGCACCGACCTGCCCGGCCTCGCCACCGCCTCCGACGGCCGCTGGGACTACCCGGTGCTGACCAAGCCGCCGCTGCCGTCCGGCAGCCCGGGGCCGTTCGCCGCGGAGAACGTCGCGGGGGCGCACTACGCCGACCAGCGGGCCCTGGTCCTGCCCGCGCCCGCGGGCGCGAAGGCGGACACCGCGCTGCGGGGCACGGACGGCTGGCTGCCGACGGGCACCTTCCTCGCCGAGTTCCCGACCAAGGGCGGCGAACGCGCCGAGGTCGGGCAGCTGATGACCGACTACGGCCTGCGGCACGTCGCCGCGCGCGGCTGGACCACCGGGGACGGTACGCACACGCGGATCTACCTGCTCCAGTTCGACACGGCGGAGGTCGTGAACCGGCTGCTGTACAGCACGCTGGTGCACAACGGATACCCGCGCTACCTCGTGAACGGCGTCGCGGCCCTCACGCTGGACAACGGCTCCCCGGCCCGGGTCGGCGGCAAGGTGGGCCGCCTGGCGTACGAGGAGTTCAAGCCGTACGGACAGGAACAGGTCCGCGTGGCGTACCTGTCCGCGGGGGACACCCTCGCGTTCGTCGTGCAGTCCCGTGCGGGGGCCACACCGGCGCTGCCGTTCCATCAGACGGTCGCCCTGCAGAGCGAACTGCTCGGTTAGGGCCTTCGCCGGAGCCTTCGCCGAGGCGCCCGGGCGGGAGCCGCCCGGGCGTGCGCGTCGGCACCGAGTGGCCGGCGGCCCGCGCTACACGGGGGCGAGGACCGCGTAGTCCGTGAAGGTCCGGCGGTAGCGGGTGTGCCGGGTCTCCTGGGTGTGCCTGCGCAGCCACTCCTCGACGTCCGCCGGATGCCCGCACACCCCCGACTCGGCCGCGCAGTCCGCCTCGTCCCCCGACACGCACCGCGCCGCGTACTCCGGCGCGGCGTGCTCGTCCTGCGCGATGGCGTACGGCACATAGCGGAAGACGCGCCGCGTCACGACATGTGCTCCTGCCGCTGGTGCTTGCGCAGCAGCACGTTCGCGTCCGTCACCGAGCTGCCGTCGAAGGCGGCCCGGGCGGCTTCCCCGCGCTCACCGATCGCGGCGCACTCGGCGCAGCCGGGCACGGGGACGGGCGGCCGGCTGAGGTCGTGGAGGTCCGGTGGCAGGGTCCGGGTGCGGCCGTTCGCCGCCCGCACCTCCGCGCTCAGCCGCTCCCGGTCGGTCGCGGGCCGCAACGCCGCCGGATCGGCCTGCCACTCCCGGCCCCCGCCCACGGGGCGCAGCATCACGTACGGCCCCGCCCTGTCCCGGTACTCGCCCACCTTGTCGGCGGCGGTGTCGTAGACGAGACTCCCAGGCTCCACGGCATTCGCTCCTTTCATCCAACATCTATACGAAATGCGGCAGTTGTACTACTCTGCGTAGTGAGGTTGCTACGAGCATGGCCCGGGGACGGGGTGGGCACGCCGAGGACGAGCGGTACTTCCATCGCGGCGCCGCAAATTCCATAAGTCCGGTCAGCCGTCAGGGAGGGTGCGATGCCGCAGAGGCGTGTGGTCACGGGCCGAAGCCAGAACCCGAGGAAGCGGTTCGCGGAGGAACTATGCGCTCTGCGGGCCAAGAAGGGGGTGACGCTGAAGGAGCTGGCCGACCGACTGGGCTGGGACGCGTCCCTTTTCGGCAAAATGGAGAAGGGGCACACGCTGGGCGGCCCCGAGGTGGTCCAAGCGCTCGACCAGCACTACGGCACACAGGGGTTGTTGCTGGTGCTGTGGGAGGTGGCGCGGCGGGATCCCACGCAGTTCAAGGAGCGGTACCAGCGCTACATGGGGCTTGAGGCCAAGGCGGTGCGCATGTGGCAGTACTCGCAGAGCATCATTCCCGGGCTGCTGCAAACGCGTGAGTACGCACGAGAGTTGCTCATGCACGGCGAACTCAGCGGGGACACGCTGGAAGTCCAGGTCGAGGCTCGGATGGGGCGCCGTGAGACGCTGCTGCGGGAGGACTGTCCCGAGTTCCGCGCGATCATCTCCGAGGCGACGCTGCGGACCCCACTGGAGAGCCCGGGTGATTGGCGTACGCAGCTTAGCCATCTGCTGGCCATGGTGAACCACCCCAACGTCGTGATCCAGGTGCTGCCGTTGTCCGCCGGACTCCATGGTTTGCCGAACACCGACACCATGTTTCTGTACGGCTCCGATGGCCGGACGGTGGCATGGGTTGAGAATGCATATTCGGGTGAACTGGTCGAGGAAACAGCAACCGTGGAACGACTCCAGCTCAGGTACGATCGGCTCCGCGATTTGGCTCTATCGCCCAACAAATCGCGTCAGTTCATCGAAAGTCTGCTGGAGGAAGCACCATGCGATCCATCGACCTGAGCAGCATCACCTGGCGCAAGAGCAGCTACAGCAATCAGGACGGCGGCGACTGCCTGGAGGTCTCCGACGACCTCCTCCGCACCATCGACTGGCGCAAGAGCAGCTACAGCAACCCGGACGGCGGCAACTGCATCGAGGTCTCCGACGACCTCCTCCGCACGGCCGACTGGCACAAGAGCAGCCACAGCAATCAGGACGGCGGAAACTGCGTCGAGGTGGCCCACAACCTCCCCTCCCTCGTGCCGGTCCGCGACAGCAAGAACCCCGCCGAGGGCGCCCTCCTCTTCGGGACGGCCACCTGGACGGCTTTCGTGGACGCGGTCAAGGTCGAGGGGATCACGGCCTAGGCCGGATCGGGGACGGTGCCCCGACCGGCCTACCTCGCCGCGAGGGCCGGGGGCACGCCCCCTAAACTGGTGGGTGGCTCTGTGTACCCACCCTCGCTCACCAAGGAGCACCCCGTGGAGATCTTCTTCGAAACCCTGCTGGTCCTGGTCTGCGTCGGCGTCCTCGCCTTCGCCGGGCTGACCGTGAAGAAGCTGTACCAGGGCCAGCGCTGACCCCCGACGCACACGAAGAAGAGCTGCTCATGATCGAGATCCCGTCCGACCTCCACAAGGACCTGGTCCCGCTCGCCTTCCTGCTCGGCAAGTGGGCCGGCGCCGGCGTGCACGAGTTCCCCGGCTCCGAGAAGTGCAACTTCGGGCAGGAGGTCTCCTTCACCCACGACGGCCGGGACTTCCTGGAGTACCACTCCCACTCCTGGGTGCTGGACGGCGACGGGAACAAGGTCCGGCCGCTGGAGTCGGAGTCCGGCTTCTGGCGGATCGACGCGGACCGCAAGGTCGAGGTGACCATGGTCCGCGACGACGGCGTGGTCGAGGTCTGGTACGGCGAGCTGGCCGACAAGAAGCCGCAGATCGACATGGCGACGGACGCGGTGGCCCGCACGGCCGCCTCCGGCCCGTACACCGGTGGCAAGCGGCTGTACGGCTATGTGAACAGCGACCTGATGTGGGTCGGCGAGAAGCAGACCCCCGAGGTCCCGCTGCGCCCGTACCTCTCGGCGCACCTGAAGAAGGTCGTCACCCCGGAAGAGGTGGAGCGCTGGGCCAAGGCCCTGCCCGACGACCTCCCGGACGACGGCATCGCCTTCTTCAAGTAGGAAGCCCGCCTCTTCCGGCAGGACAGGCCGCCCCGCCCCCGCCCCCGCCACCGCGCACCGCCTCGGCCGGGGCGACCGGTGGCCCGGGGCGGGAAAGTGGCCGACCCGGATCCCGGCCGCCCGCCCTACACTTGCCCTGTGGTGAGCACCGACTGGAAGAGCGACCTGCGGCAGCGCGGCTACCGGCTGACCCCGCAGCGGCAACTCGTGCTCGAAGCCGTGGACACCCTGGAGCACGCGACGCCGGACGACATCCTCGTCGAGGTGCGGAAGACGGCCTCGGGGGTCAACATCTCCACCGTCTACCGGACCCTGGAGCTCCTGGAGGAGCTCGGGCTGGTCAGCCACGCCCACCTCGGGCACGGCGCCCCGACGTACCACCTGGCCGACCGGCACCACCACATCCACCTGGTGTGCCGCGACTGCGGCGACGTCATCGAGGCCGACGTCGACGTGGCCTCCGACTTCACCGCCAAGCTCCGCGAGACGTTCGGGTTCGACACCGACATGAAGCACTTCGCGATCTTCGGCCGGTGCGAGAACTGCTCCCTCAAGAGTTCCCCTACCAGGTCGTAGGGTGGGCCCCATGAAGAGTCCTCTGCTGTCCCTGCCCGGCGCCGTCCCCGGCGAGGGTGTGGACGAAGACGTCGCCGCCCACTACGGCGATCTGTTCCGCGAGCAGCGTGCCCTGGCCGACGGCACCGGGTTCGTGGACCTCTCGCACCGCGGCGTCCTCGCGGTCACCGGCGAGGACCGGCTGAGCTGGCTGCACCTGCTGCTCACCCAGCACGTCAGCGACCTGCCCCCGCACCAGGCCGCCGAGGCGCTCATCCTCTCCGCGAACGGCCACATCGAACACGCGCTGTATCTGGTGGACGACGGAGAGACCGTCTGGGCCCATGTCGAGCCCGGCTCGCAGGACGCGCTCATCGCCTACCTGGACTCGATGAGGTTCTTCTACCGCGTCGAGGTCACCGACCGCACGGACGACACCGCCGTCGTGCACCTGCCCGCCGGCTCGATCGCCGAGGCCCCCGAGGGCGCCGTGGTGCGTGAGACGCCGCACGGACGAGACCTCTTCCTGCCGCGCGCCGACCTGGAGTCGTACGCCACCGGCCAGGGCCCGGCGGCCGGCCTGCTGGCCTACGAGGCGCTGCGCGTCGAGCACCACCGCCCCCGCCTCGGCTTCGAGACCGACCACCGCACCATCCCGCACGAGCTGGGCTGGATCGGCACGGCCGTGCACCTCCAGAAGGGCTGCTACCGGGGCCAGGAGACCGTCGCCCGGGTGCAGAACCTCGGCAAGCCGCCGCGCCGCCTGGTCTTCCTCCACCTCGACGGCAGCGAGGTCCACCTTCCGCCGCACGGCACGGAGCTGCGCCTGGCCGACGACGGCCCGGACGGACGCAAGATCGGCTTCGTGACGACCTCGGTGCGCCACCACGAGCTGGGCCCGGTGGCCCTCGCCCTGGTCAAGCGCAACGTCCCGCTCGACGCCCGGCTGCTCGCCGACTCGACGGCGGCGGCCCAGGAAGTGATCGTCGAGCCGTAGGCGTAGGCCGCCGGGGGAGCCGCTCAGATCTCCAGGAGCACGGTGAACGGGCCGTCGTTCGTCAGCGACACCCGCATGGTCGCCCCGAACCGGCCCGTCGCCACCGTCGCGCCCAGCGCCCGCAGCTGGGAGACCACCTCGTCCACGAGCGGCTCGGCGACATCCCCGGGGGCGGCGGCGTTCCAGGTGGGCCGGCGGCCCTTGCGCGCGTCGCCGTAGAGCGTGAACTGGCTGATCACCAGCAGCGGCGCGGCGATGTCGGAGCACGACTTCTCGTCGTGCAGCATGCGCAGCGACCAGAGCTTGCGGGCCAGCTGGGCCGCCTTCTCCTTGGTGTCCTCATGGGTGACCCCGACGAGCACGCACAGCCCCTCGCCGCTGATCTCGCCGACCGTCTCGCCTTCCACGACGACGCTCGCGCCGTCCACTCTCTGCACCACAGCACGCATGCCCGCCATCATGCCGTGCCGCCCACCGCACCCTGCGCCCCGCCTGCCCGGGACCGGTTCCGTCGGCTCGTCCTAGGGCATTCTTATCGCCTCGTAACCCCTCCATCCGGGGCAGATCGGGGGCACTCGGTCACACGCGGGGCATGCCGGTGGCACGATGCGTGTGTTGCGGTGCATCCGAGGGGTCGCCGCGCCGGTCGAGGGGACGGTAGGGGACGGTATGGAGATGAGCACAGCGAGTGCCTCCGGGCAGCCCACCCGTACGGGAGGCTCCGGGGAGCGCAGGACGCCCGTGCAGCGCACCGACAGCCCGTCGCCGGAGGCCCTGCCCGAGCACGACCTGCCCGCGCTGCGGCTCACCGAACTGCGGGCGCTGCGCCGCGACGCGCAGCGCGACGAAGCCGACCTCAGCTATGTGCGGCGGCTGATCCAGGGCCGCATCGACATCCTGCGGGCGGAGCTGGCCCGGCGCGGCGGCCAGGTGCCGGAGGGCATCGTCAAGCGGCTCCCGGAGATCCTCACGGACGCCCCCGCCCGCCACCGCTCCTCCGCCCGCCACGTCACGGTCGGCACGCCCCGGAGCGAGGAGTACCGCAGGCTGGCCGCCGAGATGCTGGACGAGGTGGAACTCTCCGACCTCCAGGCCCGCACGGACGACGAGTTGGGCGACGGCATGGGCCGCCTGGTCCGCTACGAACGCCAGGTCTCCGGCCGCCGCCAGCAACTCCAACGCACGGCGGACGACTGCAGCGCGGAGATCGCCCGCAGATACCGAGAGGGAGAGGCCCAGGTAGAAGACCTCCTGAGGTAACGCCCCCCTCGACTCACCGAGCCACAATTAGCCCCTCCGGCGTTTGAGGACGAGGCCGTTCAGGCCGATGCGGGGGTTCGGGGGCGCAGCCCCCGAGGAGCAAGCCCGACGCGTCGCCCAGGGAAATTCGGGCGACGCCCCCCACACGCGACCCTAACGTGACCCCATGCACCCCACCCCCGCCGACATAGACGTACACCCGATCACCCCCACAGAGCTCAGAGAATGGACCCGAGCCCTGTGGACCGGCTTCCTCCGCCCCGGCACCCCCACCGACGAGGACGTCGCCCGCATGGCCGCCCGCATCACCCCGCCCCAGGCACTGGGAGCCTTCGACGGCCCCCGCTGCGTGGGCACCTTCCGCTCCGTCCCCCAGGAACTCACCGCCGTCGGCGGCAAGCCGGTCCGCGCGAACGCCGTCACCAACGTCACCGTCACCCCCACCCACCGCCGCCGAGGCCTCCTCAACCGCATGATGGCCGAGGGCCTGGCCGCGGCCAAGGAACGCGGCGACACCGTGGCCACCCTGATCTCCGCCGAGTACCCCATCTACGGCCGCTACGGTTTCGGCCCCGCCGCCCACACCGCCGAGTGGACCATCGACGTCCCCCGCACCGGACTCGACCGCAACCGCCCCGCCGCCCCCGACGACGGCAGCCGTGTCGACCTGGTGGACGCCGCCGACGTAAGGGAGTTCGGCCCCGCACTCCACGACCGCCTGCGCCACACCCAGCACGGGGTGGTCGACCGCCCCGACCGCTGGTGGCGGGTGAACACGGGCGCGGAACGGGGAATCCAGGCGGCACCCTGGAAGGAGCCGTTCTTCGCGGTCCACCGCTCCCCGTCCGGCGAGATCGACGGCCTCGCCACCTACAGCACCGGCGGCGAATGGGGCGACGACAAGCGCCCCGGGAACTCGGCGACCGTCAGGGACCTGATCGCCACCGACCCGGCGGCCGAACGCGCCCTGTGGCACCACCTGTGCTCACTGGACTGGGTCATCACCGTGAAGTCGGGCCACCGGGCCCCGGACGACCTGCTGCCGCACCTGCTCCCCGACCCGCGCGCCGCCCGCCTGACCACCCACGCGGACTGGCTGTGGGTACGGATCCTGGACGTCGTGGAGGCACTCCAGGCGCGCACGTACGACAACGCCGGTGCCCTCGTCCTCGACGTCGTGGACGAGGACGGGCTGGCCGGCGGCCGCTACCTGCTGGAGGCCGGACCGGACGGCGCCCACTGCGCCCCGACCCACCGGGACCCCGATCTCACGCTCCCCGTGGCCGAGTTGGCGACCCTGTGGCTGGGAGACGAGTCCGCGGTGCGGCTCGCGGCGCTCGGGCGCCTGCGGGAGCAGCGGGAGGGCGCCGCACGGACTGCCGACGCCCTGCTGCGCACGTCCAGGCGGCCCTGGTGCCCGGACGGCTTCTGAGATGCCCGTCCCGGCCGACCGGGCTCCCAGCTCCCCTCCGGACGGGAGCCCGGGCGGCCGAGTTCTCCTACTCATCTCCACTCGAAGCCGCCCGATAACCACCTGTCCCTGAACTCACCGCCGTAGGAAGCGGGTTGTACCGATTAGTCAGTGGGAGTTCGTGAACCGGTACTGCAGTTCGACGACCTCGGGCTTGCCGTTCGGGGTCATCTTCGCCAGGCCCGCGCCCTGGAACTCGTTCGTCATCACCTTGTGCGGGCCCGGGTTGAAGACGGCTTCCTCGGGGCTGGGGTTGATGTCGAATCCGCTCATGTACTTCGGCTTGAGCAGCTTCTCCTTGGTGTGGGCGGTCGGGAAGCCGGCGAGCACGCCACCGCCCGCGACCTGCAGCGCGTAGCCGGCGGGGTGCGCCGCGGGCTTGCCGAAGAAGTTCTGGTCGACGTAGTTCTTCAGGTTGCCGTTCTCGCGCTCGGCGTGGACCTTGACCGACTCCTTGGTGAAGTCGTTGGCCACGAACGCCCTCGCCGCCTTCTTCGTGCCGCCCGACTCGTAGAAGTCCTCGTAGACGGAACCCAGTTCGGACGGGGACAGAGCGCCCACCTTCCGCGACTGGTCGGCGACCTGCGCGAAGCCGTACCTGTCCACGGCGATCTTGGGAAGCGGCTGCTTCTTGGGCGTGTAGAACGACATCGTCAGCTTGTAGGCGCCGTCGACCTTGTCGAAGAACAGCAGCGCGTCGTAGGCGTGGTCGGTGCTGGCCGTGGCCGTGACCGCGAACCAGGAGGCGGTGCCGGCGCGCGGGATGTAGTAGGCGCGCTTGCCGTAGACGAAGCTGCCGCCGAACCCCTTCTTCTCCTTGGCCGTCCAGGTCGGGTACAGCTTGTAGTCCGAGCGGTCCATCTCGTAGCGCTGCCCGGCCTCGACGGTGGCCTCGATCTTCTCGCTCCGCGCCGTGTTGGCCCGGTTGTTGGCCTTCTCGTAGGTGTCGACCACGGTCTTGGCGGCCGCCTGCGTGATCACCCCCCTGGGGGCGGGGCCCTTGCCCGTCTCGGTGCCGTCGGCCGCGCTGTCGGTGCCCGGGAGGGGACCGCAGGCGCTCAGGGTGAGGGCCGCGCCGGCCCCGAGCGCGAGCAGGGCGGTTCTGCGGGCGCGCACGGCGGCGCGCGCGGTGGTGCGTATCACGGGGTGTTCTCCTCAAAGCGGTGCCGGCAACGAGAGGGGGAGCGGGCGTCGTTCAGGCCCGGACGGGAAGGGTGAGGCGGTGCGGACGTGCCGCGCGGTCAGGAGGGGACCGGCCGTTCCAGGGGCTTCTTGTAGAACCCGCGCATGACCTCCACCGCGGCGGGCTTCTGCCCGGCCGGGATGACGAAGGCCGGGCAGACCTTCTCGGACGTCCCCTTCGCGACGACCTTGCCGGTGTCCTGGTCGGGGCAGGCGGGCCACGTGGCGGATCCCGTCATCACGATCGGCGCGCGGGTGCGCTGCCCGCCCTTGGTCCGCACGACCAGGTCATCGTCCATGCTGTCCCGCTGTCGTTCGCCCCCGTCCCGGCCCCGCCGGTGCATCCGCTCGCCGTCGTCACGAGCGCCACCACACCGGGCGACACCGGCACCAGCCGCGTCCAAGTGCGCCTGATGATCACTATGTCTCGAACTCCCCGGTTCTGCTTGTGGGTCGATGTTGTGGCGCTCAGTCTAGGGCGGCCGTTCACCGTTTGCGATCACATAGAACCGGTCACCAACGGTCACGGGGCCACCACCGTTCGCCGCACGATCGTGTCGCCCAAATCTCTTTCCACGTAGGCTTGTTCGCGTGTCCGACGAGTGCTTCGGCGTGCCGCGCCTGGCCGCGATACAGGACCGGCTCGACCCCGTTCGCGACGACCTCGACGTGTACGTCCGCATAGCCGTCGAGGAGTTCGGCGCGCGCGAGGTGCTGGACATCGGCTGCGGAACCGGCGTCTTCGCGCTGCTGCTGGCCGATCGCGGCGTCGGGGTCGTCGGCGTCGAACCGGCCCGGGCCTCCCTCGACGTCGCCCGCGGCAAGCCGGGCGGCGGGCGCGTGCGCTGGATCCACGGCGACGCGACGACCCTCCCGCCGCTGCGGGTCGACCTGGCGACCATGACCGCGAACGTCGCCCAGGCCATCACCGACCCGCGGGACTGGGCGGCGACCCTGCGGGGCGCCCACGCGGCGCTACGGCCGGGCGGCCGCCTGGTGTTCGAGACCCGGGACCCCGCCCGGCGCGCCTGGGAGGAGTGGACCCGCGAGGCCTCGTACCGCGTGACACGGATCCCACGGGGCGGCGCGGTGGAGAGCGTGGAGAGCTGGGTCGAGGTGCTCGACGTGAGCGAGCCGCTGGTGACCTTCCGCTGGACGTACGTGTTCGCCTCGGACGGACGAACCCTGACCTCGGACTCCACGCTGCGCTTCCGCGAACGGCAGCAGATCGAGACCGACTTGGCCGCGCGGGGCTACGCGCTGGAGGACGTACGGGAGGCCCCCGACCGCCCGGGCCGCGAACTCGTCTTCGTCGCCAGGCGCCCCTGAATCCCGGTGCGCGAAGGCCCCTCGCCGCTCGGGGTCCGGGCGTCGCCCGCCGACCCGGCCGGCCCCTGCCGATCAGATGTGGAGCTCGGGCGGGAAGCCGGTCCAGCGCAGTTCCGGGGGCAGGTGGCGCACGTCGTTGAAGCAGAGCACGCAGGACGGCCTCCCGGGTGCGTACCGGATGACCGTCAGCGCCGCGTTGCCGTGGTTGAGGCCCATCCAGCGCCAGTCGGGCGCGTCGAGCGCGGCGCGGACCAGCCAGCCGACGAGGAAGTTGTGGGTGACGACCAGTTCGTGGCGAGGCTCGTCGCCCTCGACCGGGCCCGTGAACAGGGCGAGTGCCTGACGGGCCAGCACCGGACCGCGTGCGCGCTCCTCCGGCGAGGCCTGGGCGAGGAAGGCGAGTAGCGAGTCGGCTGCGTCCGCCGGTAGTTCCTCCCTCGCCGGGACGTACGGGACGTAGTCGCCGGCCGCCTCCGACCGGCGCAGGGGGACGTCGGCGGCACCGCGTCGCGCGCCGATCAGCCGGGCCGTCTGCTCCGCCCGGGGCAGCGGGCCGTGGTGGATCGCCGACAGCGGGACGTCCCGGAGCCGCTCGCCGAGCAGCTCGGCCTGACGCCGCCCCCTGTCGGTCAGGGTCGTCTCGTCCGCCGAGGCCTCGGCATGGCGGGCGAGATAGAGGTAGCGAGCGGCGGTGTCCGTCATGTCCCCCGACTTCCGTCGATGTGATCCCTGAGCGTGTACACGACGGATGACGCCGTGCTCCTCGCCCCGGTTCCCCGGGACGAGCGCGCGGCCGGTCGCTGACGGTCCGTCACTGGCCTTCCACCAACGTGAGGGCCCTACGGTCGGCGGCCATGGCATCACCGGGCACCACCGAGTCCACGACCCTCCCCTCCTCACGCCCCGTCCTCCCCCGCCCCTACCTGTACTGGCTCGCGGGGACCCGGGCCTCCGCGGCCGGGGACGCGGCCCTCTCCTTCGCCCTGGGCTGGGCGGCCGGCGCCCACGGCGGTCAGGCGGCGGCGCTGGTCCTGACCGCGATCACCCTGCCGCGCACCGTGCTCCTGCTGCTGGGCGGGGCCGTGGGTGACCGCGTCGGCGCCTGGCGCGTGATGATCACCGGCGACCTCACGATGCTCGTGGCCGTCCTCGCCCTGGCCGTGGCGGCTCGGCACTGGGGGACACCGCCATGGCTGCTGCTCGGGTGCGCGGCCGTGGTCGGGACCGTCGACGCCTTCTACCTGCCGGCGATCGGATCCATGCCGCGCCGTCTGGTGCCCGAGGACCAGCTGCCCCGGGCCCTGGCACTGGGGCAGGCCGGCGGCCAGATCGCCGGCCTGCTCGGCGCCCCGTTGGGAGCGGTGCTGGTCGCGACGGCGGGCCTGAGCGGAGCGGCCCTGGTGGACGCGGGGAGCTTCGCCGTCGTCCTGGCCGTCCTGCTGCGGGTGCGCCCGACGACCGCGACGGCACGGCGGCCTCCCGCCGCCGCTCACCGGGAGAGCCTGTTCGCCGGCATCGCGGGCGGGGTGCGGCTCGCGGCGACGGATCCCGTCCTGCGCGCCGCGCTGCTGCTGACGGCGGCGGCCGCGGCGGGGCTGCTGCCCGCGGCCTCCCTGCTCGGCCCGCTGCTGGCCCGAGCGGCCGGCTGGGGGCCGGGGACGGCGGGCCTGGTCGCCGCGGGGCAAGGGGCCGGGATCCTCCTGGCGACGCTGCTCGCCGCCCGCCGGGGGCCCCTGCGCCGGATCGGCGTGGGCGCGAGCCTGGGCCTGGCGCTCGCGGCGGCGGGACTCGCCGGACTCGCGACGTCCCCGACCGCCATGGCGGCCGTCGCCGCCGCGGCGGTCACCGGCGCGGGGTCGGGCATGTTCGCGTGCCACCTGGGCCCGCTGATCCTGGCCGGTGCCCCCGACACCCACCTGGCCCGAGTCCAGTCGCTGCTGACACTCGTCCAGAGCGCGGCCCTGGTGGTGGCGAACAACGTGCTGGGCCGACTCACGAACACGGCCGGCGCCAGAACCGCACTCGCCCTGTGCGCCGCCCTCGGCTGCGCCGCCGCGCTCACCGCACTGGCCTCACCGACCCTTCGTCGCCTGAGCCCGCCACGACGACGCGCCGCGTCGCCACGTCCTACGCACCCGGGTCCCAGGCGCTGAGCCGATCGAAGGGTGCCGTCGGCGGAGAGCGAAAGGCGCCAGGAGCGGCCCTCGGAGGCGTGGAAGACGATGGCGGCGGGCTTGTGCGGCCAGGCACTTGTTGTCGCGACGCAGGTGGACAGGAACTCCTCTTCACCGCGCTCCGCCCATCGGACAGCGATCTTCCCAGCCGCCCCACCGGCGGACCCTCACCACCGTCGACCGTGCCAGAGACGTCTGAGGGCTTCGCGTTCGGTTCGGGGGAAGTGTTCACCCCACTTGCCTCGGTAGCCGCTCCCGCCGTAGGCCTGTGCGACCTCGTCGAAGCAGCGGATCACGGCGCGAGCGAGTTCGTGGATGCCGAGCTGACCCGACCAGATCTCGGTTCCCTTGCTGCCCCCTCGCTCACCTTCTGCGAGAGCTGAGCGTCACGCCGACGGCCCGGTGAGTTTGGCGGCCACGGCGTCGAGGACCCAGTCCAGGCCGATTGCGAAGGATGTGTGGGCGTCCACGTCCGTGCCGTCGTACACGGCCTTGGACAGTGCCGGGAAGCGGCCCGTGGCCAACATGCGCGTCACATGCGGGCCGTGGACGCGCTGCCAGTCGTACTTGGACAGGCCCGTGGTGCGCTCAGCCCGCAGGTTTGCGATCTCGCGCCTGATCGCGCCGATGAAGTAGGCGCTGACGGTCTCCACGGCGCGCATGACGGTGTCGACGTCGGCGAGGCCGTCGAACGCGGCCAGCGTGGTCTCGGTCACGGCGAGGCCGTTCGGGCCCAGGGTCGGGCGACCGCCGAGCAGGTCGGCCAGCCATTCGTGACGGAGGGCGGCTTGCCTGGTGCGCTGGGCGAGGACGCGCAGCGCCTCCCGCCAGTCACCGGGCTGCTCCTCGGGGAGGATCTCGGCCTGGACCTCATCCACCATCAGGTCGAACAGCTCCTCCTTGGTGGAGATGTACCTGTACAGCCGCATCGGGCCGGCGTCCAGACGAGCCGCGACCTTGCGCACCGACACCGCCTCCAGCCCGCCCTCGTCGGCCAGCGCGATGGCGGCGGCGACAATCCGCTCCCGGTCGAGCGGCACGGGGCGAGTCGGCGGCTCCGGCCGGTCCCAGACAGTCATGCTCTCACCGTACCGTTGCGATACACTGTATGCGAGCAATACAGTGTATCGACATGAGACATCGCATCGCAGTGGTCGGGAGCGGTCCTGCCGGCCTCACCTTCGCCCGCGTCCTGCACCGCCATGACCACCCCGTCACCGTCCTCGAACGCGATCCCGCCCCCGACACCCGCCCCCCGGGCGGCACGCTGGACCTGCAGGAAGGGCTGGGCCAGCTCGCTCTGGACAAGGCGGGGCTGCTGGCGGAGTTCCAGGCGCTGTCCCGTCCGGAGGGGCAGGCCATGCGCATCCTGGACACGGCAGGGACCGTCCTGCGCGACTGGCAACCCCGTCCGGATGACCGGGCCAATCCCGAGATCGACCGCGGACAACTCCGCGACCTGCTGCTCGGCCCTCTCGACGTCCAGTGGGGTCAGGGCGTAACGCAGGTGGTGCCGGGGACCCGGGACGGCGTACTGGTCCACTTCGCGGACGGGCGGCAGGAGGCGTTCGACCTCGTGGTCGGCGCGGATGGTGCCTGGTCCCGGACCCGCCCGGCAGTCTCGTCGGTGACACCGCACTACACCGGCGTCACCCATGTCGAGACCTCCCTTGACGACGTCGACACCCGCCACCCCGACCTCGCCCGACTGGTCGGCGACGGTTCCATGGCTGTGTACGGCGAGAACCGAGCTCTCGTCGCCCAGCGCAACAGCGGCGGCCACGTCAAGGTGTACGCCCAGTTCCGCGCGCCGCTGGACTGGCACACGAAGCTGGACCTGGCCGACGTCGAGGCCGTGCGATCGAGCCTGCTGGCCCTGTTCGACGGCTGGGCCGCTCCCGTCCTCGAACTCCTCCGCCACGGCACCGCCTTCGTCCACCGCCCGCTTTACGTACTGCCCGTGTCCCACACCTGGACCCACGTCCCCGGGGTGACGCTGCTCGGCGACGCCGCCCACCTGATGCCCCCCTTGGGGGCGGGCGCGAACCTCGCGATGTTGGAAGGCGCCGAACTCGCCGAGTCCATCGCCACCGGCCCTGAGGATCTGGACGAGGTCGTCCGCGCCTTCGAGGAGCAGATGTGGGCACGGGCCGGCAGGTGGGCGAAGATCACGACGGCCGGTCTGGAACGCCTCGTGAGCCCGGACCCCGCCGAAGCCCTCGCACTCTTCGACCAGGTCCAGCCGTCCTGACCGCCGAGCGCGAGGACGCCGGCACCAACGGCTCGCCACTGCTTCACGGGGGCCGCCGTCCCTTCCGGCGGAACCACCGTCAGGCGAACGCACGGACGTCAGCACCGAACGCGACCCTCAATCGCTACCGCCACTGGTCCGATCCTCCGAAGAGCCCGGGGTCGCCGTCGAACTCCACGGAGACGCACTTTTGCAAGCGAGGTGCTTGCAAAAGTTAGCGAAGGGTGGCACGGTGGAGCCATGGCATCGCTCAACGTCGGCAATCTCGGTGAGTACCTGCGCGAGCAGCGGCGCAACGCCCAGCTCTCGCTCAGGCAGCTCGCCGACGCCGCCGGGGTGTCCAATCCGTATCTGAGCCAGATCGAGCGCGGGCTGCGCAAGCCGAGCGCGGAGGTGCTGCAGCAGGTCGCCAAGGCGCTGCGCATCTCCGCCGAGACGCTGTACGTGCGTGCCGGCATCCTCGACGCCGAGCGGGACCGGGACGAGGTGGAGACGCGTGCCGTCATCCTCGCCGATCCCACGCTCAACGAGGGTCAGAAGCAGGTCCTGCTCCAGGTCTACGAGTCGTTCCGCAAGGAGAACGGCTTCGAGATCGCAGGGGCTCAGCAGGCGGATGACGTGCAGGACACCGCGAACCCCGGCCCCCGCACGGCCGGAGACGGCGACGGCGATGCCGGTCCGCGGCGGAGCGCCGGCTGACCGGGAGCCGGGATGACCGGACGACCGGGCCGAGCGCACCGCGCGGCGTGACCGACAAGAGCAGGCGCACCAACCAAAACCCTCACCCGAAAGCCGAACCGGGAGGACCGTTTCCCATGGCCATGACCGACGATCTGCGCAAGACCCTCAGCGACCCGACCCCGCTCTACTTCGCCGCCGGCACGGCTGACCTGGCCCTTCAGCAGGCCCGGAAGGTGCCCGGTCTGGTGGAGCAGCTGCGCGCCGAGGCCCCGGCCCGTATCGACGCCGTGCGCAACACCGACCCGAAGGCCGTCCAGGAGAAGGCCACCGCCCGCGCCAAGGAGGCCGGGGCCCGCGTCAAGGAGACGCAGGTGACTCTTCAGACGAAGGTCAACGAGTTCATCAACGGACTCGACTCGGACCTGAAGAAGTTCGGCAGCAACCTCGACGCCGACATCAAGAAGTTCGGTGAGAGCGCTCAGGACCTGGCCCTGCGGGGCGTGGGTGTCGCCGCCGAGTACGTGGTCAAGGCCCGCGAGACCTACGAGAAGGTCGCCGAGCACGGCGAGCAGGCCGTGAAGACCTGGCGCGGCGAGGCCGCGGAGGAGATCGAGGAGTTCGCCGTCGCCGTCGAGGGCAAGGCCGAGCCCGTCGTGGTCAGCGACGAGCCGAAGCCGTCCGAGGCCAGGGCCGAGTCGGCCCCGGCCAGGAAGCCCGTGGCGAAGAAGGCCCCGGCTCCCAAGAAGCCCGCGGCCAAGCGCACCACGCCGCCGGCCAAGTGAGAAACGCCTGACGGCGCACGAAGGGGACGGGCCGGGCACTCTTGGGGTGTCCGGCCCGTTGTTACGGATAGACGGTGACCACGGGCGGGTACGGTGACCGTACAGAGGACTAGATCCAGGTGGTGGGCTTCGTGCTGATGACGGCATTCGGCGGCGTCATGTCGCTGCTCTACCTGGCCATGCTGGTGCTGGCCGTGGTGGCGCTGGCCATGGCCGTGCTGTACCGGGACGACGCGTACCGGGCGGCGGACAAGCAGAACAAGGGGTTCTGGCTGATCATCCTGGGCATCGCGGTCGCGGTGAACCTGCTGGTGCCGATGCTCTTCCTGCAGCTCGCGGGCCTGGTCGCCAGCATCGTCTTCTTCGTGGACGTCAGGCCCGCCCTCAAGCAGGTGTCGGGTGGCGGCTTCGGCCGTCGCCGCCGGGGCAGCAGCAGCGACGGGCCGTACGGCCCCTACAACGGCGGCCGATGACGGTCGCGCCCGGCGCACCACGACCACCGCGCCGGGCGATGACGACGGCGACGGCGACGGGCGACTGCGGGTGAGCCGGGCGGCCCCGCGGGAAACGCGGCCGCGCACTGGGGCGGCGGACCGCGCGTCCCGCTCCGGACGCGCGGCTCAGGGGTCCCGGAGCGCGTGCCTCAGCGGTCCAGGAGGACGACCGCGACGTCGTCCGCCAGCTCACCGCCGTTGAGGTCGCGCACCTCGCTGACCGTCGCGCGCAGCAGTTCCTCGCCGGTCAGGCCTTCGGCCAGCCGGCGCCGGACCAGCTGCACCATGCCGTCCTGACCCAGACGCTCCCGGCCCTCGCCGATGTGGCCCTCGATGAGGCCGTCCGTGTAGAGCATCAGGCTCCACGCGGGGCCCAGCTCCACCTGGGTGCGCGGCCAGCGGGCGTTCGGCAGCAGACCCAGCGCCGGGCCGTTGTTGTCGTGCGGCAGCAGTTCCGCCAGGGGCGGGGCCCCCGCCGTGCGGGCGAGCCCGGGGGAGCGGGGGAGTCCGCGGCGGGCTACCAGCGGGGCCGGATGGCCGGCCAGGCACAGCCCGGCCCGCCGTCCGTCCGCCGCGATGTCCACGGTGCACAGCGTCGCGAAGATCTCGTCGTTGGCCCGCTCGTGCTCCAGGACCTGCTGCAGCGTGGAGAGCAGCTCGTCACCGCACAGGCCCGCCAGGGTCAGGGCGCGCCAGGCGATGCGCAGCTCCACGCCGAGCGCGGCCTCGTCCGGGCCATGGCCGCAGACGTCGCCGATCATCGCGTGCACGGTGCCGTCGGGGGTGCGGACCGTGTCGTAGAAGTCTCCGCCGAGCAGTGCGCGGGAGCGCCCCGGGCGGTACTGGGCCGCGAAGCGCAGCGAGGAGCCGTCCAGCAGCGGGTTGGGCAGCAGGCCCCGTTCCAGCCGGGCGTTCTCCTGGGCGCGCAGCCGGGACTCGGTCAGCCGTCGCTCGGCCGTGTCGGAACGCTTGCGCTCGACCGCGTACCGGATCGCGCGGCTCAGCAGTCGTCCGTCCAGCTCCTCACGGAAGAGGTAGTCCTGGGCGCCGACGCGTACGGCCTCGGTGCCGCGCTCGGCGTCACCGGAGGCGGTGAGCGCGAGAACGGCGTGGCGGGGCGCGATCCGCAGCACGTGCCGCAGCACGGCGAGCTCGTCGTCCTGCGCGGTGGCCCGGCCGGGGGCGGGCAGCGCGAGGTCCAGCAGGATGCAGTGGACGTCGTCGGTGAGCAGCCGCTCGGCCTCCGTCAGGTTGCGTGCGGTGCGCAGCCTGATGGGGCGACCCGCCGCGTCGAGCAGCTCGGGCACGATCGGCGAGGCCGTCGGGTCGTCCTCGATCACCAGCAGGGTGAGCGTGTCCGACGGGGTCTTGTTCGTCTTGTTGCGGGCGGACTGTGTCAGGGCGGTCTGCGGTGCGGGCGGGGACTCGGTTCGAGCCTGACCACACTCCGCAGCCGGGATCGCCCTCGGCCGCGGTACGGGTACGGGCATCGTCTTCGTTCCTTCCCTCCCCCCGAGGGCATGGCGGGGCAAGGGACCTCGACCCACCGACGGGGACCATAGCGGGTGGCGCGGGGGCAGCGGAATGCCTGTGCGGCGGTACGGGGCAACCTGCCGATGTCATATGCCGCATCCGTAACGCAGTTGGGCGGGGCGGACTCCGCCCGGGATGACGAACGTCACGTGGGCCCCCGGACCGCCGCCCCGTCCCGCGTGCGCACCGTCACGTGGCACCGGTCACGCGAGCGTCGCGCCCTGCGCCACCCGGGCCCGCGCCGCCCCGCCCGGGCCTGGCACGGGTTCTGGCCTGGTGCCTATGAGGCGTCGTCCAGCGTCCCGGTGAACTCGGCGATCACGAGACCACCGTCAGCACGATCTTGCCCTGGATGTGGCCCTGCGCGGCCCGCGTGTGTGCGCTGACCGCTTCGGGCAGCGGGTAGGTGCTGTCCACCCCGACCTGGAGCGTGCCCTCATCGAACAGGCGCCCGATCTCGGCGAGCTGGGTGCCGTTGGAACGCACCTGGATGTTCGAGACCGTGACGCCCAGACGCGCCGTCTCCTCCGGGTCGTACTGGGCGAAGAACACCGGAAGCATGGTGCCTCCGCGCTTGAGCACGGTCAGGAAGCGTGAGCTGTCCGGTCCACCGACGGTGTCGATCACCAGGTCGACGCCGCTGACCACGTCCGCGGCCCGCGTCGTGGTGTAGTCGATGAACTCGTCGGCGCCGAGCTTGCGCAGGAACCGCTCGTGCCGACCCGAGGCCACCGCGATGACATGTGCCCCCTTCCACTTCGCCAGCTGCACCGCGAAGTGGCCCACCCCACCGGCCGCCCCGTTGACCAGCACGGTCATCCCCGGCGTGATCGGCACCGGCTGGTGCACCTGGCCCGTGAAAGGAGACGGCACGTCGTGGCCGAGATCGACCAGGAACTGCCAGGCCGTGAGCACGGCCATCGGCGCCCCGGCCGCCTGCACGTGGTCGATACCGGCCGGCTTGTGCGCCAGGTCGGAAGCCGGTGCGGCCACGTACTCGGCGTACGTCCGGCCGTCGAATCCGGGGAACCGCAGCATGCCGAAGACCTCGTCACCGACGGCGAACCCCGGCACGTCCGGTGCGACGGCCTGGACCACGCCCGACATGTCCGTTCCGGGGACCAGGGGGAACTCCAGCACCGGCCTCATCTCGGCCGGCATGACCTTCATCCCCTCACGCAGGTACCAGTCCGGCGGGTTGACGCCCGCCGCGTGCACCCGGACGAGCACCTCGCCCGGGCCGATCTCGGGAACCGGCACCTCGTCGTACCGCAGAACGTCGGGCCCGCCCGTTTCGTGGAACTGGATCGCCTTCATCGCGCCTGTCGCTTTCTCGGGGAAACGTTGCTCCTTCAGTCAAGGCCCGGGACCGCAGGGCCGTCCAAGACCGGTTCGACAACCCGATCATGCTGAAACGGCATGACGATGCGTACGCTCGAAGGGTGAACGATCTCGGACAGGACCTGGAACTGCGGCTGGTGCGCTACTTCACCGTGGTGGCGGCGCACCAGCACTTCGGCCGGGCAGCCGCCGACCTGCACGTGGCCCAGCCGGCGCTGAGCCGCCAGATCCAACGTCTCGAGAAGTATCTCGGCGCACGTTTGCTGGACCGCACACCCCGGGGCACCCGGCTCACTCCGGCCGGCCAGATGTTCCTCCCCCGGGCCCAGGCCCTGCTGGAGGCCGCCCGGCAGGCCGAGCTGGTCGTGCGGGAGACGGTCGAGACCGAACGCATCACCATCGGCTACGTGGAAGACCTGGTGATCACTGCCGCCGTACGGGAACTGCGCCGCCGTCACCCGGACGCCGAGATCACCACCCGGCATCTGAGCTGCCGCGACGTCGGGGAACTGTCCGACAAGCGCGTCGACGCCCTGATCGCGCGGGCCCCGCTGCCGCTCGTCGGCGACGACGTGTTCACCACCCCGCTGTACGAGGAGCCCCGGATGCTCGTGGTCCCACGCGACCATCCCCTGGCCGACCGCGCGTCGGTGACCGCGGAAGAACTGGCCGGCGAGGAGGCGGCGCCGTGCGCGTTCGAGACCGCGGACTGGACGTCCTACCGGTTCCTCGGTACCGGCCTGCCGCCGATCGAGAGCTACGACGACAAGCTCGAACTCGTCGCGAGTGGCGAGGCGATCGCCGTGCTACCGGTCGGTGATCGGCGTAGCTCACTGCGTCCCCACCTCGTCACCGTCCCGATCGAGGGTGCTCCCCCCAGCCAGGTCGTCCTGGTCAGCCGCAAGGGCGACCCGAATCCGATGATCAGGAACCTCCGGCGGGCGGCCGAGGCCGTCCTGACCGCCCCGGCAGCCTGACCGGAACCAGCCGACCCGCCTGGCGCTGAACCGAACCGGCTGTGCCTGGGCTTTCGCCCGGCCCGGGCATGGGCTGGGGCCGTGCGGCGGGGCCGGGCGCCCGGCCCGGAGGCTACGCGTCCGGGCGGACCACCCCCAGGATCGGCATCGAGCCGGCGCCCGTGATCGTCACCGTGCGGCCCGGGCGGGGGGAGTGCACGATCGCGCCGTCGCCGATGTACATCGCCACATGGCTGGCGTCGGAGAAGTAGATGACCAGGTCACCGGGGCGCATGTCCTTGATCGCGACGTGCCTGAGCTGCTTCCACTGCTCCTGCGAGGTGCGCGGGATGGGATCGCCGGCCGCGGCCCACGCCTGGGACGTCAGGCCCGAGCAGTCGAAGGACTTGGGGCCCTCGGCCCCCCATACATACGGCTTGCCGATCTGGTGGGTGGCGAACTGGACGGCCTTCCTGCCCTCCGCGGACGCCTTGCCGCTGATGTCCTTCAGTATCCCGGAGCTGAGCCAGGCCGTCTGTGCCTTGTAGGCGGCCTCGTCCTCGAGTTTCCGCAGCCGCTCCTGCTCCTGCTTCTTCAGCTGCGACTGGAGCTTCTCCGCCGCGTCGATCTGCGTCTGGATCTTCTTCTTGGCCTCGGCCTTGGCCTTGCGGTTCGCCTCCAGCGCGTCCCACTGGGCGGCGGCGTCGCGCGCGTACTGCTTCAGGTCCTTCTGCGTGCGCGTCATGTCGGCGAGCATCTCCTCGGTCGCGCGCTCGCCCTGAATCGCCGTGCCCGCGCCGTCGAGGAACTCCTGCGGGTCGTCGCTCAGCCAGAGGCGGACCCCCGGCGGCAGGCCACCACCGCGGTACTGCGCCCGGGCGGCGGCGCCCGCGCGGTCCTTCAGCCGGGCCAGTCTCTCCTGGCCCTTGACGATCTCCTTGGCCAGCCGCACGATCTGCGTCGACTGCCGCTTGCTCTTCTCCTCGGCCGCGTTGTACGCGTCGGTGGCGACCGCCGCGTCGTGGTAGAGCTGATCGAGCTTCTCGCGCACGACCTCGAGACGGCCGCCGTCCGCGGCGCTACCGGCCGCCCTCGTCGCGTCAGGGCTCCCGGAAGGCGCGGGTCTCGGCGCGGGCCGGCCCGGAGTCGCGTATGCCGCTCCTGGTGCGCCCAGCACGGTGACCGTGCAGACCAGGGCGATGGCCGCCGTGGTCAGGGTCCGCTTCCCGGATCCCATATCTCGCCCCTAAATCTGATTTACCGTCAGTAACGTGTAGACGCCTGGGGATCGTGCCACGCGGAGGGACAAAGTGACAGTGGCGGGACTCCAGCACGCCAAAATCTCCCTCTCCTGCCGCACCCGTACGACGATCTCCCTCCCCGGCAGCTTTTCGTACGGTGATCTCTCCGCGCGTCTGACGTGGAAACCCGGAAGATCGTTCCCCTCTCGGGTCGTGGCGGAGGTCGCCGCGGCCCTGGCGGGCGGCTTTCCGGTCGGGTCCGCGCGCCTCAGCTGCCAGGCGCCAACGCCCCCCAGGCGAGGGTGACTTCACCCTGTCGCCAGCGTGTCGGGCCGTCGGTGACGGGCCAGGTGCCCGCCAGGTCGCGGACCGTGCGTATCCAGCGCTGGCGCGCGCCGTAGGAGGCGTAGGGCGCGGCGGCGGCCCAGGCGCGGTCGAAGTCGCGCAGGAAGGCGTGCACGGGCTCGCCCGGGACATTGCGGTGGATGAGCGCCTTCGGGAGCCGCTCGGCCAGGTCGGACGGGCGGTCCAGCGAGCCGAGGCGGGTGGCGAACGTGACGGTGCGCGGGCCCTCGGGGCCGAGCGCGACCCACACATGGCGGCGGCCGATCTCGTCGCAGGTGCCCTCGACCAGCAGCCCGCCCCGGGAGCCGGTCGCCGGGTCGGCGGGGGCGAGCCGGGCGCACAGCCGCTCCCAGACGGCGGCGACCTCGCCCTCCTCGTACTGCCGCAGGACGTTCGCCGCGCGGATCAGCTGCGGGCGTCCCGCGACGGGGATCTCGAAGCCCCCGTGCCGGAAGTCCAGCCCCTCACGGAGATACGGACGCGCGGCGGCGACTCTCGCGGGCTCGATCTCCACGCCGACCACGCGGGTGCGCGGCGCCGCGCCGCGCAGCCGGCACAGCAGCTCGACCGCCGTCCACGGGGCGGCTCCGTAGCCGAGGTCGACGGCCACGGGGTCCGTGGCGCGGCGGAGCTCGGCACCGTGGACCGCTGCGATCCAGCGGTCCATCCGGCGCAGCCGGTTCGGATTGGTCGTCCCGCGCGTCACCGTACCCACGGGGCGGGACGCGGCGCGGGTTGACATGCGTACGAGAGTAAGCGGGCCCGGGGGAGGCCGGGGCGCCCTGTGGACAAGCCTCCCCTCACAGCCCCCCCCCGCGTCCCCACACTCCCCGGCGCCCTGTGGACAACTCGGCCGACGCGCGTGCGCCCGGCCCGGGCCCGGCGGGGGTGGGCTATGGACGTATGAACACATGGGCGCATGAGCGTATATATCTCGAACGGTTGATCGAGATCAGGTAATGATTCAGCAAAGCCGCCCACAAAGGAAATGGAGCGCCCCTACATGGCGTTCGCCTTCTTGGAGGGCCCGCACGCCGTCCGCGAAGGCATGCCCGCACCATGGAGGAACGCCACGTGAGCCAGTACGTCAGCAGGCTCGGGCGTCGCTCACCGGCGGCCCCCTCACGGCTTCGTCTGCCGCACCGCAAGCCGCGCCGCGTCGCCATGCTCTCCGTGCACACCTCGCCGCTCCACCAGCCCGGCACCGGCGACGCAGGCGGCATGAACGTCTACATCGTGGAGCTGGCCCAGCGGCTGGCCGCGATCAACATCGAGGTCGAGATCTTCACCCGGTCGACCACGGCCGCCCTCCCGCCCACCGTCGAGCTCGCCCCCGGCGTCCTCGTCCGGCACGTCGACGCCGGCCCCTACGAGGGCCTGGCCAAGGAAGAGCTCCCGGCCCAGCTCTGCGCCTTCACCCACGGCGTGATGCAGGCCTGGGCCGGTCACCGCCCCGGCTACTACGACCTGGTGCACTCCCACTACTGGCTCTCCGGCCATGTCGGCTGGCTGGCCGCCCAGCGCTGGGGCGCTCCGCTGGTGCACGCGATGCACACCATGGCCAAGGTCAAGAACGCCTCCCTCGCCGAGGGCGACAGTCCCGAGCCGACCGCCCGGGTCATCGGCGAGACCCAGATCGTGGGCGCCGCGGACCGCCTCATCGCCAACACCGACGAGGAGGCCGCCGAACTCGTACGGCACTACACGGCCGACCGCGAGAAGGTGGCCGTGGTCCATCCCGGGGTGAACCTGGAGCGCTTCCGCCCGGCCGACGGTCGAGCCGCCGCACGGGCCCGGCTCGGCCTTCCGCAGGACGCGCTGATCCCCGTCTTCGCGGGTCGGATACAGCCCCTCAAGGCCCCCGACGTGCTGCTCCGCGCCGTGGCCGTGCTCCTGGACGAGCGGCCCGAACTCCGCTCCCGCATCGTGGTGCCGGTCGTGGGTGGCCCGAGCGGCAGCGGTCTCGCCAAACCGGAGGGCCTGCAGAAGCTCGCCGCCCGGCTGGGCATCGCGGACGTCGTGCGCTTCCGGCCGCCGGTCGACCAGGAGCGGCTCGCGGACTGGTTCCGGGCCGCCTCCGTGCTGGTCATGCCGTCCTACAGCGAGTCGTTCGGGCTGGTGGCGATCGAGGCGCAGGCGACCGGGACGCCGGTGCTGGCGGCCGCGGTCGGCGGGCTGCCGGTCGCCGTGGAGGACGGGCGGACGGGGTTCCTCGTCCAGGGGCACGATCCCGCCGCCTACGCCCGCGTCCTGAGCCGCTTCGCCGACGACCCCGAACTGTGCGGGCGCATGGGCGACGCCGCGGCCCGGCACGCCCAGTGCTTCGGCTGGGACGCCGCCGCCTCGGCCACCGCCGGGGTCTACACCGCGGCCATGCAGGCCCACCGGCGCCGCGGCGCCCACCACGCCTGACCCGACCACGGGCCGACCAGGCCGCCTACTGCCCCGGCCGCCGCCTGACCCGACCACCGACTGTCCTGGCCGCCGACTGCCCCGGCCATCGCCTCCCCGGCCACCCGGCCGGCCCGGTCACGTACGCTCCGAGCATGTCTGAGTCTGACGAGCAGCGGGCGGCGCGGGTCATCGAAGGGGTCCTTCAGGACGCCGAACTGGAGTGGGAGAGTCCGCGCGCGGGCTCGTACGTCGTCAAGCTCCCCGGCACGCGCAAGCTGTCCACGACCCTCTCGCTGATCGTCGGCAAGCACTCCCTCTCCCTCAACGCCTTCGTGATCCGGCACCCCGACGAGAACGAGCCCGCGGTGCACCGGTGGCTGCTGGAACGCAACCTCAAGCTGTACGGGGTGAGTTACTCCGTCGACCAGCTCGGCGACATCTACCTCACCGGACGGCTGCCACTGGCCGCCGTCACCGAGGACGAGCTGGACCGGCTGCTCGGCTCCGTCCTGGAGGCGGCGGACGGCAGCTTCAACACGCTTCTGGAACTTGGCTTCGCGTCCGCGATCCGCAAGGAGTACGAGTGGCGGGTGTCCCGCGGTGAGTCCACCCGCAACCTGGAGGCCTTCAGCCATCTGACCCGGCGCTCGGACGGCTGACCTCGCGCACTCCGCGGGCCGCCCGGCGAGCGAGTCACCCTTCCCGCGCCTCCTGAGGGGCGAACCGTTCGAGCAGCAGGGCCAGGCGCTCGTCGTGCTGCTCACGGGGCAGCCGACCGCTGCGCATCAGCGTGAGCAGCCCGTGCAGCGCCGCCCACACCGTCTCGGTGAGGACGCTCGGGTCGTCCTCGCCCACGGCGAGCGGGGCGATGGCCAGGCGCAGCTCGGCGAAGGCGGAGTGCAGTGCCGCGGGTGCGCCGGGCGTCGCGAACGGCAGGTCCACGATGTGCGTGAACATCACGTCGTACAGCGCCGGCCGCCGCTCGCAGAAGTCGACGTACGCCCTGCTCACGGCGGTGAGCGCGGCCCTCGGCGTGGATGCCGTGGCGCGTGCCGCGCGCAGTTCGACGGTCACTTCCTCGAAGCCCTGCACGGCGACGGCCGCCATGATCGCGTCCTTGCCCTTGAAGTGGCTGTAGAGGACGGGCTGGCTGTACTCGACCTCGGCGGCCAGGCGGCGTGTGGTCACCGCGTCCCACCCTTCGGCCTCCGCGAGTTCCCGCGCGGCCGTGACGATCAGCCGCTCTCTCTCCGCTCGTTCGCGCTCGCGGCGCGTGTGGATGGTCATGCCTGGATTCTAGCAGTGCTAGTGCTCATGTCGACGCTATGCTAGCGTCGCTTCATCAACTAGCGGCGCTAGCAAGGAGTTCAACATGCTGCACACCACCGCCTACGGCCTCGCTGTTCTCCTCGACCTGTTCGTCCTGCTCATCGGTGCGCGCTTCCTGTTCCAGCCCCAGGCTGCCGCCACCGGCTACGGCGTGCCCGTCAAAGCGGACGGGGACCCCGCCTACCTGGAGATCAAGGGACTGCGCGACGCCGTCTCCGGCATACTCGGACTCGCACTTCTGGCCTTCGCCGGGGCGAGCGCGGAGGCCTGGTTCATGCTGGTCATCGCCCTGGTGCCGCTCGGCGACACGGTGATCGTGCTGCGCAACGGCGGCACGCGAGCCACCGCCTTCGGCATCCACTTCGCCACCGCGGTGGTGGTGCTCGCGTCCGCCGCACTGCTCTTCGCCCTCTGATCGCGTCTTCGCCCTCTGACCGCGCACGGCACGACTCACCGGAGCCGCACGGCTCACCGGGGCCGCACCGCAACGCGGGAGCGCGCCGGAACGCGAACACCGCAGAACGAACGGGGAATTCACATGTCGCTCATCGTCCCGGACTTCCATGCGTCCGTGATCGTCCGCTCCGCCGACGCGGAGCTGGTCGGCCGGGCCCCCACGACCGTACGACTGCTGGCCGACAGCAGCGCGACCGGCGGGGCGCTGTCCACACAGCGGGTCACCCTCGCGGCCGGCGCGGACGGGGCGCGGCCCCACCGCCACGACGGCTCGGCCGAGATGTTCTACGTCCTGGACGGCGCGGCCCAGTTGCTGTCCGGCGACCAGGTGGTCACCGCGGAGGCCGGTGACCTGGTCGTGGTGCCGCCGGGCCTGCCGCACGCCTTCTCCGCCGCGCCCGGCCAGGACGCCGACCTCCTGATCGTCATCACCCCGGGCGTCGAACGCTTCGAGTACTTCCGCCATCTGGAGCGCATCGGGCTGGGCAAGGTGCCGCCGGAGTCGCTGCTGGAGGTCCAGGAGCTGTACGACACGTACTTCCTGACGAGCGAGGTGTGGGACCGCCGCTGACGCCCACGCGCCGGCGGGCGTCACCGTGACGAAGGGGGCACCCTCTGTCGGGGTGCCCCCTCAGGCCGTACCGGCCTCCGCCGCGGCCTCATGTCGCGCCGACGCCGACCGCTCCGGCACCGCCGCCTCGCCCGCCCCCTCCGGAGCCGCGTCCGGACCCTGCTCCTTCGGGAGGCGGCGCATCAGCACCCCGTACCCGACCGCGGCGGCCACGCCGACGGCCGCGCACATACCCCAGAGCCATCGCGCGCCGAGCCGGTCGATGACGAGGCCGGACATCACCGGGGCGATCAAGCCCGCCACCGCCCACGACAGGGTGTACATGCCCTGGTAGCGGCCCCGCCCGTGCACGGGGGAGAGGCGTACGACGAGACCGGTCTGGGTCGGCGCGTTGACGATCTCCGCCAGCGTCCACACGCAGACGGTGAGCGCGAAGACGCCGACCGAGCCCGCGAAGGCGGTCAGACCGAAGCCGAACCCGGCCAGCAGGGACGAGAGCACCAGCAGCCGGCGTGGATCGCGACTCTCGATGAGGCGGGTGACCGGGATCTGCAGCGCGACGATCAGCACACCGTTGACGGCGATGGCCGTGCCGTAGTCGGCGGACGTGAAACCGGCCCGGCCCATGGCCACCGGAAGCCCCACCGACCCCTGCTGGAAGACGAGCGCGACCAGGAAGGACAGGCCGACCACGCTCATGAAGCGGCCGTCGCGCACGACGGTGCCGAGCCCCACGCCGTCCTGCGCGGCCTCCTTCCTGTTCTGCGTCGGCCGGGACTCGGGCAGCTTGGCGAAGACGACGACGGCGCAGACCAGCGTCATCCCCGCCTCGATCAGGAACCCGGCGAGATAACTGAACTCGGCGATGAACCCGGCGGCCATGGAGGAGACGGCGAAGCCGAGGTTGATCGCCCAGTAGTTGAGGGAGAAGGCGCGGATACGGTCCTCGGGCCGGACGATGTCGGCCATCATCGCCTGCACGGCCGGCCGGGAGGCGTTGCTCGCCATGCCCACGAGGAAGGCGACGCCGGCGATCGCGACCGGGTGGTGCATGAAGCCGAGCAGGGCGACGAAGAGGGCGGTCGACGACTGGGCGACGAGAAGGGTCGGCCGACGCCCGAGTCGGTCGGTCATCACCCCCGCGCCGAGAGAGGAGACGACCCCGCCGAGCCCGTGCAACGAGGCGACGAGACCGGCGTACGAGGCGGAGTAGCCGCGGCCCAAGGTCAGGTAGAGCGCCATGAAGGTCGCGACGAAGGCGCCGAGGCGGTTGACGAGCGTGCTGGTCCACAGCCACCAGAACTCGCGGGGGAGCCCGGAGACGGTCTCGCGGGCGGCACGTCTGACAGAGGCGAGTGAGATGGCGGACCCCCACGGATGAACGCAAATGTAAGTGGTACAGACAGTAGGCACACCTTACGAAGGCGGGGCCGTGGGGGCCAGTCATTTAACAGAAGCCGCCAACTGTCCGGCGGTCGGGCGGACGCGCGAGCGCTCCCGGGGTTCGATTACGCTCAGAGCCATGGCCGACGCACCGTACAAGCTGATCCTCCTCCGTCACGGCGAGAGCGAGTGGAACGCGAAGAACCTGTTCACCGGCTGGGTGGACGTCAACCTGAACGAGAAGGGCGAGAAGGAGGCGGTCCGCGGCGGTGAGCTGCTGAAGGACGCCGGCCTGCTGCCCGACGTGGTCCACACCTCGCTCCAGAAGCGCGCGATCCGCACCGCGCAGCTCGCGCTGGAGTCCGCCGACCGCCACTGGATCCCGGTGCACCGCACCTGGCGCCTGAACGAGCGCCACTACGGCGCGCTCCAGGGCAAGGACAAGGCGCAGACGCTCGCCGAGTTCGGCGAGGAGCAGTTCATGCTGTGGCGCCGGTCCTACGACACCCCGCCCCCGCCGCTCGAGGACGGCTCGGAGTTCTCCCAGTCGGGCGACCCGCGCTACGCGTCGATCCCGCCGGAGCTGCGCCCCCGTACGGAGTGCCTGAAGGACGTCGTCCACCGGATGCTCCCCTACTGGTACGACGGCATCGTCCCGGACCTGCTGACCGGCCGCACGGTCCTGGTCGCGGCCCACGGCAACAGCCTGCGCGCCCTGGTCAAGCACCTGGACGGCATCTCCGACGCCGACATCGCGGGCCTGAACATCCCCACGGGCATCCCGCTGTACTACGAACTCGACGCCGACTTCAAGCCGCTCACCCCGGGCGGCAGGTACCTCGACCCGGCCGCCGCCGCGGCAGCGATCGAGGCGGTCAAGAACCAGGGCAAGAAGAAGTAGTCGCCCACGAGTAGGCCCCCTCTCCGTGGAGAGGGGGCCTTTCTCTTGACCTGGGTCGGTAATATTGGCTCATCCTTCTTGGATGCGGATGTGCTCCACGAGAGCACTGAATTCAGAACTCAACTCGTCCAGGGAGAGGCCGACGGTGCCAAGATACGTGGGAAGACCCCATTCCCGTACCAGCTCCTCGTACGTCCTTCCCAGTGAGTTCATCCCCTGCCAGGTGGAGCGGATAGAGGTGAGCAGATCGGATGCCGCGTATTGCTCGACGTCATCTACGTGGAACTTCCAGCCAATTCGATGAATCGCCGTGCTGTCGCCGGAGAAGAGGTCCTTGTAGCCTGCGAGTATGGCGTGATACCGCCTCAGGAGGAGCCACCCGCAGTCGTTCCACACGTCAAGGGCCAGAAGGCGCTTGCAGAACCGGCTTGCGAGATCCGTGACAAGGTCCGCCTCCTGGCCGGGCGCAGGTGACAGTTCGGCGCGCTCGATCGCGTACGCCAGCTCATTGTTCTGGTACGAGGCCACGTTGAACAGGTGCATCAGCTTGGCCCGCTTCCCGTACTGCCGCAGAAGAGTCATCGCGGGAGGAGTGGGAACGCGGTTCATGACCGGTATGTAAATGCGCTTCGCGGTCTTGCTTCGCCATTCCGGATCTTCGATATCCAAAACGCGATCTATGTAGTCTGTCAGACTCACGACATAGACCTGCTGCTGATCCAAGGGGGTCAAGAACAGTACGACGGCGACGCTCGCGCCCATCGCTTCGACCGTCAGGAGCTCGTTCACCTCCAGGTCGTAGGCGATGGCCTTGAAACGCACGGCGTGCGTACTGGAAGATGTAGCGCCCGTCTCCCTCTTGGGGAGTAGGGGGTTGTGGCGCGCTTCGGCGACTTTGCTGACCAGGTTGGTCCTCTTGATGGATTTCAGCTGAAAGAAGATGTGCTCGCCGAGGGTTTCGAAAGTCGCGTCCTGCTCGTCGACAGGTTCGAAAATTTCTACCGTGCCGTCGATTCCGTAATCCGGCTTGTATTCATGAACAACCCACTGCTTTGGCAGCGCAGAGCGCAAAAGGGCGCCGGAGTCCTCTTCCATCACATGCCTGTAGTCGCGCCGCTTCCTGTGTGCCATCGCTTGATGCCTCCTGTGGCAAGGTTGCTGGCTTTGCTGCACTCCGATGCGCGTCAGCTGCTCGGGTGGTCCGCGGGCGGATCGATGTGCCTCGGGTCCGGCTGTGTCCCGGAGTTCGTCGAGAGGACCTCGCGGGCCTGTTCCGCGGCGCGCAGGATGCTTTCTCCGACGAAGTCCATGAAACGCGCGATGTTCTCCAGGCGGGCGGCGGCGGGGGTGCCGGCGCCGAGGACGGCGACTCCCTGGCGTGCGGTCTCGGCGAGTTGGACGGTGCCCCTGGCGCTGGCGATCGTGCCCTGGTACCAGACCTCGTTGTCCACGACGTAGCGCTCGCGGCGCCCTTCGTCGCGTTCCCGGCGGAGGAGGCCCTGGGCTTCGAGGAAGGAGACCGACTTCGAGACCGACGCGGGGCTCACCTCCAGGCGCCGTACGAGTTCGGACGCGGTGAGGCTGCCCGAGTCGGTGGTGAAGAGGCAGGTCAGCACGCGGGCCATCATCTTCGGCAGGCCCTGCTGCATGAACAGGGTGGTGAACACCTCCTCGTACGCGCGCACGGCCTCGGCGTCGCGTCCATGAGCCTGCGGGGGCGCCTGCGTGCCTCGGGGTGCCGCCTGCCCGCGACGGTGGGCGCGGTGTTCGGTGGCGCGGTGGGCCAGGTCGGCGCGGTAGGCGGCGGGGCCTCCGTTGCGCATCACCTCGCGCGTGACGGTCGAGGTGGGGCGGTCCAGCCGTCTGGCGATCTCCGCGTAGGCGAGTCCGTCGGCCAGCCCCAGCGCGATCTGCTGGCGTTCCTGCTGGGTGAGCCTGCCTCCCGGCATCGCTGTCTCCCGGTTCCTTGTGCTCTTCGTGCTCGTCCTGCTGCCCCCTGTCGGTCACTGTAGCGTTCAGCGGCTTTCATTGCAACGAACTCTCGGAGTGATCGTTGCGTTGAATCTGCAGTCATTGCAATGATTTGTTGCTTCTGAGCTGCGGTGATGATGTCTGCTTGCAACGATGTTGTTGTCAGATCCATGAACGCAACGTAGCGTTTCCAGTGTCGGAAACATCACGCAAGAGGAGAGCACGATGCAGAAGTTCGACACCACCGCCCCGATCTCCGTCGTCCTCGACGTCCCCGCCGGGCGCGTGCAGTTCATCGCCGCCGACCGGGCCGACACCGCGGTCGAAGTCCTGCCCCTGGACGCCTCGAAGGGGCGTGACGTGAAGCTGGCGGAGCTGACCGCGGTCGCGTACGGCGACGACGGTGTGCTCCGGATCGACGCCTCGGCGAGGAACCAGGTCTTCGGCAACTCCGGTTCCGTCGAGGTGACCGTGCGACTGCCCGCCGGTTCCCGGGTCGAGGCGAAGGCGGCCGCCGCCGAGTTCCGGGTCGTCGGACGACTCGGTGACGTCGTCTTCGACGGCGCGCACGGCGCCGTCAAGATCGACGAGGCCGCGAGCGTCCGTCTCACCACCGCCGCCGGAGACGTGTCGGTCGGCCGGCTGGACGGCCCCGCCGAGATCAGCACCGCCAAGGGCGACATCCGGATCGCCGAGGCCGTGCGCGGCACGGTCGTCCTGCGCACCCAGGCCGGTGACGTGTCGGTCGGCGTCGCCGCCGGAGTCTCCGCCTCCCTGGACGCCGGCACCGCCTACGGCCGGATCAGCAACGCGCTCAAGAACGCCGACGGTGCCGCCGCCGGCCTGACCATCCACGCGACCACCGCCTACGGCGACATCGACGCCCGCAGCCTCTGAGGAGCACCCACCATGACCGACCTGGCCATCGCGGCGAACGAACTGCGCAAGTCCTACGGCGACAAGGTCGTACTCGACGGCGTCGACCTGGCCGTCCCCGAGGGGACGATCTTCTCCCTGCTCGGCCCGAACGGCGCCGGCAAGACCACCGCCGTCAAGATCCTCTCCACCCTGCTGTCCCCCGACGCCGCCGGCGGCGAGATCCGCGTCGGCGGCCACGACCTCGCCGCCGATCCGCAGGCGGTCCGGGCCGCGATCGGCGTCACCGGGCAGTTCTCGGCCGTCGACGGCCTGATCACCGGCGAGGAGAACATGCTCCTCATGGCGGACCTGCACCACCTCTCCCGGCGCGACGGCCGCCGCACCGCCGCCGAGCTGCTGGAACGGTTCGGTCTGGCCGAGGCCGCGAAGAAGCCCGCCTCCACCTACTCCGGCGGGATGAAGCGCCGCCTCGACATCGCGATGACGCTGGTCGGCGACCCCAGGATCATCTTCCTGGACGAGCCGACCACCGGACTCGACCCCCGCAGCCGCCACACCATGTGGCAGATCATCCGCGAACTCGTCGCCGACGGCGTCACCGTCTTCCTCACCACGCAGTATCTGGAGGAGGCCGACGAACTCGCCGACCGCATCGCCGTGCTCCACGGCGGCAGGATCGCGGCCGAGGGCACCGCCGAGGAACTGAAGCGGCTCGTCCCGGGCGGGCACGTCCGGCTCCGCTTCACCGACCCGGCCCTCTACCAGGGCGCCGCGGCCGCGCTGGGCCACGCCACCCGCGACGACGAGTCCCTCACGCTGCACGTCCCGAGCGACGGCGGCCAGCGCGCGCTGCGCTCGCTGCTCGACCGGCTGGACGCGGCCGGCGTCGAGGCGGACGAACTGACCGTGCACACCCCCGACCTCGACGACGTGTTCTTCGCCCTGACGGACACCGACCCGGCGCCCCACCGGTCCGGCCTGCCCGCCCAGTCCAGCCCCTCTGCCCCTGCTCCCGCCCCTGCCGGCCAGTCCGAGGAGTCCGCCCGATGAGCTCTCTCTCCCTCGCCCTGCGTGACTCGTCCACGATGCTGCGCCGCAACCTCCTGCACGCCCGGCGCTATCCGTCCCTCACCCTGAACCTGCTGCTCACCCCGATCATGCTGCTCCTGCTCTTCGTCTACGTCTTCGGCGACGTGATGAGCGCGGGCATCGGCGGCGGCGCCCCGGACCGTTCCGCCTACATCGCGTACATCGTCCCGGGCCTGCTGCTGATGACCATCGGCAGCACGGTGGTCGGCACCGCGGTCTCCGTCGCCACCGACATGAGCGAAGGCATCATCGCCCGCTTCCGCACGATGGCGATCCACCGGCCCTCGGTGCTCATCGGGCATGTCGTGGGCAGCGTGCTGCAGTCGGTCATGAGCGTGGTCCTCGTGGGCGCCGTCGCCGCGGCGATCGGCTTCCGGTCCACCGGCGCCGGTGTGCTGGAGTGGCTCGCGGCGTTCGGGCTGCTCGTGCTCTTCACCCTGGGGCTCACCTGGATCGCGGTCGGCATGGGACTGGTCAGCCCGAACGCCGAGGCGGCGAGCAACAACGCGATGCCGCTGATCCTGCTGCCGCTGCTGTCGAGCGCCTTCGTCCCGGTCCACTCCATGCCCGGCTGGTTCCAGCCGATCGCCGAGTACCAGCCGTTCACCCCCGCCATCGAGACCCTCCGGGGCCTGCTGCTCGGCGGCGAGATCGGGCACAACGGGTGGCTGGCGGTGGCCTGGTGCCTGGGACTCGCGGTGCTCGGGTACGCCTGGTCGTCCTCGACCTTCAACCGTGACCCGAAGTGACGCCGGGGGCGGCAGCGCCGGCGGCAGCGGCGCCGTCAGTGGCGGCGCCGAGCGCGTGACGAACGAACGTGGGGGCGGTCCGGAGATGAATCCGGACCGCCCCCAGGCGGATCTCCGTCGACCTCGGCCGACCTCAGCCGAGGTCAGCTGGTCTCAGCCGACTTCCCAGCCGACTCCACGGCCTCAGCCGACCTCGGCCGATCTCCGCGGACCTCAGTGGTGGTGGCTCGCCCGGGCGAGGGCGGGCACGAAGCGCAGGGCGTCCAGGGTGCCCACGCCGGTGGCCATGTCGAAGCCGTTGACCGCCTTGTAGCCGGTGACGCCTTCGTAGCTGTTGTTCGTGCCGTCGTTGACGTCCACCAGGCCCGTGCTCTTGTCGTGGTGGGTCGAGCGCTTGTACAGGCTGTACAGCGCGTCGTGGATGTCACCCACCCGGTGGCCGGCCGCCTGGTCCGCGAGGGCGACGATGCCCGCGAAGAGCGGGCTGGCCTCGCTGGTGCCACCGGTGACGTCCCAGCCGGTGGCCGTCGGGTCGTAGCTGGAGTAGATCCAGGCGCCACCGTTG
Organism: Streptomyces sp. NPDC048664; assembly: GCF_040650555.1. Classification (NCBI taxonomy): domain Bacteria; kingdom Bacillati; phylum Actinomycetota; class Actinomycetes; order Kitasatosporales; family Streptomycetaceae; genus Streptomyces; species Streptomyces sp. NPDC048664. Next base: position 42,496 of record NZ_JBEZHK010000025.1, on the reverse strand, counting down.
ACCGCGGCGGCCATGGAGATGTCCGGGGTGCCGCGACGGCTGCCGACGACCTTGCGCACGCCGTCCTGGTACGACGGGCGGGCGAACACGTGGGACTGGCCGCCGCCGCCCGAGCCGTAGTCGTTGTAGACGCTGTCCGGCTTGGTGCGCAGGCCCTTGTCGTCCAGGTGGAGCTGGGTGCCGCCGATGGAGGTGACCAGCGGGTCCCCGGAGGGCCAGGAGTTGACGCGCTGCTTGTAGTAGCCCTTGCCGTCGGCGGTGCTGTCGGTCGCGCCGCCGTCACCGGAGGAGGCGAGCACCGTCACGTTGTGCTTCTTGGCGTCCTTGAAGGCGTACCGCAGGTTCTCGATGCTGCGGACCGAGTGGTCGCCCTTGCCGAAGCCGGGGAACGTGTTCTCGGTGGCGCCGAAGCTCTGGCTGATGACGTCGCCGACGCCGTGGTCGATCATGTACTTCTCGGCGTTCATCATCTCCGGCAGACCGGTGGTGCCCTCGGTCTCGGCGACGGCCGTCTCCACCAGGACGATCTTGGCGTCGGGTGCCACGGCGTGGGCCATCTCGACGTCCAGCGTGGACTCGCCGGCCCAGCCGGTCATGTCCTGGTTCTTGGGGTCGAAGGCGGGGACGTGGCCCCACTTGACGACCTTCACCTTGCTGCTGGGCAGCCCGAACTGCTTGCTGTAGACGTCGAGGTCGTGCTGGATGGTCGGGGAGCCGTAGGAGTCGACGATGACGATCGTCCGGCCCTTGCCCGTGACGCCCTTGCGGTACAGCGCGTTCAGGTTGTACGCGGTGCGGTACTGCAGCGGGGTGTAGCAGTTGATCTTCCACTTGGCCTGGCACTGCTCGCTGGAGAGCGGGCTGCTCACGTTGTGGGCCAGGATGTTCCCGGCGATGGCCGGGGTGGCCGCGGTGTGCGGCACGGCGGCGTGGGCCACGGTGGCGGCACCGGTGAACGGGGCGGCGGCCAGCGCGGAGACGACGAGGGCGGCGGTCGCGGCGGAAGCCGCGAGGCCCTTGCCGGAGCGGGCTATGTGCATGTATCCCCCTGATTGGTCGGAGTCGCACGGAGAGGTCTACGCGCATCTCATCTAGTGGGTCATGCACAGGACAAGACTATTGAACTGTCGATTCCTATTCCTTTACCCAAAATGCACCCGGGGTCATGGAACGGGCAAGTGATGGCAAGGAGCCGGGAGGCGCGGGGGCGGACGGCGCGAGGGGCCCCGGCGGTGCGCCGGAGCCCCTCGGTGGTCGTGCCGGGTGTTCCTCGGTGGTGCCGTACGACGGGTGCGTGCGGGAGTGCGGGTGCGTGCGAGTGCGCCGTCAGCCGCACTGGCAGGGGGCGCCCGCCTGACATCCGCATCCGCACCCGGAACCGCAGCCGCACGCGCCGAGCAACGGGATGCTCTTGATCTCGACGGGCTGCTGGGTCTCGCGCTCCTGCGTGGGATCGGGCGTGCTGGGGGTTTCGGCCATGGGTCTCTCCTCAGACTCGTGCCTGTCCCTCAGTTCATGCCCTCGCAGGCGGGCGCATCAACGGCGCACGGATGCTCGCGCACACCCGCACGCACTCCGCACCCCCCGAGCGGCCCCCTTCGAGCCGGCTCAGGTGCCGTCGACGCCCGTGGCCGGCGGCTGGATCTCGTCCGCGTGCTCACCCGTCACCAGGTAGATCACCCGCTTGGCCACCGACACCGCGTGGTCGGCGTACCGCTCGTAGTAACGGCCCAGCAGGGTGACGTCCACGGCGGTCTCTATGCCGTGCTGCCAGCGGTCGTCGATCAGGTGCTGGAACAGCGTGCGGTGCAGCAGGTCCATCTCGTCGTCGTCGTGCTCCAACTGGAGGGCCAGGTCGACGTCCTTGGTGACGATCACCTCCGCCGCCTTCGCCATCAGGCGCTGGGCGAGCTGCCCCATCTCCAGGATGGTGGCGTAGAGGTCCTGCGGGACGGCCTGCGCCGGGAAGCGCAGCCGCGCCAGCTTCGCCACGTGCTGGGCCAGGTCGCCCGAACGCTCCAGGTCGGCGCTCATCCGCAGCGATGTCACGACGATACGCAGGTCCGTCGCCACCGGCTGCTGTCGCGCGAGGAGGGCTATCGCGCGCGCCTCCAGCTCGTGCTGCAGGCTGTCGACCTTCGCGTCGGCCTCGATCACGGCCTCCGCGAGCTTCAGGTCGGTGTCGAGGATGGCCGTCGTGGCGCGCCCGATCGCCGACCCGACAAGGCGGGCCATCTCGACCAGGCCCTCGCCGATCGAGTCAAGTTCCTCGTGGTACGCGTCCCGCATCAGGTGTCCCTCTCTTACGTCTGCTTCGTGGGCCGGGGGCTGGGGCCGGACCCGTCTTCGCCAGGGCGAACGCCCGAAGGCGGACACGGTGGCGAGCACGGCGGACAGGCGCCCTGAGGGCCCCACGCTCCCACGTTCTGGCTTGTACGCGACCGTTTGCGACATCTCAAATGAATCAACACTGGCCCCAAGGTGAACTCTGGGCGACGAGTGTTCGAGGTCGCACCCCGATGGCTGTGGACGGGGGCGGGGACGTGCCTAACCTGGGTGCATGGACGTGAACGCGGCGGTCGCCGCAGCTGCAGCGATCGCCGGGGTGCTGACCGGTGTCATCGCCATGCTGGCGTTCCGCTGGAGCGAGCGCGACCAGAAACGCCCCACCCGCACCTCTTTGCACACCGACCCCGTGCTCCCGCCCGGCGTGGACACGGTCCTGTCCGTGCTGCGCTCCTCGGCCGTCGTCCTGGACGAGGCCGACGCCGTGGTCAAGGCCAGCTCGGCGGCGTACGCCCTCGGGCTCGTGCGCGGCGGCAAGCTCGCCGTGGAGCCGATGCTCCAGATGGCGCGCGACACCCGACGCGACGGCGAGATACGCCAGGTCGAGCTGGACCTGCCGCGCCGCGGCACCGGACGCGGAGAGGCGCTCGCCGTCTCCGCCCGGGTCGCGCCGCTCGGCTCCCGGCTGGTGCTGCTGCTGGTCGAGGACCTCACCGAGGCCCGCCGCATAGAGGCCGTACGCCGGGACTTCGTGGCCAACGTCAGCCATGAGCTGAAGACGCCGGTGGGCGCCCTGTCGCTGCTCTCCGAGGCCGTGATGGACGCCTCCGACGACCCCGAGGCCGTGGAGCGCTTCGCGGGCCGGATGCAGATCGAGGCGACCCGCCTGACCAACCTCGTGCAGGAGCTCATCGACCTGTCGCGCGTGCAGAACGACGACCCTCTGGAGGACGCCGAACCCGTGCGCGTCGACGAGCTGGTCGCCGAGGCCATCGACCGCTGCCGCCACCAGGCCGGCACCAAGCAGATCACCATGGCCGCCGGCGGCACCGCCGACCTGCATGTGTGGGGCAACCGCGGCCAGCTCGCCGCCGCCCTCGGCAACCTCGTGGAGAACGCCGTCAACTACTCACCCGCCCGCACCCGCGTCGGCATCGCCGGCCGCAGGGTGTCCGCTCCCGGCGGGGACTTGATCGAGCTTGCCGTGACCGACCAGGGCATCGGCATCTCAGACAAGGACAAGGAGCGCGTCTTCGAGCGCTTCTACCGCGTCGACCCGGCCCGCTCCCGTGCCACGGGCGGCACGGGCCTCGGCCTCGCCATCGTCAAGCACGTGGCCGCCTCGCACGGCGGGGAGGTCACGGTGTGGAGCTCCGAGGGCCAGGGTTCCACCTTCACGCTGCGGCTGCCGGAGGCGGGCGCGGCCCGCGACCGTGCGACCGACCATCCGTCCGACCTCGACGACGAGGACGGCGGACCCGACGGGACGACCACCGTCTCATCCCCCTCATCCCCGTACGAACCGCTTCCCGCCCCGGAGGTCCTTCCGTGACCCGAGTGCTCGTTGTCGAGGACGAGGAGTCCTTCTCCGACGCCTTGTCCTACATGCTCCGCAAGGAGGGCTTCGAGGTCGCCATCGCGACCACCGGGCCCGACGGGCTCGACGAGTTCGAGCGCAACGGCGCCGACCTCGTCCTGCTCGACCTGATGCTGCCGGGGCTGCCCGGCACGGAGGTCTGCCGCCAGCTGCGTGGCCGCTCCAATGTCCCCGTGATCATGGTGACCGCCAAGGACAGCGAGATCGACAAGGTGGTCGGGCTGGAGATAGGGGCTGACGACTACGTCACCAAGCCGTTCTCCTCGCGGGAGCTGGTCGCCCGTATCCGGGCCGTCCTGCGCCGTCGCGGTGAGCCGGAGGAGGTGACGCCGGCGGCGCTGGAAGCCGGTCCGGTGCGCATGGACGTCGACCGCCACGTGGTCACGGTCGCCGGCTCCAAGGTCGACCTGCCGCTGAAGGAGTTCGACCTCCTGGAGATGCTGCTGCGCAATGCGGGCCGCGTGCTGACCCGTATGCAGCTCATCGACCGGGTCTGGGGCGCCGACTACGTGGGCGACACCAAGACGCTCGACGTCCACGTCAAGCGCCTGCGCGCCAAGATCGAGCCGGACCCGGGCGCCCCGCGCTACCTGGTGACGGTACGAGGCCTCGGCTACAAGTTCGAGCCGTAAACCCCACCCCGACACACACAGAGGGCGGCACCCCCAGGGGCGCCGCCCTCACAGGGCTTCAGGGGCGCGGGCAACCGCACCGACGGCACCACGGTCCAGGGGCGCGGGGAACGGCGCGACATCCCACGACGGACCGGTCACACGGCGACGCGCCGGCGGCACTACATTCAGGGGCGCGGGGAACTGCGCAAAAACCCGCGACGCACCGGTCACACGACGACGCACTGGTAGCACCACCCGTTCGGGGGCGCGGGGAACTGCGCGAAAACCCGCGACGCACCAGTCACACGACAACGCGCCGGTGGCACCACATTCAGGGGCGCGGGGAACTGCGCAAGAACCCCCACGCCCCGGGCGCCGAACTACTCCCCGGCGGAGCCAGACGCGCTGGGCTTCCCCGACGGCGCCCCGGACCCCGACGCGGACGGCTTGGAGCCATGCCCCTTCGGGCTCGCGCTGGACGACGCCTCACCACCGGCCCCGCCGGAGGCGGACGCGGACGCGGACGGAGCCGACGGGATGTTGCTGGGCCCCCACTTGCTGAAGTAGCTCTCGGCCGGAACCACGAACGCCCCCAGGCTGACCGCACCGGTCTTGCTGAACGTGAACGTCAGCTTCTCGGCGCTCCCGTTCTGCACGGCGGAGCCAGGGCTGCTCAACGTGGCCGCCGCGTTCCCCTTGCCGCCGATGACGACGGAACCGAGCGCCGGAACGGTGATCTTGCCCCCGCCCTTGGCGGAGAGCTCCGCGGTGCCGCCGCCCTCCAGGCTGATCGAGTCCAACGTCTGGGGGCTCTGCCCGGAGTTGAAGACGGTCGCGGAGATCACGGCCGGCCCGGTGGCCTTCACGTCGGGCTGGGTGATGACGAGCGCGTTCTGGACCTTGATGTCCCCCACGCTCGTTTCCGCGTTGTCCGGCTTGATCTCAAGCGTCTGGGCGTTGTTGCCGGCACCGCACGCGGCGAGCGAGGCGATCGAGAACGCGATGGCGGCGGCGGCGAGGGCGCCGCGTCGAAGGCTGCTGCTCACGGCGGCGGCAACTCCTTGAACGTGGGCGGAGCAGGGTGACCCACGATTTAAAGCCACCCTAAGTGTCTGTCAGCGGCCATAGGTTACCGAGCCGTTCCCCGGCCGCCGCACCCGACCCTCCCCAAGGCCCCCACCTTCCCTCCAGCAGGGGGCACGCCACGCCTCCGCGTACCGTCCCCGCGTGCCGCCCGCGGGGACCGCGCGCCGCCGTCGGGGACTTCGGTCCCGGTGCGGTACGACTTTGAGTTAAGTGCCTTACTCCCTGTGAAGAAATCCCCGTCCCGGGGTGTTACGGGAGAGGAATGTGTGGCGGCGGGGGAAATCGATCATCGGGCGGCAACCGGTGATCGTCGCGCAGCTTGATCAATTCCGGATTCGTCCCGGACTCGCCCCTGGCCACCGAACGGAGTAGCGGAAGTCGAGTGCTTGAGGGTGGGCAAACGGGGTCATTCGGGGCGCGCCCGGAGGCCGCTGGTGTGCGCGGGCACTGTGTGTCGCCCCGCCTGCACACTCCCTCCGACCTGCGGAAATCCCGCCCCGATCGCCCGTCGCAGCACGTTCCGGTTGCGGTTGTCAAGCCCCGAGATATGCCCTGACCTGCGAAAACGCCATTCAGGGGACGCGATTTTCGTGTTACCCTGGATAGCCACGGAAGGGGTACCTGTCACATGACGTTCAAGGTTGGCGACACCGTGGTCTATCCCCATCACGGGGCCGCGCTGATCGAGGCTATCGAAACTCGCCAGATCAAAGGCGTGGACAAGACCTACTTGGTGCTGAAGGTCGCCCAGGGCGACCTGACGGTACGTGTGCCAGCGGACAATGCGGAGTTCGTCGGCGTGCGTGATGTGGTCGGTCAGGACGGGCTGGACCGGGTCTTCGAGGTGCTGCGCGCACCGTACGCAGAGGAGCCCACGAACTGGTCGCGTCGCTACAAGGCAAATCTTGAGAAGCTCGCCTCCGGCGATGTCATCAAGGTCGCGGAAGTCGTGCGCGACCTGTGGCGTCGTGAGCGGGAGCGCGGACTGTCCGCGGGTGAGAAGCGGATGCTCGCCAAGGCCCGGCAGATCCTGGTCAGCGAGCTCGCCCTTGCGGAGAACACCAACGAGGACAAGGCGGAAGCGCTGCTCGACGAGGTCCTCGCGTCCTGACGCCCCACCCCTTCCGCCTGCCTCCCCGCCGGGGGCGTGACGGACGGACCGGCGACCAGCGCATATGAACATGCCGCGGTGCCCGATGACGCAGTAGCTGTTGCTGCTGCCGCCGGGCACCGCGGCATGTCTGTACCTGTGTCTGTTCTGAATGCCCACGACCTCGACGCCGCCGATCCGCGCGCTACCGCCCCCACCATGGGAAACCCCCCACCGGGGAAGCCCCCATACTGGGCGTGCCGGGCCCGGGCGGTCGGCTCGACCATCGGTCACGGAAGGGTCCGGTCGAGGTGTCGCGCCCGGCGCTTCCCCAGCTCCGGCCGGGGGCACCGACAAGGCCATACCCATTCCGGCCGAGCATACAAACCTGACAGGAACCGATGTCTGACGATTCGCGCCCTTCACCCACCGGAGTCCGTACGGCCGTCGTGATCCCGGCCGCAGGCAGAGGTGTACGCCTCGGACCGGGCGCCCCCAAGGCACTCCGCGCGCTGAACGGCACCCCCATACTCATCCACGCGGTGCGCGCCATGGCCGCCTCCCGTGCCGTCTCCCTCGTGATCGTCGTGGCACCGCCGGACGGAGCCGCCGAGGTCAAGTCGCTGCTCGACGCGCACGCCCTGCCCGAGCGGACGGACATCCTGGTCGTGCCCGGCGGCGACACTCGCCAGGAGTCGGTGAAGCGCGGCCTCGACGCGCTGCCGCCCGAGTACGGGATCGTCCTCGTCCATGACGCGGCCCGCCCGCTCGTGCCGGTGGACACGGTGGACACCGTCATCGACGCGGTACGGCAGGGGGCACCGGCCGTCGTGCCGGCGCTGCCACTCGCGGACACCGTCAAGGAGGTCGAGCCGGCCGCCGGACCCGAGCCGGTCCTCTCCACCCCGGACCGCTCCCGGCTGCGCGCCGTGCAGACCCCGCAGGGCTTCGACCGGGCGACGCTGATCCGGGCCCACGAGACGGTGACGGACGACGTCACGGACGACGCGAGCATGGTCGAGCAGCTCGGACTCCAGGTCGTGGCGGTCCCCGGGCACGAGGAGGCCTTCAAGGTCACCCGCCCGCTGGACCTGGTCCTCGCGGAGGCCGTGCTGGCCCGCAGGAGGCTCACCGATGGCTTCTGAGACGCCGCCGCTGCCCCAGGTGGGCATCGGAACCGACATCCACGCCTTCGAAGAGGGCCGTGAGCTGTGGTGCGCGGGGCTGAAGTGGGAGGGCGAGGGCCCCGGGCTCGCCGGCCACTCGGACGCGGACGTCGTCGCCCACGCCGCGTGCAACGCGCTGTTCTCGGCGGCGGGCCTGGGCGATCTCGGGCAGCACTTCGGCACGGGGCGGCCGCAGTGGTCCGGGGCGTCCGGGGTGACGCTGCTGACGGAGGCCGCGCGGATCGTGCGCGAGGCCGGATTCACGATCGGCAACATCGCGGTCCAGGTCGTCGGGCCCCGGCCGAAGATCGGCAAGCGCCGGGAGGAGGCGCAGGCGGTCCTCTCCGAGGCGGCGGGTGCGCCGGTGTCGGTGTCCGGCGCGACGACGGACGGGCTGGGGTTCCCGGGCCGCGAGGAGGGCCTGATGGCCGTCGCGACGGCCTTGGTCGCACGTACGAGCTGAACGGGGACCGCGACGGCTTTCGCGCAGTTCCCCGCGCCCCTGGTGAGGCGAGCCGGGGTGGATCTGTGCCCACGCGTCAGACCCCGACGCCCCACCCCAAGGCGCACCTGGAAGGGGCGCGAGGAACTGCGCGACCAGCCACAGCACACCCGCAGACGACGACGCACCGCCGTGGCACCCACCAAGGGGCGCGGGGAACGGCGCAAAGTCCACCCACGTGCCGCGGACAACGACGTGCCGCCAGGGGCACCCACCAAGGGGCGCGGGGAACTGCGCGAAAGCGCCCCGCCCCCGCGGACGGCGACATGCGGGTGGGACCCCGGCGTGCGAAGGTACCCGCACAAACCCCCGCACCCCCGGAGGTACCCGCATGGCCGCCCCCGCACTGTCCCCCCGGCTCAGGGCCCTGCTCGACACCCCGGTCTTCGTGGTCCTCGGCACCCTCCAGCCGGACGGCAGCCCGCAGCTCTCCCCGGTGTGGGCCGCGCGGGACGGCGACGACGTCCTCGTCTCCACGACCGCCGACCGGCGTAAGAAGAAGAACATGGACCGCGACCCGAGGGTGACCGTCGTCGTCCAGGACCCCGCCTCGCCGTACCAGTACGCGGAGATCCGCGGCACCGCCGAGATGACCACCGAGGGCGGCGCCGAGCTCATCGAGAAGCTGTCGGGGAAGTACACCGGAAAGAAGTACGCGGAGTTCAACCCGGCCTCGGTGGACGACGCGGAGCGTGTGGTGGTGAGGATCGTGCCGCGAAAGGTGGTCGGCAGTCTGTGAAGGGCTCACGCTTTGTCCACAAAGGCGCCGGGCACTGCCCACGGCCCACTACTCTGGACGCGTGACTATTCGCCTGTACGACACCAGCGCCCGGCAGATCCGTGACTTCACCCCGCTCACGCCGGGCTGCGTCTCGATCTACCTGTGTGGCGCCACCGTGCAGGCCGCACCCCACATCGGCCACATCCGCTCGGGCCTCAACTTCGACATCATGCGCCGCTGGTTCGCCTACCGCGGCTACGACGTGACGTTCGTCCGCAACGTCACGGACATCGACGACAAGATCATCGCCAAGTCGGCCGAGCAGGGCCGCCCCTGGTGGTCGATCGGATACGACAACGAGCGCGCCTTCAACGAGGGCTACGACGCCCTCGGCTGCCTCCCGCCCACGTACGAGCCGCGGGCCACCGGGCATGTGACCGAGATGGTCGAGATGATGCGCACGCTCATCGAGCGCGGACACGCCTACGAGGCCGAGGGCAACGTCTACTTCGACGTGCGCTCCTTCCCGGGCTATCTCCAGCTGTCCAACCAGGAGCTGGAGAACCTCCAGCAGCCCTCCGGCACCGGCGAGACGGGCAAGCGGGACCCCCGCGACTTCGCCATGTGGAAGACCGCCAAGCCCGGGGAGCCGACCTGGGAGACCCCGTGGGGCCGCGGGCGGCCCGGCTGGCACCTGGAGTGCTCGGCCATGGCCCACAAGTACCTGGGCTCCGCCTTCGACATCCACGGCGGCGGCATCGACCTGATCTTCCCGCACCACGAGAACGAGATCGCCCAGGCCAAGGCCTTCGGCGACGAGTTCGCCCGCTACTGGGTGCACAACGCGTGGGTCACCATGAGCGGCGAGAAGATGTCCAAGTCGCTGGGCAACTCCGTGCTGGTCTCCGAGATGGTCAAGCGCTGGCGCCCCATCGTGCTGCGCTACTACCTCGGCACCCCGCACTACCGCTCGATGATCGAGTACAGCGAGGAGGCCCTGCGCGAGGCCGAGTCGGCGTTCGCGCGCATCGAGGGCTTCATGCAGCGTGTCGCGGAGAAGGCGGGCGGGGTCGTGGAGCCCGCCGACGAGGTGCCGCCCGCGTTCGCCGAGGCGATGGACGACGACCTGGGCGTGCCGGGGGCCCTCGCCATCGTGCACACCACCGTCCGGCAGGGGAACAGCGCCCTGGCCGCCGACGACAAGGAAGGCGCCGTGGCGCGGCTCGCCGAGGTGCGGGCCATGCTCGGCGTCCTCGGCCTCGACCCGCTCGACGCCCGGTGGGCGGGCGAGGGCGACCGCGGTGACGATCTGCACGGAGTGGTCGACAGCCTCGTCGGCCTGGTGCTCCAGCAGCGCGAGTCGGCCCGGGCCCGCAAGGACTGGGCCACCGCGGACGCCATCCGGGACCAGCTGAGCCAGTCCGGACTCGTCATCGAGGACAGCCCCGAGGGCCCGCGCTGGACCCTCGGGCCGCGCTGAGACGAGCGCGGCTCAGGGCACCGAATCCCGACCTCCGGCGCGGCCCGTTTTCGGGCCAAACCGATGATCGATTGTGCCGCCCGGCCTTCCGGGCGGCACACTTCATAGACGACAGACGTATGTACGTGCGGCACTACGACGCCTCACGTCCTACGACGCTTCAACAGACAGGTAGGTCATGTCCGCGAACAACCGCCGCATGTCCGGCAAGAAGGGCGCACAGGTCGGCAGCGGCGGCAACCGACGCCGGGCCCTGGAGGGCAAGGGACCGACCCCGCCCGCCGAGATGCGCAAGGGACACGCCAAGCAGCGCGCCGCGCAGGCGAAGGCGCGCCACGCGCAGGGGGGAGCACGGCCCCAGCGCCGTACGGGCGGCCGGTCGACGTCCGAGCTGGTCGTCGGCCGCAACCCGGTCTTCGAGGCGCTCCGCGACGGCGTCCCCGCCTCCACGCTCTACGTCCAGCAGTTCATCGACAACGACGAGCGGGTGCGCGAGGCTCTCCAGCTCGCGACCGAGCGCGGCAACATCAACCTCATGGAGGCCCCGCGCCCCGAGCTCGACCGTATGACGAACGGGCTCAACCACCAGGGTCTCGTCCTCCAGGTCCCGCCCTACGAGTACGCCCACCCCGAGGACCTGACCCAAGCCGCGTACGACCAGCAGGAGGACCCGCTGATCGTCGCCCTCGACGGTGTGACCGACCCGCGCAACCTGGGTGCCGTCGTCCGTTCCGTCTCCGCGTTCGGCGGCCACGGCGTCGTCGTGCCCGAGCGGCGCGCGGCCGGGATGACGGCCGGCGCCTGGAAGACGTCCGCCGGTACGGCGGCCCGTACGCCCGTCGCCCGCGCCACCAACCTGACGCGCACCCTGGAGGCGTACAAGAAGGCCGGGATCACGGTCGTGGGCCTGGCGGCCGACGGGGAGGCCGACCTCGGCGATCTGGACGCCCTCCAGGGTCCGGTCGCCATCGTCATCGGCAGCGAGGGCAAGGGCCTGTCGCGACTGGTGGGCGAGACCTGCGATCTGCGGGTGCGGATCCCGATGCCGGGCGGCGCCGAGTCGCTCAACGCCGGTGTGGCGGCGGGCATCGTGCTCTACGAGGCGGCCCGCAGGCGCGCGTAGCGCCCTTCCCGCCCCGCGGCACCGCCCTCCGCGCTTCCGCTGAGGCACACGGCCCGGACGTCCGAACGGACGTCCGGGCTGTCGCCTGTTCGGGGGAATCCGGTCGCCGACGACGAGCTTGACGGGGTCCGGACAGATCCGCGCCGTAACGGCAGTGTCCTCATCGCGTGTCACTCGGTTAGATGAGTGTGGAGACCAGAACGCCCCGCACACCCACGGGGGACCGATCGTCGGGATTCGACGACACTCCCGTGCTGAGCATGGTGAAGGTGCCGAGCGACCCGGCGCAGGTCATCGTCAGTCACGCGAGCTTCCGTGTGCAGCTGGGGGCGTCGGCGCGGCGCGCCCCGATGCCGCGGCACGTACGGCACATGACCACCGCCCAGGGCCTGCCCCGCATGCCCGCCGGGGCCGGGGCCGGGGCCGGGGCCGGTGTCGGTGCCGGCACCGGTGGTGCCGGGGCCCGTCGCCGCCCTGTCGTCTGGAGCGGCAGGTCCGAGCCCGACGACACGGGCGCCCACCGGTTGCTCCAGGCGGTGCGCGGCTCGGCGCGGCCCAGCGACGAGCCGGTCGGGGACGGCGGCGCGACCCAGGTCATCCCCCGTACCGGCTACGACCGCACCGGCTACGAGGACCCCCGGGCCGCGCGGACGCGAGGGTACGGCGAGACCGGACGGCTGCCGCACATGCGCGGCGCCACCGGCGCGTACGACACGCCCGCCTACGGGGGGCCCGCCTACGACACCCCCGGCCCTCCCGCCTCCTCGTACGGTCCGTACGACCGCGCGGGACACGAGGACTACGGCGCTCCCGAGGAAGCGGGGCGCGCCCCGGGCGCGAGGGGCAGAGGGGCGCGGTCGAGGCGGCACGGCGGTGACGCGGTGCGCCACGCGTACTACCCCGGGCGCCGGATGAACCTCGGCGTCGTGCTGCTGCCGCTGCGCGTCATCCTCGGCTCCATCTCCGCCTACACGGGCATGGGCAAGCTCTGCGACCCCCTCTACTTCGACGGGGGCAAGCGCGGCTCGATGGTCACCTGGCTCGACACGCTGCACCCCTGGCAGGCCGCCGAGCCGCTGCGGCAGTTCGCCCTGCACCACCCGGTGGGCACCGGCCTGGTCGTCGCCTTCCTCCAGGTGATCGTCGGCGTGCTCACGGTCTTCGGACTGTGGCAGCGGGTCGTGGCCGGGCTCGGCGCGCTGCTGTCGGCGGCCCTGCTCGTCACCGTGAGCTGGCGGACGTCGCCGGTGTACGACGCGCCGCACATCCTCTACCTGGCCGCCTGGTCGCCGCTGATCATCGCCGGCGCGCCGGTGTACTCCGTGGACGGCCGGCTCGCGGGCAGCGCGTGGCGCAAGCTGGGGCCGCGGGCGGACATCTGGGATCTGCGGCGGTACGTACTGCGGCGCGGCGCGGTGGTCACGGCGCTCGTGACCGGAGCGACCCTGCTGGTCGGATCGCTGCTCGGCGGTGCGGTGCGGGACGCGGGCCGCGTGATCGTACCCGGGCCCGGCGAGGCGCCGCGGAACGAACTCCCGGGCCGGACCCTGCCCGGGACGCCGACCGAGGGCGGGCACAGCCGGAGCCCCTCGGCCTCGCACACCCCGCCGTCGACGCGGGGCGCCGAGTCGTCGCCGTCGGGCCGGGCGCGGACACCGGGCGTGCCCGGCGCGACCGGCACCGTCTCGGGCAGTCGCCCGAGCCAGACCCAGGGCACCGTGGGCCAGGTGCCGCCGCGCCACTCGGCGCCGGCACAGCAGGCCCCGAGCACCAGCGCGGGCCCGTCGTCCTCGGGCGGCAGCGGCACGGGCGGCCCCTCCTCGGGCGGTTCCCCCAGCAGCGGGGGCGCCGGCGGCGGCCAGGGCCGCACCGGGGGCCGCTCGGGAGGCTCCGACCATCTGGTCGGGGGGCTGCTCGGGTAGCGCGAGGGCATTCGCTCAGCCGTTGCCCTCAGGGGTTCTCCCTGGGGGCAACGGCTTGTGTGCGTGAGGGAGCGGGAGAGCCCGCCGTCTCAACGCCCGAGCGCCGCCAGTTCCTTGGCGGCCTCCGTGAGGTCCTTCGCCGTGTCGATGGCCCGCCAGTAGGCCCCCTGGGGGATCGGGAATCCGGCCAGGCGGCGTTCCCGGGCCAGCCGGGGGAAGGTGGTGCGCTCGTGGTCGCCGAGCTCGGGGAGCATCCCGGCGAACTCGGCGGAGAACACGTAGACGCCCGCGTTGACCTCGGACGTCGACGGCGGCGACTCGATGAAGTCGGTGACACGGCCGAAGCCGTCCGTCCTGACGGCGCCCCAGGGGATGCGCGGGCGGGCCAGCGCGAGGGTGGCCACGGCGTCGCGCTCGGTGTGGAAGTCGGCCATCTCGCGCAGCGAGAACCGGGTCCAGATGTCGCCGTTCGTCGCGTACCACGGCTGGTCGGGGTGGGGCAGATGCGCGGCGGCGTACCGCAGGCCGCCACCGCGGCCGAGCGGCTCGGTCTCCACGACCGTGGTCACCCGCACGGGCAGGTCGGCCGTCTCCAGCCACTTCTGGAGCACTTCGGCGAGGTGCCCGCAGGAGACGACGACGTCCGTGACGCCCTCCTCGGCCAGCCAGGTGAGCTGGTGCCCGATGATCGGGGTTCCGGTGCCGGGGATCTCCACCATCGGCTTGGGGCGGTCATCGGTGTACGGACGCAGTCGTGAGCCCTGGCCACCGGCCAGGATGACGGCTTGGACGGGGCGCGCGGCGGCGTTCGGATCGGTCATGACCGAACTCTACGTCGGGAGCCTTGCCCACGATCCGGACAGCCGCGAGGCCGGGCGGCCGCCCCGGGGACGGGTCGCCCAGGTCATCCGGGCGACCGGTTGGCCGTGCAGGCCGGGTGGGCCCACCAGGGGTCAGTCGGCCCGAGGACGGGTGGCCCGGGTGGACTGTTGGCTGTGCGGGGCGGCCTGGCCGGGCTGACCGAGTGGTCGTGCAGGCCGGTGGCCCTGTGAAGGGGCGGGCGGCCCGGGGCGGCCGAACCGGCCGGGCAGACGTCGCGTGCGCCGGGTGGGCAGGCCGGGCTGGCCGAGTGGTCGTGCGGGCCGAGCAGGCCCGCCAGGAGCCGGGCGGCCCGAGGCGGTTGGCTCGCGGGCGGGGGTTGGCTGAACCGGCCGGGCGGGCGTCGCGCGGGCCGGGCGGCCCGAGCGGTCGTGTAGGCCGGGGGCCTGCCAGGAGTCAGGCGGCCGGGGCCGGCCGAACTGGCCGGGCGGTCGTGCTCGGGCCGGGCTGGCCGAGTGGCCGTGCGGGAGGGGTGGGCCTGCCAGGAGTCAGGCGTCCGGGGACGGGCGGCCCGGGCGGGGGCCGGCCGAACCGGTCGGGCGGTTGTGCGCAGCCTGGCGGTCGTGGGCAAGCCGGGCGGGCGCGGGCCTGGCGGGTGTTGTGCAGGACGGGCGGGTCGGGCTGACTGGCCCGCCCGTCCTGGCCGGGGGCGGTCTCAGCCGCGCGTGGCCACGCCGGAGGCGAAGGAGGTGTCGCAGACCGGGCGGGCGTAGGACTGGGCGCGCGTGGGGCCGTAGACACGGACGGCGGCGCGGCCGAGGGCGCGGGCGATGGCCGCGCAGTGTTTGGCCAGGGACGGGCGGCCGTTGACCGCCTGCTGGAGGTGGGTGAGCACGACACCCGGGTTCTTGTCCTGGAGCTCCAGCAGGAGCCGGTCGCGCAGCGCGTCCTGCGGAGCGAGGGAGGAGGCGCGGGCGGGCACCTCTTGGGAGGACGCGGCGAGCAGCGAATGCGCGGGCGACCCCGACCAGTTGACGCGGGTGACCGCCAGGGTCCCGGACAGCACCAGGACGACGGGCAGTACGAGAGCGAGGGTGCGGCCGATCCGGCGGGCGGTGCCACGGCCGTGGTGCCGGGTCCGAGGAGTAGTGGAGTGCTTCACGCGAGTGAGCGTAGCGTGGGGTAGTGATTTGGCGACATTTAGTCACCGATTCGAGGGACGGGAAGCGGTGATTTCTGGGTAGGGGGTTGACGGGACCCCTCAAAAGGTCGCATATTGCAGGTCATTTGGGAACATTGAGCCCACTTCGCGACGAAAGGGGCCTCGCGGCGCGCGAACCGCGCACCACGAGGCCCCTGTGCTGCGCCGGATCTCAGTCCGACAGGCGCTCGCCCGTCGACGTCGAGAACACATGGGTCTCGCCCGCTCGCGGAACCACGTGCAACTGCGCGCCCTTCTCGGGGACTTGGCGGCCGGGCACGCGCACGACCAGGTCCTGCGGGGTGCCGGCGACCTCGGCGGTGCCGTAGACGTAGCCGTCGGCGCCCAGCTCCTCGACGACGTTCACGGAGACGGCGAGGCCGGCCGGGGCGTCGTCGGCGTCCTTGGACAGGGAGGCGGCGGCAGCGCCGTTCAGCTCGACCACGTCGAAGTGCTCGGGCCGCACGCCGACGGTGACCGTGCGGTCCCCCTTGTCGGCGGCGGCCTGGAGGGCCTCCCGGCCGACGGGCACGACGCTGTTGCCGAACTTCACGCCGCCGTCCGTGATCGGGACCTCGACCAGGTTCATGGCGGGGGAGCCGATGAAGCCCGCGACGAAGAGGTTGGCCGGACGGTCGTACATGTTCCGCGGGGTGTCCACCTGCTGGAGGAGCCCGTCCTTGAGCACGGCCACACGGTCGCCCATCGTCATGGCCTCGACCTGGTCGTGGGTGACGTAGACGGTGGTGATGCCGAGCCGGCGCTGGAGGGAGGCGATCTGGGTGCGGGTGGAGACGCGGAGCTTGGCGTCCAGGTTGGACAGCGGCTCGTCCATGAGGAACACCTGGGGCTCGCGCACGATGGCCCGCCCCATGGCGACCCGCTGGCGCTGGCCGCCGGACAGGGCCTTCGGCTTGCGGTCCAGGTACTCGGTGAGGTCGAGGATCTTCGCGGCCTCCTCGACCTTCCTGCGGATCTCGGCCTTGCCGACACCGGCGATCTTGAGCGCGAAGCCCATGTTGTCGGCGACCGACATGTGCGGGTAGAGCGCGTAGTTCTGGAACACCATGGCGATGTCCCGGTCCTTGGGCGGCAGGTGCGTGACGTCGCGGTCCCCGATGCGGATGGCGCCGGAGTCCACGTCCTCCAGCCCCGCCAGCATGCGGAGCGAGGTGGACTTGCCGCAGCCGGACGGACCGACCAGAACGAGGAACTCCCCGTCCTCGATCTCGATGTCGAGCGCGTCCACGGCAGGCTTCTCGGAACCCGGATAGATCCGGGTCGCCTTGTCGAACGAGACAGTGGCCATGATGAATGGGCCCCCTTCACCGGCAGGAACGTGCCGGACGATCCGTTGTAAAGGTGGTGGTGTAGTCCACAAGAGTGAACTGGCTCAGGACCGTACCCGCTGCTCACCTGCTCTGTCAGCACCCCGGGGGCGGCGAATCCCGCGAAATCCTGGCCGGGGCCGCGCTCGGACATGGGTACACTGCATGAGCACACCTGTGCATGCCTCCTTAGCTCAGCTGGTCAGAGCGCCGCTCTTGTAAAGCGAAGGTCGTCGGTTCGAATCCGACAGGGGGCTCCAGTCGAGGTCCAGGTCGGATTCGTTTCCGGTCTGGACCTTTTTCTTGTCGCGATCCTCTGCGGCGGGTGGGGTCCGCGGCGGGTCCCGAGCCGAGCCGTCCTCCCGCCCGCGGCGCTCGACGCCGCCCCTCGCTGAGTCTGGGTCAGGGAGTTCGCCGACTTCGTAACAGTGCGGGCCCTGGGGTGCCCGGCGTTGAGCGCCGATAGATATGATTTGCGTATGTGATGGGAGCGGCGTGTGCCGCGTGGGCCCGTACGGGGGAGGCGACATGAAGTTCGACATGGGTACGCAGACGCTGTCGACGTTGATGCGTGACTCGCGGGGGTCGAGTCAGGATCTGGGGTCCCTGATCCGGCTGTTGGTGCAGGCGGCGGAACCGTTGGAAGGGAAGTTCAACGGTGCGGGGCGTGCCGCGTTCGACCAGTTCAAGGCGCGTGCGGATGGGATCACCAAGGAGTTGAACGCCTCGTTGGCGGCGATTCTGGGCGGTCAGTCCGGGATGGAGGGCGCGTTCGGCGCGGGTGACCAGGAGCAGGGCGAGAACGCCAAGTCGCAGATGGGTGCGGCGAACTTCGACGCGGCGCGGTTCTCGGGCCGCTGAGTGTCGCCGCGGGTTCGTTTTCTGACTCCGAGTCTTACGGGGAGTGGTGTGTGATGGCGGGTTCTGGTGCTGATCGTCGGTCGTACGACACGGGTGCGTCGGCGGATGTGCAGGGCAGTCTGGCGGGCGTGATCGCCCAGTTGGAGTCCGTGATCGCGGCGCGGGACAAGCAGGTGAAGAAGGCGATGGCCGACTTCACCGCCGATGGCGTGGCGGATGAGTACCACGGCAAGGAACAGCGGTGGAACCAGGCGTCGCAGGAGGTGCGGAACATCATCCAGCTCCTGAAGACGACCATGGAGAAGAACGACTCGACGGCTCATTCGACGCTGGCCAAGGCGAAGGCCGCGGTCGACAACATCGGCTGAGTCGACAACATCGGCCGAGGCACCGGTCGACCGGCCGTGACGGGTCGGTGATCGTCCATGGCTCTTGACGGTTCGTGACGGCTGGGCGCCGGGTTCGCGGGGGGTTGGTATGACGGGCTGGGATCTGCATCCGCAGGGTATTCAGCAGGTGTTGTCCGAGACGGGGAGCACGGCGTCGCATCTGCAGACGTACGCCAAGGAGTTCGGCACGTTCCTGCAGTCGGCGGCGACGAGCGCGGGCACGATCTCGGCGGACGCCGGCTCCGAGCACGGTGGCACCGGGCACGCCGGCTCCGGCCATGGCGGCAAGGGCGAGGGCGCGCCGCAGGGCGGTCTGGTGGCGTTGGCGCTGTCGCAGTACGCCTCGCACGCGATGAAGGACCTCGAGTTCATCGCGGCGCGGGCGGGCAAGTCGCTGCAGGGCGCGGTGGACGCGACGGCGGCGTATCTGCACGGGGACCTGGACATGGCCATGGAGGCGCAGCGTCACGCGTCCGCGCCGGGCGTGCGGATGCCGGGGGTGGGCAAGTAGTGATTCAGCCGCACGAGATACCCCAGTTCACCGGTGATCTGGAGCAGTTGGAGAAGGACCACGGCGGGCTGAAGAAGGACGCCGGGCACATACGCACCACGGGTGCGGACACGCACTCCAAGTTCCAGGGGCTGTCGGCGTACTACACGGCTCCGGAGGCGGAGCAGCTGTTCGCCTCGACGAAGCCGGTGTCGACGCGGGCGGACTCCTTCGCGACGGATCTGGAGACGGTCGCCTCGGCGCTCGCGGGATACGCGACGGAGGTCCGCCCGCTGGCGGCGAAGCTCAAGCAGCTCAAGCACGACGCGCAGGCGTTCGTCGACTCGGTCAAGGACGACGACGACTGGCAGTACGACGGCGACAAGGTCGACAAGCACAACCAGATCCGTGACGACGTCACGGCGACGGTGGCGGCGTTCTGGGCGGCGGAGCGCACCTGCCACAACAAGATCACCGCTTTGTGGCGCGGCGGCACGCAGATGATCGCCGGGGACGGCTCGAACAAGCAGAACATGTACGGCTACGACGCGTCCGACCTCAAGGGCGCGAAGGGGCTGCCCTGGGGCGATCCGGTGGAGCAGAAGCACCACTGGTACGACGTCGGGCACTGGGCGAAGTCGTTCCTGTGGGACGGCATCGTCGTGGACGGGATCTGGGGCACGATCAAGGGTCTGGGCACCCTGGTCGGTTTCCAGGGCTGGGACGCGATGAAGCAGGCCTGGAAGGGCCTGGCCCAGCTGGCCACCGGTCTGGCGTTCATGTCGAACCCGATCACGGCGGCGCTGTTCTGGGCCACACCGGACAAGTACATGCCCTCGTGGCTGCGCGACTCGCGCAACACGATGAAGGCGACCGGCAAGGCGCTGGTGGCGTGGGACGAGTGGGGCAAGAACCCCGCGCGGGCGGCGGGCGCGGTCACCTTCAACGTCCTGACCACGGTCTTCACCGGCGGTGAGGGCGCCGCCGTCGCCGGGGCGGGCAAGGCGGGCGCGGTCTCCAAGGCCATCTCCGTCGCCGGCAAGGTCGGCAAGGTGATGGACCCGATGACCTACGTCATGAAGGGTGCCGGCGCCGGACTGTCCAAGATCGGCGACATCACCAAGACCCTCAAGGGCGCCGGGAAGATCGACATCCCGAAGATCCCCGACAACGCGATCACCCTCCCCGAGGGCACCGTCCACCTGCCCGACGGCACGGTCCGCCTCCCCGAGGGCGCGTCGATCCCCAAGGGCGGCGTCGAACTGCCGAACGGCGCCGTCGAACTCCCCCACGACACACCGGTCGTCCCCGCCGGCACCGAACCCCTCCACACCCCCGCAGGCGAGCCCCCGCTCTTCGCGGACCACCACGGCAACATCGTCGACCAGCACGGCAACGTCCTGCTCGACACCACCAAGCCCGGCCCGCCGGACATCACCCACTCACCCCACGCCGGCGCGGACACCCCCCACACCCCGTCCCCGACCAGAGAACCCGCCCTGGTCGGCGCGGCCCCCCACACCGCCGACACCGCAGGCCACGCCGGCGAGCACATCCGCCTCGGCGACAGCGTCGGCCACGACCTCGCCGACTTCGGCCGCACGGGTGAGCACGTCCCGACCGCACCCGGAGTCCAGGCGGGCGGGGACATACCCGGGGTCCACGCGGGCGGCGATCTGCCCGGCGGCGGCCCGGGCAGCCATCTGCCGGGTGGGACGGCCGACCACCTTCCGGGTGGCACCGCTGACCACCTCCCGGGTGGCCGGGCGGACTCCGGCATGCCGACGAACAGCGTCGACCACCACGCCCCCGCCGGCACACCGGACCACACGGTGCCCGGCCCCCGAGCGGGCGACCACGCACCCGGCGGCCACACCGGCGACATCCACACCCCGGGCCACGACGCGCCGGGCCATGGGGGCGACGGCCACGTGCCGGGGCACGGCGCCGAGCCGCACTCCGGCGGAAGCAACGCTGATGACCTGGTCAGGTCAGGTAACGACGCTCCTGGAACGGGCGACCACGCCGATCCCGATACAGCTGGAGATTCGGCAGGGAACGGATCGAGCCGAGTACTTTCAGGCCACCCTGATGGTGTCCATCCCACGGGCAAGGACTGGTACGACACTCTCAGCCCTCACCAGATCAAGGATGTTCAGGTTTACCGGGCAAACCACGAGCCCGGCTATTACGAGAAGTACTACCGGCAGACCAACGGGCGACGGCTACGGGTTGCCATCGTTGACGAGAGCGGGTTCTCGCCACCTCACCTCAAACGAGATCCGAATGATCCCAGTCAGTGGATCGCAGCAAAGGACAAGCCTTCCCCGTTTCCGGAGAAATACGTCCCAGGGTCTCATGTTGACCGTGGTCCGGAAACAGTTCCAACGGAGCACGGGTTCGATATAATTAGAGAAGCCGGTCATCGACGCCACGCTTCTGTTGTGGCAGACAATGCCTGGCATGACCCGATCAAGAAGGCGAAGGCGGCCTATCTTCTCTCGAATACACCTGAAAACCTCCGTTCCTATAAGGAAATCAAGGCTCAGCACGCTCCGTTCCATGAGCGGATGGGGTCGGACAGCGAGAACTTTGGTGAAGCGGTTGCTCGTCATCACGTGATTCCTGAGAATTATCGCGGATACGAGTGGGAGGATCTAGCTGGCCCGAGGAACGGTAATGATCAGTTCGATCAGCTCTGGAGCCATGTCGACGAGGCTGGTGTCAAGAAATTTGTTGTCATCGAAGCCAAGGGGAGTCGAAGGCTCGACCTTGGAATGCGTGAACTTCCCAACGGATTCGAGGCGAGGCAAGGGTCAATAGAATATTTCAAAGATATTTTGAGAAAAATGCGGGAACGCGGGATGGATGGGGATGTCAACGAAAGGCGCCTCTACCGCGAGCTTAAGAAAGCCCTCACGCTAGGGAACGTGGATTATGTCCTGGTCAAAGCGAAGTCGACAGCTGCAGGCGAGTACGCTGGCTACGCCAAGTGGACATTCGATATCAGCTGACAGGAGCGTCACGTGACGACGCGAGTAGCACGGCACGCCAGGCCGAAGGCTTTGGATGAGGCCGCCGTCCAGGTCTTGGCCGAAGACCTTCAAGAGAGTGTCGCCGACCTTGGTCGGTCGGCGGCCGCTTTTGGGCTGGCTCTTGACGAGTCCCTGTCCTTGGTCCAGGCGCGAGCTGTTTTGGACCCGGACGCATCGGAACTCGACACATGGGAAGCCGCCGTTGCCGCGATGCAGCTCGGTACCGCTGCGTTTGCGGCGGCGCAACTCACTGAGGGAACCATTGAGTGCCGAATTATGGATGAGATGCGCATCATCCCGGCAACTGGACCGCAGTTCTATGCGAACGCCGGAGAGTGGCTCACCACGCTTTGGCTGGTGATTGTTTGCCGAGACCAGCAGCGTATGGATGCCATGTGTGGTGTTCCGGTCGAGCTGCTACGCGCGTCTGGCGCGCACGGCGATGAGTATGTGTATCGTTGGGTTGATTCCCTCCAGACCTATTGGTGCGAACGCCCCGGGCTGATTGAGAAACTCCAGTCTGCAATCGAGGCGTCGTATCCCGAGGTTGCCTCTATCGCACCACGGGACCTTCTTCAGAATGTCCTGTATCAGCCCATCAACCTCTTCAGCTACTTCCTTCGTAAGGATCACGCAGGATTCAACAGTGCGCTGATCGAGGCTCTGGAGCTGCACAAGGCGTACTGGACTGCAACAGCAGAGAGGAGCCGAGACCTTAATGGTGTCATCGCTCTGGGGCTGCTGGCTATGGCATGTCTGGCCTATGATGCCGGCTTCCCGATCGACGTCGAGTCTGAGTACCTCCCCAAATCGCTCCTTGACCGTTCCTGGGTCGGCGAGTTCGAGACCTGAGCAGATCGATAGTTCCTTGCCCTTGGCGCGGCGGTGCGCGGTGACGGTCGCTTCTTCCATCTCCACCACACTGACTGGACTCATTCTCACGGTTCTTGGCAGGGCTTCCGGATACCGGGGAAGATGGGTACTTTGTCTGACCTGATTCTCGTAACGGATCCCTCACTCTGATGGCGTCCATAGTGCGCATCGACGTTGATGATCCGAACGTCGGCATGGACCTTGCTCAGCGTCTGCTCCATCGGTGCGAGCTCTTCACCGGAGAAGTGGCCGACTATCAGAGCGGACGTCTGGTCAGCCTGGATGAGTACACCGACGGAGTCCTGAACGGACAGGCACGCGCATGGTATGTGGACGGGACTCTCAGGTCAGAGGGCGTTATGCGGGAAGGATTTCCCGCTGGTGAATTCCAGCAGTGGCACCCGAACGGTCGACTTGCGGCGCGTGCGATCATGAGTGAAAGCGGGCTGCGGCAGTTGGCGCAATACGAATGGGATGAGGAAGGAAACCTGACGAAGGAGTGGCGCGGAGAAGGAATGGCGTATTGATGTCCGGTGAGTGTTCCCGTATGGGCCAGTTCGATACCTCCAGGAGGAGCACACCGTGACCGTCACCATCCCGCGGCACAGCTCGCCCGGACCCGATGACGAGGGGTACGCGGCGGCTCTGGGGCGCAGTGTGATCGAGATCGTCCAAGGGCTCGAAGATGCCCCTGACTCCATTGACATGGTGTTGGGTACCGCTCTGCTTCATGTCCAGGCTCGTTGTGCTGTCGATCCGCGAGCGGCCAGGTTGGAGACGTGGGAGGCGGTGGTCTGTGCGATGCAGATCTACTGTGCTGCGTTCGCGGTGACGGGGGTCCGTGAGGGGACGGTGCGGTGTCGTATCGCTCATGAGGTGCGTGACTTGCCGGGGATCGGGCCGCGCACGTTCGCGGACGCGGGTAACTGGCTCACTGCGTTCTGGCTGGCTGTGATCTGCCGCGATCAGAAGCGGTTGACCCAGTTGTGCGAGGTGCCTCTGGACCGGTTGCGGGCGCCGGACGGGGCGTATGGCGAGTACATCTACCACTGGGTCGCCGCGTTGCAGGCGTATTGGCTGCGGCGGCCGGAGTTGGTGGATGAGTTGACGCGGGCTTTTGAGCTATCTCATCCCGATGTGGCTCGGATCGCTCCTCGTGACCTGTTGCAGAACATTCTTTATCCGCCCATCAACCTCCTCTATGGCTTCCTGCGTCAGGATGGGCCGGGCTTCAACCAGGCCTTGGCTGAGGCTGTGGAGTTGCACAAGGCTTACTGGACCGCGGACGAGGGCAGGGCGCACGACCCATCCGGGATGGTCGCCCTCGCTCCCCTGGCTGTGGCCTGCCTCGCCTACGATGGCGGCATCCCGGTCGAGGTGGAGACGGACTACCTGCCCAAGCATCTGCTCCAGCGCGGCTGGCTGGGTGAGTTCGAGATCTGAGCCAGGCGCATGCTCCTGCTGCCTCTAGATCGTCCAAGGAGAAGCGCGTTGCCATCGATCGTCTCCCGCCACCCCATTCCCACGGGGAATGCGGCAGCGGGCCTTGCCATCCTTCAGGCGAACGCAGAAGGGTTGATCGACGAGCTGGAGGCGGACTCCACCGACCTGGGCGATGCCCTGACGGTCACGCTCGCCCTGGCCACCTCGCGGTGCCTGGTGGACCCGCTGGGCTCGAAACTCCCCACCTGGGAGTCCTGGGTGAACGCGATGCAGGTCGGCTCGGCCGTGTTCGCGGCGGCGACCACGACCGAGGATCACGTGGTGTGCCGGATCGCGGACAAGGAGCGCACTCTGGCAGCCACCGGCCCGCAGTGGTACGTGCACCCGGGCAACTGGCTCGCAGCCTTTTATTTCGCGGTGGTGTGCCGGGAACGCGACAGGATCACCGCCCTGTGCCGCGTGCCGCTGTCCTTTCTGCGGGAGAACGGTTCGCATTTCCAGGAGTACGACTTCGCCTGGATCGACGTCCTCCAGACCTACTGGCTTGGCGGCCCGGACTTCAGCAGCAAGCTGGTCGCCGCGATCGACGCGACGGACCCGGAGCGCGTAGCCGACCCGGAGACCGTGGCGCACCTGATCTACCCGCCGATGGAGATGTTCCACCGCATGGTCCGCGAGGACAACGAGGGTTTCAACGGCGCCTTGACCCATGCCCTCGAATGGCACAAGCGGTACTGGAGCCACGAGGACCGGGCTGTCCAGGCCTCGGGCTTCGTCGCCCTCGCCCCGCTCGCCATGGCCTGCTTCGCCCACGACGCCGGCATCCTGATCGAGGTCGAGTCCGAGTACCTGCCCGTCGCCCTCCTGGGCCGCAACTGGTGCGGGGAGTTCCCCACGTAAGGGTCGAGCGTCCGCCCGCCGACGAGCGCATCAGCTGGGGGACAGCTCCATCCGTAAGTGAGGCTTCGTGAACTCGGAACCTGAGAAGTTCATTCGGGTGTATCTGCGTCCGACCTGGCATGCATGCAAAGGGGAGTACGTAGAAGCTGTGCGCGATGGGCCGAGTGCCGTGCTGCACGCCTATGAGGAATAGTCGATGTCCATGCTTATGCGCGCGCCGCGTGAATGTGCTTCCTGGTTCTGGGACTTGGAGGACTATGCGCAGCCCGGGCTCCACTCGGCGCTCGGCACCGCGGGCCGGATGTCCGCCGTCCCACGGGAGTACGACCTGCTGAGGCCGAGCGCCCTCGAGT
The DNA here is from genome assembly GCF_040650555.1 of Streptomyces sp. NPDC048664. NCBI lineage: Bacteria > Bacillati > Actinomycetota > Actinomycetes > Kitasatosporales > Streptomycetaceae > Streptomyces > Streptomyces sp. NPDC048664. The sequence continues at coordinate 17,217 of NZ_JBEZHK010000025.1, read as the reverse complement.
GGTATTGGGTTGTGCCCGGCAAGGGGGCGATCGCGAAGACTCGTCTGCAGCTTCCGAAGTCGTTTGATGATGAACAACTGGCCGTGAAAGTCGCAGAGTTGCGTCCGGTGGCATTCCAGCAGGTCGAGTTCAGTGGCTTTCTCGTCACGGGGTCAGGCACATGGCTCGATGAGGGCGGCGCGCAGCGTCAGGAGCATGGTCTGGTGGAGTTGACGGTCTCTGCGGAGCCTCTCGGACTGTCAGCCGATGTCGCTGTACACCATGACATCTGGGGGCCGTTCGACTTCCGTGGAGCACCGCACCCGGAAGTGCATCAGCGGATCTCTCGGCGGCTAGCTGCAGCACTCAAGGACCTGGAAGGGTTGCTGGGTGTGATGGCCGAGCCCGGTGAGGCGACATGCTTCGGCAGGGCCGAAGGGTATGGGGTAGTGAGTGCGCCGGATATGTGATGATCCCTTGAGTCATCGGCTGGAGGAGCTGCATCGAATGCCTGTCACCGTCCCTCGCCACGAGATTTCCGCCGATGAGGCGGCGCGTCGCGCGGAGCGGCTCGACGCTAGTGTTGGCCGAAAAATCGACTCCCTTGATGGGTCATCGCGTGCCCTCGGTAGAGCGTTCAGTACGTCACTGGCCGCGGCCTGCACTCACTGCGGGGCCGATCCGCGCGCAGCCTTGCTGCCCACGTGGCCCTCGCTCTGATGGGGTCCATACCGCGCATCGACATTGATGATCCGGACGTCGACATGGACCTTGCCCAGCGTCTGCTCCACCGGGGTGAGCCCTTCACCGGAGAAGTGACCGAGCATCAGAGCGGGCGTCTGATCAGCCTGGATGAGTACACCGACGGAGTCCTCGACGGACGGTCGCGTGAGTGGTACCAGGACGGGGCGTTGCGCTCGGAGGGGGTTGTGCGGAACGGCTGTGCTGTCGGTGAATTCAAGGAGTGGCACCCCAACGGGGTCTTGAAGTCACGGAAGTTCTTCGATGGAGCCCGTTTTTCTCTGTGCGAGGTGGACACGTGGGACGAGCACGGGGCTCGGCTGTCCTCGTGGCGCCGCGACGGCAGCTCGGCGTCCGAGGGGGAGACCAGCTGAGGCCGTGGAGTCGCACAAGGCCTGCCTCGCCTACGATGGCGGTATTCCCATAGACGTCGAGACGGACTATCTGCCCGAGCATCTGCTCCAGCGCGGCCGGCTCGGCGAGTTCGAGGTCTGAGGGCGGCCCCCCCGAGCAGCCCGACCAAGGAGAGCACGTGGTCACCCGCATCGCACGTCATGACTTCCGCACGGACAACGCGGACGAGCTCATGGCGCCGGTCATCAGGGGCTCGAAGGACGTACTGGACCACGTCGAGACCTCGGACGGTGATCGTTACGATGCGCTGCCGATCACGCTCGCACTCGCGCGGTGGCGCTGCCTGACAAACCCGACGGCAGGTGAGTTCCCGACCTGGGAATCATGGGTCACCGCCATGCAGGTGGGCTGTGGACTCTTCACCGCTGCCACGGCTGCAGAGGGGCCCGTGGCCTGCCGTGTCGGCAGCATGGACGAGGTGAAGAACCTTCCCGCCACCGGTCCTCAGGACTATCTCCACGCGGGCAACTGGCTCACATCCTTCTATCTCGCGGTGATCTGTCGCGAGAACGACCGGGCCAGGCAGCTTGCTCAGGTTCCTGTCTCCTTCCTTCGAGCATCCGGCGCGGAGTTCGACGAGTACATCTACGCCTGGGTGGAGACTCTGCAGAACTTCTGGTTCGGACGGCCGGAGACCTGGGACACCCTGGTCACCGCCATCGACGGCACAGCTCCCGAAGCCGCCGAGATCGCCAGCACGGAGCTCATGCTGAAGATCCTTTACCCTCCGATCGAACTCTTCCATCGCTACCTGCGCCGCGAGACCGACCAGTTCAACGCGGCCTTGGTCGACGCCCTCACGTGGCATAGGGAATATTGGACCGCGAACGAGGCGCGCTCCCTCAGTGCTGAGGGCCTTGTCGCCCTCGGACCGCTCGCCATGGCCTGTCTGGCATTTGACGCAGAGATGCATGTCGACGTCGAGTCCGATTACCTCCCTAAGCACCTGCTCAAGCGCACCTGGGTGGGCGAGTACAGCACCTGACGGGTGGCATGGCACCGAATCCGTATGAGGATGGGCGGTGAGGCGCCTGAAAGCCGTTGCTGAAGAGGGCACGTGTCCGCGGTGGTGGCACTCAACTCGTCGCTGTTTGGGTTGTCTGCCCACATGTGTCGCGGTTGAGGGCGGTGTGCTGAGCCAGGAGATGGTGGCATGGGCCGCACTTCCGCAGTGCACCAAGCGCACCGCGCCAGCTGCGCCCGAGCGGTCGCACGAGGAGCCTGGGCAAGCGGGGAGAAAGATCCTGGCCACCCCGGGCGCAGGGCTCGTCAAAGCTGGCCGCCTTGCCCACCATGAGGCAGTACCTCGGCATCAGCCGGACAGCACCCCGACGGTGACCGGGTGCGGGGCGGAGGTGCAGAATCGAGGTATGGCACGGGACTACGACAGCCAGCTGCTGGAGTCGGTGGCGGTGCGGCGGCGGCGGTTGCGCGACGCGCTGCTGTTCGGCGCGCAGCGCGCTCGGCGTTCGGCGGACGAGCGGCTCGGCAAGGTGTTCGCGGGGATCGCCATCGCGGCCGTACTGTGCGCCGGATGCGTCGGGTGGTCCTTTCTGCAGGCCACCCTGGCCAAGCAGCACAGCGCTCCCGTCCCCGGGGCGCCCTCGGCCACGGCGTCGCGATGATAGGTTCCGGTAGGTGGTGAGGACAGCGACGACTTCCCGGACGCAACTGAGCAGGGTCACGCTGGTCGGTGAGCGTCGGCGTGCCGATGTCGTCCTGCCGTCGGACACCCCGATCGGGCATTTGCTGCCGGACATACTGCAGTTGCTCGACGACCGGGCCGCCTCGCGGCCCATGACCCGCCAGCTGATCACCTCCGACGGTTCGGCGCTGCCGCACGAGGCCACGCTGTCGTCGGCCGAAGTGCCCGACGGTGCCGTGCTCCAGCTGGTGCGCGCCCACGCGGCGCCGCCCGCGCCCGTCGTGCACGACGTCATCGACCACGTCGCCGACGACCTCGATCTGCGTGCCTGGCGCTGGCGCCCCGCCACCCGCCGGATCGGCGCCGGTGCGGCCACCGTGGGGTTCGCCGTGGCCGCGGCTCTGCTGGCCCGGCGCGAGTTCCCGCTGGAGTCCGTCGCCGCCGTGCTCGCGGCCGTCACCGTCGTGTTCCTGGCCGTCGGCGCGCTCGTCTCGAAGGCGGGCGGCGGCAACCGCGGACTGGCCACCACGCTCCTGCTCACCTCCGGGGCGCTCGGTCTGCTCGCCGCCTGGACGGCCGCCGACGCCGACGGCTGGTCCGGCCCGGCCCGGCTGGCCGGTGTCGTCGCGGTGCTGGTGCTGACCCTGGTGCTGCTCGCCTGGTTCTCCCCGCTCGGCCGCGGAGCGCTGCTCGGAGCGGGCGCGAGCGCCTGCGTCGGGTTGGCGTGGGAGGCCGTCGCCGCCGTGCAGGACCGCCCGGAGCGGCTCGGCGCGGTGATGGCGGTGTTCTCCGTCGTCCTGCTCGGTGTGCTGCCCCGGTTCGCGCTGATGGCCTCCGGGCTGACCGGACTCGACGACCGGCTCTCCTCGGGCGCCTCGGTCAGCCGTCACCAGGTCGCCACCGCGCTCGCCGCCACCCACCGCGGGTTGGCGCTGGCCACCGTCACCACCGCCGTCTCGGCCGCCGCCGGCGGCTGGCTGCTGACCGACGCCGCGCGGCCCACCGTGTGGACGATCGCCCTGGCCTCGCTCACCGCCGTCGTCCTGATGGCCCGGGCCCGGGCCTTCCCGCTGGCCGCCGAGGTGGTGGCGCTCTACGTCGGGGCCGCGCTGCTCGTCGTACGGCTCGCGTCGGTGTGGGTGGACCACGCGGGCGGCGCCGGGGCGCTCGTGCTGCTGTGCGCCGCCGCGGCGCTGCCGCTGCTGGTCCTCGCGATCCAGCCGCCCGAGCATGTGCGGGTGCGGCTGCGGCGGATCGGCGACCTGATCGAGTCCGCCGGTGTGATCGGGCTGTTCCCGCTCGCCGTCGGGGCGTTCGGCCTCTACGGGAAGCTGCTCAACAAGTTCTGATGCCAGGGGAGAAGGGCGACATGCCGAGCGGGGACGACTGGCAGGGCGACGTGCTGCGCGATCTGAGGGGCGGCACACCCCAGCAGCCTGCGCCGGGGCCGCAGCACCAGGGGATCGGTACTCCGGGACAGCGGGGCGCCCCGGAGCAGGCACACGCGTACCCCGAGCAGGGATCCGCGCCGGCGCCCGGCCATCCGCCCCGGCAGCAGCACGCCGAGCGGGCTCAGCCGCCCGTTCCCCAGCAGCAGTACACCCAGCAGCAGTACGCGCAGCAGCAGGCCCGGCCCGCGCCGCGCGCCACCCCCGACTCCCGGCCCGTGCTCGACAAGCGGCTCGCCGCCGCCGTGCTCAAGCCGCGCCACGGCGAGTCGTTCGGCACCCGTGCCCTGCGCGCGGTACGCCGCACCGTCTCCTCCTCCGCCTCCCGCGAGGTCGCCGACACCGCGGCGCGGGCCGAGGTGCTGCAGCAGGCGGTCACCACCGGTCGCCAGATCGCGGTGACCTCCATCCGGGGCGGCTCGGGCAAGACGACCGTCGCCGCCCTGCTGGCCGCCACCTACGCCCACTACCGCCAGGACCCGGTGCTCGCCGTCGAGGCCGACCCGGCGCTCGGCTCGCTGCCGCTGCGGCTGGGCGCGGAGAGCGTGCGCTGGACCACCGGTGATCTCGCCGGGCTGCTGGAGCCGCAGATGTCGCTGCTCGACGTCACCGGATACCTGGTGCCGCTCGGCGGCAACGCCTGGCTGCTGCCCGGCAGTCAGGGCCAGGTCGGCGCCATGCTCGACACCAAGGGCTACGAGCGGGTCATGGTGTCGCTGCGCCGCTACTTCGGGGTGACCGTCGTCGACTGCGAGACGCTGCCCGCCGAGGTCGCCCGCACCGCGCTGTCCGCCGCGCAGGCCCGGGTGCTCACCGTGGCCGCGACGCCCGAGGGCCTCGCCAGCACGCACGCCGTCCTGGAGTGGATGCGCAACCTGCCCCGGCACGTGCTGGACCTCACCGTCGTCGTCCTCACCGAGACCGCGCCGCACCCCGGCGTCGACCTCGGCAGGGCCGCCGAGGAACTGACCGCGGCCGGAGTGACCGTGGTGGTCCTGCCCTACGACCGCCACCTGGCGCAGGGCGGCGCCCTGCGCACCGACCTCCTCGCCCGGGCCACCCGGCAGGCCGCCACCCGCCTGGCCGCCGACGCGTTCCGGCTCTCCCAGAAGCAGCGCTGAACCCGCCCGACAGGAAGGGGCGTAGAAGCAACCCGAGGACGAGGCGACGAACATGAGCACCCGACTGATCCACCGCCCCGCGCGCACCACCCGGCCGCCGGCCGTGCCCGAGCCGCGCACCATAGAGGCGCCGCCCAACCTGCCCGAGGGCAAGGCCGGTTCGGTGCTGCACTCGCTGCTGCCCGTCGCGGGCGTCATGTCGTCCGTCGTGATGATGACGGTCGTACGCAACAGCCAGTTCGCGGGGCTGGGCGCGATCATCCTCGTCGTCACCCTGGCCGGCTCCCTCGCCATGGCCTTCTCCCAGCGCGGCAAGGCCCAGCGCACCCGCCGCACCCAGCGCGAGGCCTATCTGGCCTATCTGGAGGAGCTGCGCGAGCAGTTGGCCGAGGAGGAGCGGGAGCGGCGCGAGAGCGCCCAGGTGCTCAACCCGCCGCCGGACGCCCTGTACGACATCGTGCGCGACCCCGCCCGGCTGTGGGAGCGGCGGCGGGTGGACGGGGACTTCCTGCGGGTGCGTGTCGGCACCGGCCAGATGCCGGTGCGCGATCTGAAGGTCGCCCAGCAGGGCTCGTCCGTGCTCACCCCGCCCGACCGGTTCATGCTCAACGAGGCGTCCGCGCTGACCGCCCGCTTCGGCACCGGCACGGAACTCCCGCTGACCGTCCCGCTCGACCGGGTCGGCGACATCAGCGTCATCGGCCCGCGCGAGGACACCCTGCGCGTCGTCCGCGCGCTGCTCGCGCAGGCCACCGCCACGCACGCGCCCGACGACGTGGCCGTGGCCGTCGCGGCCCCGGGGGACCGGCTGGCCGACTGGGAGTGGGCCAAGTGGCTGCCGCACCTGCTGGACCCCGAGCAGTTCGACGGCCCGGTCGCCGCCCGCCGCATCGCGCCCTCGCCGCCGCAGCTGGCCCGGCAGATCGGCGCCGAGCTCGGCCGCCGTGCCTCCTACGCGGCGGAGGTGCGCCGCGGCCTGTCCGGCAAGGACGCCCTGGCCATGACGTCCCGGCTCCTCGTCGTCGCCGACGCGCACGGCGGCGACGCCGTCGAACTGCCGCGCCCCGACGAGGCGGTCGGCCTGCGGGACATGGGCGTCACCGTGCTGCACCTGCTGGACGAGCGGGTGCGGGAACCGGACAGCGTCGGCGTGCGCATCACCGTGGACGGGTCCCGCGTCGAGATCGAGGACCTGCGGGAGGCCGAGCCGATCAGGGCCCACGGCACGGTCGACGAGGTCGGCCCCGCCCTCGCCGAGGGGCTGGCCCGGATGCTCGCCCCGCTGCGGCTGTCCGCCGAGTCCCTGCTGGACGCCCCGCTGGCCGGTCCCGTCGAGTTCGCGGAGCTGCTCGGCATCGAGGACGTCGCCCACCTCGACCTGGAGCGGCTGTGGGCGCCGCGCGCCGAACGCGCCTTCCTACGCGTCCCGATCGGCGTCAACGACCGGCACGAGCCCGTGCTCCTCGACCTGAAGGAGTCCTCCGAGCTGGGCATGGGCCCGCACGGCCTGTGCGTCGGCGCCACCGGCTCCGGCAAGTCCGAGCTGCTGCGCACCCTCGTCCTCGCGCTGGTCGCCACCCACCCGCCGGAGGACCTCGCGCTCGTCCTCGTCGACTACAAGGGCGGCGCCACCTTCGCACCGTTCGCGGGCCTTCCGCACGTGGCGGGTGTGATCACCAACCTGGAGAACCAGACCGGCCTGGTCGAACGCGTCCACGCCTCGCTCGCCGGCGAGGTCAAGCGGCGCCAGAAGGTGCTCAAGGAGGCGGGCGACGTCAGCGACATCGGCCACTACGCCGCCCTGCGCGCCGAGCGGCGCCCCGACCTCGAACCGCTGCCGCACCTGTTCGTGGTGATCGACGAGTTCGGTGAACTCCTCACCGCCAAACCGGACTTCATCGACCTGTTCCTGTCCATCGGCCGTATCGGCCGCTCCATCGGCGTCCATCTGCTGCTGTCCAGCCAGCGCATCGAGGGCGGCCGGCTCAAGGGCCTGGACACCTACCTGTCCTACCGGCTCGGCCTGCGCACCTTCTCCGCCGACGAGTCCCGCACGGTCCTGGACACGGTGGACGCCTTCCACCTCCCCCCGCTGCCGGGCTTCGGCTACCTCAAGGTCGACACCAGCCACTACGAGCGGTTCAAGGCCGGCTACGTCTCCGGCGCCTACCGCGGGCCCGTCCAGCGGGACACCGAGGAGAGCGGGCCGTCGGTCCTGGAGTACACGGCGTACAACTCCCTGGACCAGGAGGAGGGTTCGGGTCCGCAGGAGCCGCAGATGCGGCGCCGGGAGACCGGGCCGACCGAGATGGGCGTCATGGTCCGGCAGATCGAGAACGCCGACACCGCGCCCGTGCGCCAGATCTGGCTGCCCCCGCTGCCCGACGCCGTCCCCCTCGACCAGGTCGCCGGGCCGGTCCAGGTGGGCGCGCGCGGCGTGCAGCTCGCCCGGCGCCGGGGCCCGCTCCAGGTGCCGCTGGGCGTCCTGGACGACCCGACCCGGCAGTGGCAGGGCCAGTGGTTCCTGGACCTCACGGTGGCGGGCGGCCACGCGGCGGTCATCGGCGGCCCCCAGTCCGGCAAGACCACCCTGCTGCGCACCCTCGCCCTGTCCCTGGCGCTCACCCACACGCCGCAGGAGGTCGGCGTCTACGGTCTCGACCTGGCCGGTGGCGGTCTGCAGGCGCTGTCCGGGCTGCCGCACGTGGGCGGGGTCGCCGGCCGCGCGGACCGGGAGCGGTGCGCCCGCACCGTCGACTCCGTGCGCGGCATGCTGGACCAGCGCGAGGAACTGTTCCGGGTCCACCAGGTCGACTCGCTGGAGCAGCTGCGCGCCCTGCGCGCCGCGGGCCGCGTCCCCGAGCTGGCCTCCACGGAGATCGTGCTGCTCATCGACGGTTTCGGCGCCCTGCGCGACGACTTCGAGGAACTGGACGACGCGGTCGGTGACATCCTCAAGCGGGGCAGCGGCTACGGCATCCACGTGGTCGCCGGCATGCTGCGCTGGAACGACGTGCGCATCGCCGCCCAGTCCCAGTTCGGCACCCGGGTGGAGCTGCGGCTGAACGACCCCGGCGAGTCCAGCGTCGACCGCAGGCTCGCCGAGACCCTCGCCCCCGAGGACAAGGGCCGGGTCCTCACCGACGGCAAGCTCTTCGCCCAGGTCGCCCTGCCCCGCACGGACGGCGCCGACGACACGGGCGATCTCGGCGCGGTCCTGGAGCGCACGGCCCGCACGATCCGCGCCACCTGGACCGGCGAGACGGCCCAGCCGGTCCGGGTGCTGCCGCACGTCCTGGAGCCGCGCCTGCTGCCCGGCCCGGTGGCCGAACCGCGCCGGGTCCCGATCGGACTGGACCAGACGCAGCTGGCACCCGTCCTGCTCGACCTGTTCCGGCACGACCAGCACCTGCTGATCATGGGGGACAGCGAGTGCGGCAAGACCAGCCTGCTCAGGGCGGTCGCCGAGGGCCTGATCGAGCGCCACGGCGAGGACGAACTGGTCTTCGGCGTCATGGACCCGCGCCGCGGGCTGCGCGGTGTCGTCCCGGAGGAGTACCTGGGCGGGTACGCCTACAACGCGAAGCTCTGCGCGGGCCTATCCGCGGGCATCGCCACCGAACTGGAGAAGCGGCTGCCCGACGACGGCGTGGACGGCGCCGACCTGGAACCGGGCGACTGGGGCTCCGGCCCGCGGATCGTGATCCTGGTGGACGACTACGACGTCCTGACCACCGCGGGCCAGCAGCCGCTCGCGCCCTTCCTGCCGTACATCCCCTCGGCCCAGGACATCGGCCTCCACTTCGTCCTCACCCGCCGGGTCGCGGGAGCCTCCCGGGGCATGTACGAGCCGCTGCTGCAGAGCCTGCGCGAGTCCGGCTCGTCGGCGATGGTGATGGCCGGCGACCGCAGCGAGGGCCAGCTCTTCCCCGGTGTGTACGCCGACCGGCAGCCGCCCGGTCGCGGCGTCCTGATCCGGAGAGGCGAGCCGAACCGGCTGATCCAGACGGTGTACACGGGGGCGAGGTAACCCATGACGAAGGACGTCGTCGCACTCACCAGGAACATGCCCGACCCGCTCAGCGTGCTCGCGGCGCTGCTCTCCGGCGGCCCCGACCTGCTGGCGGGCGCCGAGGGGAACGGCGCGGTGGTGCAGCTCTGCGACGGACAGGGCCGCCCCCTGGTCTCCGTCGAGGCACCCCTGCTGGTGCGGGTCAGGGGGGAGGCGCAGCGGCTGCTCGGGGCGACCGAACCCGAGGTGCCGTACTGGTGGACCGAGGCCCGCGCCACCACCGGTGTCAAGGAGGCCGAGCGGCTCGCGGGCACGTTCGCGGCCCGCGTCGCCACCCTGGTCGGCGGCACCGCCTGGCCACCGGACGCCACCCGGTCCCTGGGGGTGGTCAGCACCGACGGGGTGCGGGCGGTGCCGACCCCGGCCGCGGCGCAGCCCGCCGTGGACGTGCTCACCGACAAGGTCGCCGTGGTGATCCAGGACCGTCCGGTGGTCGCGATGACCGCCTGGCTCTCGAACGCCTTCGGGGCCGCCGCCGAGGCCGAACTGGGCCTGCAGATCGTCACCCCGGCCGGCACGCGCCTGTCCCCGGCGGTCCGCAACAGCCTGCCGGGCTGGCCCTCGCGCTGGGTGGTGCGGGACGAGGAGGACGGCTACTACGACGGCCTGTCCGGAGCCGTGCTGCGCTGGGGCGACGGCCTGTTCGAGCCCGTCGGGTCCCCGGACGCGTCCCCGCAGGACCCGCGCACCCCCCTGGCCGCGTCCTTCGCCCCCAGGACCTCGGACGACGGAGAGCGCCAGCTGGCCGTGTCCTTCCGGACGATCCACCCGGCGGACGAGCGGCTCGTGCTCGGCGGCGCCCTGGAGGCGGTGTGGCGCGAGCTCACCGGTGAGCCGCCGGCCGGCTGGGGCACCGAGGAGCCCGCCAACCTGCCCTGGTCACCCCGCCAGTTGACGGATGTGGCCTACGAGCGTGCGCCCGATCCCACCTGGCTGGTGGTCGTCGGCACCCCGGAGCGCCCGGGTCTCGCGACGGTCCGGGTCAGCCGTACCACGGGCGGGGTGGAGGAGGACGTCACGCTGGCGTTCGGCTACGGGCCGGGCGAGGAGGTGCCCACGGACGCCGACATCACCCGGGCCGCCGAGGTGCTGGCCACCCGGCACGACCTGCAGTCGATGCTGGTCCAGGTCCGCCGGGCCCGCCGGGACCTGTCCGTGCCCCCGCGCTTCGAGGGCCCGGGCGTCCCGTACGCCTTCGTCCTCGGCGCGGAGGAGGTGCGGCAGATGCCCGGCGACCGGGCCCGGCGGACGCCGCTGGCCCGGCCGCCGCGCGAGCTGGGCCCGAAGCGGCGCCCGGCGCTCTACTACCCCTTCGACGGCGACCCCTCGGACCTGGCGGGCTGGACGGACTTCGAGCGTCTGATGAGGCACCTCAAGGGCAGCTGACCCGAGGCCCGGCCCGGACCGGCCCGGCGGTCCGGCCGCCCCCGCACGGGCCTTCCGCGGGGCGGTGCACGCGCCGCGCCGCACGGGCGGGAGCCGATGAGTCCTCGGGCGGGGACGCGTCTGAGCCGGTATGGAGACCGTGGAGTTCCCCCTCACCCCGCTTCCGCCCGGGTCCGGCGAGGCCCTGGCCGAACGGCTGGCCGCGCTGCTGGCGGCCCGGGCGGACGCGGTGGTCGTCGTCTGCGAGGTGTCCGCCCTCGTCGAGCCGACGGCGGCGGACCTCGACCACCTGGCCCGGCTGCGGCTGGCCGCGCGGCGTGCCGGCCGGGAGTTCGTCCTGCGGGACGCCGGGCCCGCGCTGCGGTCGCTGCTCACCCTCACCGGCCTTGCCGAGGTGCTAGAGGACGGCCGGCGGCCCGGGCGGCCTCGGGGGTGAGGTCGGCCTCGTGCGCGCCGGTCATGGACACGGCGTCGCCGGGCCGCCCGCCCCGACCAGGCTCGGATGCTTCGTCGTCGGGCCGTGCGTCCGTTCGGGCGATCGAGCCCGCGCCCCCGGTCACCCACGTGGTTCATACGAGTCGCGCACTCCCTGCGACCGGCACACGATCGAGGAACGCTGACGTCGCGTCACCCGCGGCTCGACGTTGCCTCTGCCCCCTCGCGAAGGAAGAAGTGCGAAGGATGACCACAACGTCTGAACGTATTTCAGAACCGCTGACGCGACAGATGTCCAAGCGGGTCTCCCAGTCCGTCTTCGACGGCTCCCGGCTGCGCGTGATGCTGCTCGTGGATGTGTACGACGGAGCCCAGCAGCAGTTCCTGGAGGCGTACGAGAAACTGTGCACCCAGGTCGCGTCCGTACCCGGGCACGTCAGCGACCAGCTCTGCCAGTCGATCGAGAACCCCTCCCAGTGGCTCATCACCAGCGAGTGGGAGAGTGCCCCGCCCTTCCTCGACTGGGTGAACAGCGAGGACCACGTCCAGATGGTGCGTCCGCTGCACAGCTGCGTCCGCGACACCCGTTCGCTGCGCTTCCACGTCGTGCGGGAGACCGGAGTGGCCACGCCCGCCGAGTCCGCCACGCGGCGGCTGCAGTCGGCCCCGCGGATCGGCGACGGCAAGATCCGCCACGCGCTCACCTTCACCGTCAAGCCGGGCAGCGAGGAGAAGGTCGCCAAGATCCTCGCGGACTACGCCCCGCCGAAGGCGAAGGTCGACGAGTCCACGCGGCTGTGCCGGACCTCGCTCTTCATGCACGGCAACCGGGTGGTGCGGGCCATCGAGGTGGAGGGCGACCTGCTCGCCGCGCTGCGCCACGTCTCCCGGCAGCCCGAGGTGCGGGCGGTGGAGGAGGCCATCAACCCCTATCTGGAGCAGGAGCGGGACTTCGACGACCCCGAGGCCACCCGGGTCTTCTTCACCCGGGCGGCGGTGCCCGCGGTGCACCATGTGACGAGCGGTCAGGAGTGCTCCGAGGCGGAACGCCTCGCGCTGTACTACCCGGCCCAGGCCGGCCGCGGGATGGAGCTGGCGCGGCTGCTGGCCCAGCAGGACGAGCTGGCGGCGGACGACCCGAACAGCCCGGTGTGCAGCAGCACCGTCTTCCACCGCGACGAGATCGTGGTGCGGCTGGTCGACGTGCGCGGCGGCATCGAGGCGGACCCGGTGCTGGCCCTGGGCCTGCCCGACTCCCCGCAGGCGGCCGAGCTGGCCACCCTGGTCGACGGCGCCGCCGTGGGCGCGGAGGGCTCCGCGCTGAAGGGCGAGGACCTGGTGCGCTTCCTGACGCTCGCCCGGATGGACCTGGTCACCGACCGCCGCTCGGCCCCCGAGGCCTGACCGCCACCCGGGTCCCGCACCCCGACCCGACCCCCACCTGAGCCACCCCGAGCCGTACCCGACACCTGACCGCGGGCGACCGCGGACGACCGCGCAGCCGTGGCCCGGCAGCCGAGCGCCGGTCCGGTTCCGGCCCCGTACCCGACCGGACACCGGACCGACGCTCACCGGACCGCGGTGACCGGGCCATCGGGCCCATCGATCGGGCCTCGCCGGCCTGGGGCTGTCCCCAGCCCCGTGCCGGCCCCGCCCATGTCGACGCAGCACATGCGTTCCGGCATCTCACCAAGGAGGAATCGACGTGATCAAACCCCGCCCCAGAATCGTGGGCCTCGACGAGATCGATCCCAACCGCAGGCGCGGAGGCGATCTGCGCGCCATGCTCACCCCGGCCACGGTCGGCTCCACCAGCGGCTTCATGGGTGTGGCCCTCATCGAGCCCGGCGACCGCATCGGCGAGCACTACCACCCGTACTCCGAGGAGTTCGTGTACGTCATCTGCGGCAGGCTGGAGGTGGACCTGGACGGCGAGGCCACACCGCTCATGCCCGAGCAGGGGCTGCTGATCCCCGCCTACATGCGGCACCGCTTCCGCAACGTCGGTGACGAGGAGGCCCGCCTGGTCTTCCACCTCGGCCCCCTCGCCCCGCGCCCGCAGCTCGGGCACGTGGACACGGAGGAGACCGAGGAGCGGGACGTCGTCGCGGTCGCGGGCACGGTCAAGGCTGCCGAGGCGGGCGGTGCCCGGCCGGCCGGGCAAGGCCAGGTCCGTTCATGACCCGGCGCGTGGCGGTCACCGGCATAGGCATTGTGGCTCCGGGCGGTATCGGCGTACCGGCGTTCTGGGATCTGCTCGCCAACGGCCGTACCGCGACGCGGGGCATCACCTTCTTCGACCCGTCCGGTCTGCGGTCCCGGATCGCCGCCGAGTGCGACTTCGACCCGGTGGCGCACGGCCTGGACGCGGAGCAGGTCCAGCGGTCCGACCGGTACATCCAGTTCGCCCTCGTCGCCGGGGACGAAGCCGTACGGGACGCCGGGCTCGACCTCGCCCGGGAGAACCCGTGGCGCGTCGGGGTCTCGCTCGGCACCGCGGTCGGCGGCACCACCCGACTGGAGCACGACTACGTCCTGGTCAGCGCCCACGGGCAGCGCTGGGACGTGGACCACCGCGAGGCGGAGCCCCAGCTGCACCGGGCGTTCTCGCCGAGCACGCTCGCGTCGGCCGTGGCGGAGCGCTTCGGCGCGTGCGGTCCGGTGCAGACCGTCTCCACGGGCTGCACCTCCGGGCTCGACGCGGTCGGGTACGCCTTCCACGCCGTGGAGGAGGGCCGGGCCGACGTCTGCATCACGGGTGCGTCGGACTCGCCGATCTCCCCGATCACCATGGCCTGCTTCGACGCGATCAAGGCCACGTCCCCGAACAACGACGACCCCGAGCACGCCTCCCGTCCCTTCGACAACAACCGCGACGGCTTCGTCATGGGCGAGGGCGGCGCCGTACTGGTGCTGGAGGAGCTGGAGCACGCGAGGGCCCGTGGCGCCCGTGTGTACTGCGAACTCAGCGGCTACGCCACGTTCGGCAACGCCTACCACATGACGGGTCTGACCAGCGAGGGCCTGGAGATGGCGCGGGCGATCGAGACCGCGCTCGACCACTCCCGGCTCGACGGTTCGGCGATCGACTACGTCAACGCGCACGGCTCGGGAACCCGGCAGAACGACCGGCACGAGACCGCCGCGGTGAAACGGGCGCTGGGCCATCACGCGTACGACACGCCGATGAGCTCCATCAAGTCCATGGTGGGGCACTCACTCGGCGCGATCGGCGCCATCGAGGTCGTGGCCTGCGTACTGGCCCTGGAGAAACAGGCCGTACCGCCGACCGCGAACTACGAGGTCCCCGACCCCGAATGCGACCTGGACTACGTGCCCCGCGTCGCGCGCGAGCGCAGGCTGAACAGCGTGCTCTCCGTGGGCAGCGGGTTCGGCGGCTTCCAGTCCGCGGTGATCCTGACCCGGCAGAGGGAGAGGACACGATGAGCCCTCGGCAGCACACCAGGCGCGCCGCCGTCACCGGAATCGGCGTCGTCGCGCCCAACGGAACGAGCACCGACGCCTTCTGGAAGTCCACCAGCGAGGGCGTCAGCGTCCTGGACCGGATCACCCGCGAGGGCTGCGAGCATCTGCCGCTGCGGGTGGCCGGTGAGGTGCGGTCCTTCGAGCCGGCCTCGGCGGTCGAGGAGCGCTTCCTCGTCCAGACGGACCGGTTCACGCACTTCGCGATGGCCGCGGCCGATCTCGCGCTCCAGGACGCGCGGATCGGCCGGGACGCCCCCGACGGCTCGCCCTTCTCGCTGGGCGTGGTCACCGCCGCCGGGTCCGGCGGCGGTGAGTTCGGGCAGCGGGAGCTCCAGCGGCTGTGGGGCAAGGGAAGCCGCTACGTCGGCCCCTACCAGTCCATCGCCTGGTTCTACGCGGCCAGCACCGGCCAGATCTCCATCCGCCGCGGGTTCAAGGGCCCCTGCTCGGTCGTCGCGGCCGACGAGGCGGGCGGCCTGGACGCCCTCGCGCACGCGGCCCGGGCCGTGGCGCGCGGCACCGATGTGATGCTGGCCGGTTCCACCGAGGCGCCGCTCGCCCCGTACTCGATGGTGTGCCAGCTCGGCTACGACGAGCTCAGCACCGAGTCCGACCCGGCCCGCGCGTACCGTCCGTTCACCTCCGGCGCGTGCGGCTTCGTGCCCGCCGAGGGCGGCGCGATGCTGGTCGTGGAGGACGAGAGCACGGCCCGTGAGCGGGGCGTACCGGTCCGGGCCGTGGTGGCCGGGCACGCGGCGACCTTCACCGGGGCCTCCCGCTGGGAGCAGTCCCGCGAGGGGCTCGTCCAGGCGATCCGCGGCGCCCTGGACGAGGCCGGCTGCGCCCCCGAGGAGGTCGACGTCGTCTTCGCCGACGCCCTCGGGGTGCCGGCGGCGGACGGCGCCGAGGCGGAGGCACTCGCACAGGTGCTGGGTGCGCACGGCCGGCGCGTACCCGTCACGGCGCCCAAGACCGGCACGGGCCGCGGCTACTGCGCGGCGCCCGTGCTGGACAGCGCGGCGGCGGTGCTCGCGATGGAGCACGGTCTGATCCCCCCCACACCGGGCGTCTTCGACGTCTGCCACGACCTCGACCTGGTGACCGGCCAGGCGCGCCCCGCCGAACTGCGCACGGCGCTGGTCCTCAGCCGGGGACTCATGGGGTCGAACTCGGCGCTCGTGCTGCGGCGCGGCGCATGACACGGAAGCAATGACACGCAAGCAATGACGCGGAACCAGTAATGGAGCGGAAAGGAGAGGAATCGCATGAGTGAGCGCATCACCGTCGAAGAACTGTCCGAACTGATGAAGAAGGCCGCCGGGGTCACCGTCGCCCCACGGGAGCTCGAACAGAGCTGTGACTCCGCCTTCGACAGCCTCGGCATCGACTCGCTCGGCCTGCTCGGCATCGTGGGCGAGCTGGAGAACCGGCACGGCACCCAGATGCCGCCCGACGCGGAGCGCTGCAGGACGCCCCGTCAGTTCCTCGACCTCGTCAACACCACCCTCATGGCAGGAGCCTGACATGGCCGGACACACCGAGAACGAGATCGTCATCGCCGCGCCGGTGGACCTGGTCTGGGACATGACCAACGACCTGGACAACTGGCCGAACCTGTTCAGCGAGTACGCCTCCTGCGAGGTGCTCTCGCGGGAGGGCAACCGGACGACGTTCCGGCTGACCATGCACCCCGACGAGAACGGCACGGTGTGGAGCTGGGTCTCGGAGCGCGAGACGGACCGCGACACCCTCAGCGTCAGGGCCCGCCGCGTCGAGCCCGGTCCCTTCGCCTACATGAACATCCGCTGGCAGTACGAGGAGGTGCCCCAGGGCACCCGGATGGTGTGGGCGCAGGACTTCGAGATGCGGGCCGAGGCGCCGGTGGACGACGCCTGGATGACCGACAACATCAACCGCAACTCCAAGGTCCAGATGGCCCTCATCCGGGACCGCGTCGAGCAGGCCGCGACCCGGAACCGGCCCGCCTCGGTCCTGGCCGACTGACCCCTCACCGAAGACACGACCGGTCAGGAACGACCGGACAGGACGGAGTACGGACCCCATGCACCAGGCCCTGATCGTCGCCCGTATGGCCCCCGGGTCGGCCCCGGACATCGCCAAGGTGTTCGCGGACTCGGACGGGGGGGAGCTGCCGCACCTCGTCGGGGTCACCCGGCGCAGCCTCTTCCAGTTCGGCGATGTGTACATGCACCTCGTCGAGTCCGAGCGGGAGCCCGGCCCCGCCATCGCCAAGGTGGCCGAGCACCCGGCCTTCCGGGACATCAGCGAGCGGCTCACGGCGTACGTCAGCGCGTACGACCCCGCGACCTGGCGCTCTCCTAAGGACGCGATGGCGCAGTGCTTCTACCGCTGGGAGCGGGACTGACCCGACGCGGAACGCCTCCAGCCCTCGCACACCGGTCGCCGGGCCTCGGTATTCTCTACCTGACCACCTGAGTCGGTTTAGGGTACGGGCCGCCATGAAACTCG